>CAHJWN010000134.1 GCA_903642265.1 Acidobacteriaceae bacterium | reverse complement strand
AGCGGTCTGGCAAAGTATCAGCGTCTTCGCGTTGGCTGCTTCCAAGCACCGGCTATCGGTCAGCAAGGTGGTCAGGCTTATCCGTATCTCAGCAATGCTTCGTTCTTCGACAACGATCTTGCGCTCTATAAGTCGTTCCCGGTCAGGGAACATCAGAGCGTACAGTTCCGGGTATCGGCGTTCGATTGGCTCAACCATCCTCTGCCGCAGTTCAGCTCAGCCACCCAGGCTCAGCTGTACTACAACGTGGACTACAACAGCAAAGCGATCACCCCTTCGAGCCAGACCTCCAGCACCTTTGGATTCCTGGATCAAAAGACCCACGCACCTTATCAGCGCATCATTGAGCTGAACGTGAAGTACATCTTCTAACCGCAGAATTAGCCAGTAGCGGCCGGGTCGCCTCAAGGTGACCCGGCCGTTACTGTTTGTAGCGTCACTTATTCAACTGCTGTGGAAGCGCCAGGTTCCGCAACCAAGACGTAAACTATCTCTGTGACTCTTCTTCACTCACCTTCAACGCAATCCAGCAAGAGCAGGGTCGCCGGCCTGGTATCAAGATCAGGCCGGATCCGTTGCACTCTCTTGCATACTGGTATCACCTGCCTCCTGGTCGCATCATGCGCAGCGCAGCAGCTGGCGAGCAAACCTCCGGCCCAATCCGTCCTCGACCGCCGCTACAAAGCCGCTCAGGACTTTCAGGCCGCAAACGAGCTCGATAAAGCTGCCCAGCAATACCGGATCTTCATCGCCGATTCGCTTGGACAGATCGCCTTAGGCCGTGCTCATTCCGGCGAGTACGAGAAGGCGATGCCCGCGTTTGATGAAGCTCTCAAACTTGTTCCTGATTTCCCCGCCCTCGAGCTTGAGTATGCTCGCATCTCGTTCGATAACGGCAATCTAGACCACGCAAAATTACTTGCGTTCAACGCTCTTCGGAATCGACCGCTCGATCCGAAGCTTGCCGCAAAAGCACATGTGCTGCTGGGCCGTGTGCTCCTCAAAGAAGGCAGGAATGCTGAAGCCAAGCGTGAAATCGAGCAAGCTGTCTCACTGGATTCCACGTTCGAGAATGGCTATGAGCTTGCCATCGCTGATCTCGATCTGGGCGACGGAGATGCCGCATCAGCACTCTTCACCGAAATGCTCGCTTCCTTCGGAGACACGGCGCAGATCCATATGCTCTTCGGCCAGGCCTATGCCGGTTCCGACTTCCAAAATAAAGCTGTTGCCGAGTTCAAAGCAGCCATCGCAAAAGATAATCATCTGCCGGGTGCCCATTACTCTCTCGCTTCTGTCTACCTTTCGACAGTAGGCAGTTCGAAGCTGCCCGAGGTTGAGTCTGAGTTGCGGAAAGAGATTGCGGTCGCACCAGACAGCGCCCTGGCCTACGCCGCCTTGGGACATCTGCTAAATAATCAGCGCGAGAGTGCAGCGCGTGACTCTGAGGCTCTGGGTTACCTTTCACGCGCAGCCGAACTAGACCCGCAAAATCCAGACGCGTTTCTTTACCTCGGGCAATTTTATTCGGATAATGGAAAGCCCCACGAAGCGGAAGCTGCCCTTCGTAAATCCATTGCTTTAACCAAAGATGTGTCACGCAACGCGTACCAGGTACAAAAAGCACACTACCTTCTGGGCCGCACACTGCTTCAGACTGGCCAGGCAGAGGAGGGCAAGAAGGAGTTTGCAGCATCGCAGGCGTTGATGCAGCAAAACCTCTCCCGTGATCAGGACCGCCTTTCCGACTATCTGCAGGATTCTAAGACCAAGGCTGACGGGACTCTAGATGTGCAGCTTCATCCAGCAGCGACTTCTCAAAAGGATGCGGAAGGCGCTCGCCAAATAGATGCTCTCGAAAAAAGTTTGAGGCCTGCAATCGCTGACAGCTACAACAACATCGGGGCAATCGCAGGCACCCAGGGCAAGTATCGTCAGGCAGTCGCGTTCTTTCAGCAAGCGGCCGAATGGAGCCCCACTCTCCCCGGGCTCGACTACAACTGGGGTCGCGCGGCCTTTGCCGCCGGCCTGCCCTCTGAGGCAATTGGCCCACTCACTTCATACGTCGGTACGCACCCCAGTGACGATGGCGCCCGCAACGTTCTAGGTCTGAGCCAATTCCTGGTCAAAGATTATGCTGCCGCGTCGAAGACCCTCGCTCTCGTTGCAGATAAGCCCGGTGCGACCTCACAGATCCAGTTCGCTTATGCGAAATCGCTGGTGGAGACGGCTGCTCTCGATAAGGGCCTGCCCCGCCTCATCGCTCTAGAGAAAGCCGACCCGAGTATTGCGGCGGTACATGTCGCCCTGGGCGAAGCATACGACCTCAGCAACTCGCCACAAGCAGCGGAGGAACTGGAGACAGCGATCAAGCTCAATCCAAAAGATGCTGAAGCATACGCCGCGTTGGGCCGCATGCAGTTACGAAAGGGCAATACAAAGGATGGCACCCACAACCTCGAAGTAGCCGCGCAACTCGATCCGTCAAACCCTGCCTACACTCAGTATCTTGCGCAATCAAGGCTCAAGGCAGCGCACGAGTAAGCTATTTTCGCTGCACCGTCTTCGGCCGGATCTTTTCAACGGGCACAACGCCCGCCCCCTCCTGCACCGCGTAAAGCTGGTCTGCCGCAAGGTTCTTCAGTGTCTCTTTTCTGCCATCAGGCCAGGTGATCTCCACCTTGTCTAACGCGCTGTGGCTGCCCAACCCAAAATGTAGCCTCAGATCGCTCTGCGAAAGATAGCTCCCTCCACTCCGAACCTCGTCGGCTTGCACAAGGTCACCGGCATACACGCGCACACGCGCATTCAGAGCCAGCCGATTGCTGGTCGTGCCCGCAAGTTCGAAATTGACCCAGTGATTCTTCGGTCCACCTTCAGTACGCAGAATCATGGGACCGTTCTCAATATTCTCAACAACTAATTCCACATGCCCATCGTTGAAAAGATCGCCAACAGCTAGTCCTCGGCTAACCTGCGGTACCTCGATTGCAGGCCCGCTGAGCTTGCTCACGTCACGAAATGTTCCGTCGTGCTGGTTCCTGAACAACAGCTTAGGCTCGCGATATCTTGTCCCGATGTCCCGTGAATCGACCTGCGGATATACATGGCCGTTCAAGAGCAGCAGGTCACTCCAGCCATCGTTGTCGAAGTCAAAGAACGCCGCCCCCCAACCTACAAACGGCGCACTCGGCTTCATGATTCCAGCCTCGGCAGACACATCGCTGAAGTTCATCTTTCCGTCATTGCGGAACAATGCTGTGTACTCATCGCTGAAGTGGGTGATGGCCACGGAAAAGCGTCCCGTGTGCATGTAGTCGCCAAGCGCCACGCCCATATTCGCTTGTTCGTAGCCGTCCTTATTTACCGCGATCCCTGCCTGGTACGCGAGGTCAGTGAAGTGGGTCTTGCCATCATTCTTATACAGGTAGTTGGGTTCGCCATCGTTCGCTACGAAAAGATCCAGCTTGCCATCACCATCGAAGTCTGACCAGACACTCGTCAGACCGTAGTATCGCTGCGGATCATCAACGCCCGCCTGCTTGGAGACGTCGGTGAACGTTCCGTCACCGTTGTTGTGATAGAGGCTATCTGAAGCGCCTTGTAGCCCTCGCGGTCCGCACTGCACGGCGATCTCGTGAAACATGCAGGTCTTCTTTGATCCAAGCTCCGGCAGGTCCTTCAGGCTGAAATCCACGTAGTGCGGCACAAAGAGATCCACGAACCCATCGCTGTCATAATCGCCAAACGCGGCGCCCATCGCCCACCCGGAATCAACATTCAATCCGGAAGCTTTCGTTGCATCCGTAAATGTGCCGTCACCATTGTTGCGGTAGAGCACCACGCCACCAAAACACGAAACGAGCAGGTCTGGCCATCCATCGTTGTTGTAGTCACCTACCACGGCACCCATGGCCCAGCACGGATAGCCAACACCCGCCTTTTCTGTGACATCGGTAAAGGTCCCATCATGATTATTGCGGTATAGCGCACTCCGCGCCTTTGTACCCGATAGAGCCATGGCTACGTCAGGCGCGTTCGTAAAGAAGATGTCCGGCCACCCGTCACGGTCGTAATCGATCAGCGCAACGCCTCCGCTCATCGACTCAACAATGTATCGTTTATCGGCAGAGGACAGGTGCTGAAACTCAATCCCGGTCTGCTTCGTGATGTCGACTAGCTGTGGGAGACTTCCCGCTGCCTGTTTTGCTTGCGCCCAACCCGCATGCCATGTCATCGCGCACAGGAACGCTGTGACGGTACAGACTCGGCGCAACCAGGCGTTGAGCCGAATGGCACCAGAATATTGGTTCACGGCTTTATAGATTCAGCACCCCAGGTCTTGCGCAGCCAGTTTCCTGCCTGCCGAAGCTCACGCGCAAGCCTCGCAGCCACCCCGATATTGTTGCAGGTATTTGTAATACCAGGCGTAATACCAGACAAGGAGCCGTAGTAGTCACTCCTGATCGGCAGCGATCCAGCTATGCAATGCCGACCCATGTGTTGATCAGTTATCATCACAGCGCATCCGCTGGATGAGAGGGAGCAATCATTGAAGGTCAAAATATCTCTGGTCAAGGTTCGATCTCTTCGCTCATTTGCCTGCATTACTGTCGCAGCTTTTACCTTCCTGCCTGTCATTGCGCAAGCGCAGGATGCGCTGCGCTTCAGGAACGTCAACCTGCCCGATGAGGCACGCATCTCTGACCTTATCTCCCGCATGACGCTCGATGAGAAGATCGATGCGCTGAGCACCGACACCGCGGTTCCCCGTTTGGGAGTGAAGAGTTTCGGCGGCTCTGAAGGCATTCATGGTGTCGTTCAGCGCGGAGGCGGCAAGGCTGAGCGTTCCGTCATAACCACCACGCAATTCCCGCAGCCACCGGGCATGGGAGAGACGTGGGACCCTTCGCTCGTCCGCGAAGCAGCGGCAGTTGAAGGATCAGAAGCTCGTTACATCTCCGAACATACGGAATATGACCGATCCTTGCTGATGCTCTGGGGACCACAGGCTGATCTGGCTCGAGATCCACGCTGGGGACGCAGCGAAGAG
Organism: Acidobacteriaceae bacterium; assembly: GCA_903642265.1. GTDB lineage: Bacteria > Acidobacteriota > Terriglobia > Terriglobales > Acidobacteriaceae > Edaphobacter. Next base: position 3,557 of record CAHJWN010000134.1, on the reverse strand, counting down.
GTCTATGGTGAAGATCCCTTCTTCAATGGCACCATGGTCGTCTCCTTTGTCCAGGGCCTGCAGGGAAACGATCCCTTACACTGGCAGTCGGCCGCACTGCTGAAGCACTTTGTGGCCAACAGCAACGAAGACCATCGCACTAACTCAAACTCTGTATTCGATGAACGCCTTTTCTGGGAGTACTACTCGGTACCCTTCCGGATGGGCTTTCTCGAGGCTGGAGCTAAGGGAGTCATGGCCAGCTACAACGCCTGGAACGGCACGCCCATGGCCGTGAATCCCATCCTGAAGAGCATCGTCGAAGACAAGTGGGGTGTCGACGTCCTTTCGAGTGACGGCGGCGCAGTGAAGCTTCTCTGGGACAGCCACAAGAAGTTTCCTGATCAGAAAGCTGCCGTTATCGCCTGCCTTCACGCCGGTATCAACCAGTTTCTTGATACCTACAAGGATGAGACCCGGCTTGCCATCAAGGAAGGCTCAGTGAGCGAGGCAGAGATCGACGGACTGCTGCGACGCAAGTTCGTGATCTCGCTTCGACTAGGTCTTTTAGACCCAGCAACTTCGCTCGCGTCTGCATCGTCCACAGCTTCCGAAGAGCCGTGGAAGAGTGCAAAGGACATGGAAGTTTCAGAGCGCATGGCTCTCGAGTCCGTCGTCCTGCTAAAGAACGACAATCAGAGTCTTCCACTGCAACGGTCCACAGTTAAGTCAATCGCGGTGATCGGGCCGCTAGCTGACTCCGTTCATTGGGACTGGTACGGCGGCTTTCCTCCGCACGCAGTGACACCGCTTGAAGGAATCAAGACCGCTGCGGGTAGCGGCATCAAGATCAACTATGCCGCGAGCGAACTTGGGCAAGCCGCGATCGATGCCGCGAAGCAGTCGGATGTGGCGATCGTGGTTGTCGGAAATGATCCGACCTGCGGCCCGGACATGGCAAAGGACTGGCACAATACTGTCGACGGTGGTGGCACTCTAGCCTGCACTGTACCCAGCGATGGCCGTGAAGGCCGCGATCGTGAGTCACTCACCCTTGAACAGGAGCAGCTCGTCAAGCAGGTCTACGCCGTAAATCCAAGGACCATCGTCGTCCTCGTCTCCAGCTTTCCTTACACAATCAACTGGAGCCAGCAGCACGTACCAGCCATCCTGCATATCACCCACGCCTCGCAGGATGAAGGCACCGCCATCGCGAAAGTATTGTTTGGCGACTACAACCCAGGCGGCCATCTCGTGACCACATGGCCGGGCTCCGTCGACCAACTACCGCCCATGATGGACTACAACATTCGCGACGGTCGCACCTACATGTACTTCAAAGATAAGCCGCTGTACGCCTTCGGCTTTGGGCTCAGCTACACCACGTTCACCTTCGATCACCTGCGCCTCAGCAAGTCAATTCTGAGCGAAGGAGAGTCCGTCGAAGCAGCCGTAGACGTCACCAATACAGGCACACGCGACGGGGATGAGGTAGTGCAACTCTATGCTGCCCACCAGGGTTCCGTAGTTCCAAGAGCTCGCGAAGAGCTGAAGGCTTTTCGCCGCGTACACATCGCCGCAGGCAAGACCGAGCACGTCACGCTTACTCTGAACGCCAAGGATCTCGCCTACTGGAACGAACGCCAGAAAGGCTGGGCCCTTGAAGGCGACCATGTCGAGGTGCGCGTTGGCGCCGCTTCGGATGATATTCGTCAGCGAGCCTTGCTGCAGGTGCGCCAGGCGAAGCAACTAGGTGCGGCAGACTAGATCAAGGCGTTGATCGCGCATCAATCACGCGAAACTCGCCACTGCAGTGAAGCATGCTCATCAAATATAGCATCCCGTCAAAGTAGCGTTGATCGCCAACCGGGATCGGCGTTCGCCATAGCTCTTCAACGAACGCTTTCTCGTTCCTGCCCGGAGTTGCAGCTAACCCACCAACCGTCGTCGCCGCAAGCATTCCCGTAGAGTGGCGCGTCGAGAGCGGCTTGCCGTCCAGCGTGTACTGGTCGACAAACATACTGATGCCCTGCCCTGCCAGAAAGCTCTGGATGCGGTCGCTCAGTACGGTCTCGTTTGGATCTTTATGCCACCAGCTGTAATCAACGGACCAGTTGCTGACAGTGCGCCAGGAGTCGTAGCTGAACGGTACCGGCTTGCCGTCCCAACCTGGAATCGGAGTCATGTCAAAGCTGTTGCGGTCTGGAGAAAGACCGGTGTTTGGACCTGTGACCTTGAAGAATAGCGTTCGACTTACATCGGCTGCCCTGGCCCAAAACTCGCGATCTTCAGTTGGGCCCCAACGCGCAAAAAGTTCATAGAATGCTGGAAGGTGGTACGAAGCGTCCGTAAATCCGGGTCCAACGTTGGGAACAAAGCGCACCATGGCATGCTCCTCCTCAAGCATTGGCCCTGTAGTTTCAGAGCGCCCCACACCCGCCCCGCCGAATCTGGCTGGCTTAACAGGAGGTGTCTTGCCCTCGCCTTTCAATTCGATGGCGATATCTTTTTCAGCTTGCAAGCGCTCTGTTTTATTCGGGCTCTGAAACATTGTGTCGTCGTACTCGAACGGCTTATCTTCGGGATGAATGCGGAAGGGTCCAGTCTCAGTCACCACAGGGTGATGGCGCATGCCGCGCAGAATCTTCTCTGCCTGCGCCTGGTAGTTGTACAAACCTTCGCCGCTGCCCCACTGCCGCGCCGCAAACAACAGCGCCATTGCGTAATATTCTTCTCCATCGGGTGCTGGACCGGTCGAGCGCGGTGTGCCGTCCGTGTTCATCGACCATGCAAAGTAGCCAACATTTGGATTCTTCGGGTCAGTGATCAGCATGTAAGTATTCGCCCAGTTCCAAAGCGCGTCGAACTCCCGCTTCTTGTTCATCTGAACGGCGATCATCATGCCATAGCTCATGCCCTCTGTACGTGCATCATTATTGGCCCAATCTGTTATGTATGCCAAAGGCCCACTTGCATTCGATCCCGCCTCGAAGTAGACGCGCTCGGTCTGTGCATCTCCATGGAAAAGTTGCTGAAATGCTTTCTGCACCTTCGCCTGGGTCTCGGCAGGGGCCTTTCCATTCTCTGCGAATAAGTCCCGATATTGCTTGGAACGGAACGCACCGTTGCCGTCCCTGGGACCCGAGGGCGGTTCAGCCTGCAAACGATTCGCTCCTCCCGCAGCAGTCTTCGCACCCGCGTCAGCCTGCGCAAATAAGGAGGAGATGCATTGTGTGCTGAGCATGACGGCAAATGCAGTTACAAGAAGCGGTGGGTTGCGGCGCATACTATATTTCACCCCAAGAAATAAACATGGTCGATAAACATAGCCACTATAACCCGCCTCTTTCGGCCTTGGCAATCAGAGGTATGCGTCCCGTCTTGCAACATTGCCTTTATTGAATCGCATAGGGATCGTAGTCGACGCAGCCAAGCCAACAGGTGTTCCTTCAACAAGCGGGCGGCAGCAGAGGACCAGAAGCAGGCCTTTCCTTCCTGCCGATGACAATGTGCCCTTGAAGTCCTGCATCATAGGAATGCGTGACATCTTCTTGCGACGAGTATCCTGAGCGTAAAAA
>CAHJWN010000133.1 GCA_903642265.1 Acidobacteriaceae bacterium | reverse complement strand
CTAAAGCCGCGGGGCGGAGGCGGTGTTTGTGGCACGGCTGAAGCCGTGCCCTTAAGCAAGACGGGTTATAGGCAAGACGGAGTTTGGGCCGGGACGGGTTTAAGCAAGACGGGTTTGGGAGGCGGGGTTTGGGCAAGGCGGTTTGGGCGAGGCGGAGTTTGGGGCGAGAGAGTTCTTCGATGCGAGGCTTTGCGCAGTCCTCAAAGATGCCGTGGTAAAGAAGTAGCTTTTTTAATTCAAAAAAGGGAGTAGGCTTCGGCTAACTCCCACAATGTTTTGCTGGGCGGCGATGTCTTCTGCTCGATTGCAACAGGCGCAGACAGCCCCGGTGATTTCTCTCTCTTGTACTGCAGAGATCTCCTGGAGAGCTGTATGCCGAATGGAATGTGCGGGATTGCGCGGTGGTGCCGCGTTCTGATCTTTGGGTGGGGGCTTGCGGGAGCGGCGTTCGCGCAGAGTGCTGTCGATGGAGCGGTTGGCGGACGGTTGGTGGATGTCCGTGGTGACTCGGTGGTGGGCGCGCGGGTGGTGATCCAGAGCGTTGCCACTGGCGTGGCACAGACTATCATCTCGGGTTTGGATGGGAGCTTCCTGGCGGCGCGGGTGGTGCCGGGTGCCTATGAAGTTGTGATTACAGCCGCTGGGTTCCAGGCGATGGCCGAGATGGTGACGGTCGAGCTGGGAGCGGTGGCGAGTGCGGATGCGCGGTTGAACATCGAGCAGGTGTCGACGATGCTGTCGGTGGATGCAGCGCCGGTAAGTATTGCGGGTGGGGCTCCGATGCCGGAGCCGGCTTCACCATTGGCTGCGGCGACTGCGGGCGACGCGGTGACGACGGCAGAGCAGGTGGAGCGGCTGCCGGTGGATGGGCGGAGGTGGCAGAGCTTTGCGCTGATGGAGCCGGTTGCAAATGCCGGGTCGACGACGGAGAGCGAGGCGGCGGTAAGCTTTCGCGGACTGGCAGTGACGCAGAACTCAAGCGAGATCGATGGGGCATCGGACGATCAAAGCTTCGGGTCGGTGGCGCGCGGAACCGGCGGCGGGGCGGGGCGCGAGGCCGAGGAGCGGGCAGACTCAGGCGGGGAAACAGGGGCAGGCGGCGATGGAGCGCGGGCGCAGTATGGTAGGCACGCGGGAGCGGCCTACACGTTTGCGCAGGGAGCGGTGCAGGAGTTTCGGGTGAGGGCTGGCGGCTATTCGGCGCTTGATGGGCATGCGGCGGGTGGGGTGGTGACGACGGTCTCGAAGAGTGGGACGACGGCGGTGCATGGGAGTATTTTTTACCTCGTGCGCGACAGCGCTTGGGGGGCGACAAGTCCTTTTTCGCTGACAACGCATTATGCAGACGGGGTGGTGACGAACTCGCTGGTGAAGCCGGAGGATCTGCGGCAGCAGTTTGGGGCGTCGGTGGGCGGGCCGGTGCGAATGCCGTTTCGTGCTCGCCCGACCCCGGCAAAGCTCTTTTACTTTGGGACGGTGGATGCGCAACGGCGGAGGGACCCGGCGGTGTCATCTCCGGGGTATGCGGAGTTTTACCAGTTGACGGCGACGCAGCGCGCGCTGCTGGGCAACCGGGGAGTATCGATGGCGGCGACGAATGCGGCGCTAAATTATCTCGACAGCTTGACGGGTCCGGTGACGCGAAGGGAGGACCAGGAAATTGCATTCGGGAAGCTGGACTGGCAAGCAACGGCGAGTAACCGGGTGAGTGTGCAAGCCAATCGCGTGCGGTGGGACTCGCCTGCCGGGGTGCGGTCAGAGCCGGTGGTCGAGCGCGGAGCGGCGAGCCTGGGGAACAGCTACGGCAAGGTGGATGCGGCGGTCGGGCGGTGGGTAAGCCTCTGGACGACACACCTGAGCAACGAGGTTCGGGTGGCGTATGGACGGGATTTTGAGTGGGAGACGGCGCAGGCCCCGCTGGCGCAGGAGCCGGGCGTTGGGCCGGGAGGGCTGGCGCCGGAGGTGGCGATTGGGCCAAACGGATTTGTGTTCGGGACGCCGGCGTCGCTGGGACGGAAGGCGTATCCGGATGAGCGGCGAGGGCAGGTGGCGGAAATGGTGGAGTGGGTGCATGGGCGGCACCTGTTGCAGGTGGGGGTTGATTACTCGAAGATCCACGACAGGATCGATGCACTGGCGAACCAGGAAGGGACGTTCAGCTATGACAGCGGGGTGACGGGCGGGAAGGCTGGCGGGCTGGTGGATTGGATTACGGACTTCACGTTCAATGCGAATGCTTATCCGAACGGGGGGTGTCCGTCGATCCATGCGGCGGACCATCTTTTCTGCTTTCGGACATTTACGCAGAGCTTTGGGCAGTCGGCGGTGAGCTTCAATACGCAGGAGTGGGCAGGCTTTGTGCAGGATGAGTGGCGGGTGACGGCGAAGCTGCATGTAAGTGCCGGGCTGCGGTATGAGTATGAACAGGAGCCGGTGGCGCAGCATCCGAATGCGGCGCTGGATGCGCTGTTTGGGTTAGCAACCAGTGGCAGGGGTGGCGCGACAGGTGTGTTTCCAAAGGATGGGAACAACTTTGGCCCGCGGGTAGGTGTGGCGTGGCAGCCGCTGGGGTCGGGCAAGGGCGCGGTGCATGCTGGGTACGGGGTTTACTTTGGGCGACTGCCGGGGGCGACGATTCGGGCAGCGCTGATCGATACGGCGATGCCGACTTCGGCCACCCATGTACGAATTACGCCTGCGACAGAGACGCTGTGTCCGCAGGTGGCAAACCAGGGATTCGGATATGGGTGCGACTACGTCGCAACTCCGCCAGCGGCAGTAAGCGCTACGACTGCGGCGACGGTATTCGACCGAGGTTTCCGGCTGCCGATGGTGCAGCAGGGCACTTTTGGGATCGAGCACGGGATCGGGCATGGGGTGACGGCGAGTGCTTCTTACGTCATAAATCTCGACCGGCAGCTGCCGGATTCAGTGGACATCAACATCGCGTCTTCGACCGAGACGAGGACGTTTCAGCTACAGGGTGGGCCTGTGATGGGCAGTGGACCGGTAGGGGTAACGAATGGGCAGATGTTCGTGGTGCCGTTTTACTCGGCACGCGTGAGCCAACTTTACGGGCCGGTAACGGACATCGTTTCGAATGCGAACGGGACGTACAACGCGCTTGTGGTTGAGGCGATGAGGCGGAACTCAAAAGGCCTGGAGTTCCGGGCGTCGTGGACGTGGGCAAAGGCGATTGATTATGGGCAGAGTAGTGGAGCGACTCCGAGGACAAATGGGCAGTTCGATCCGTTTGCGATCGGGTACGACAAGGGGCTTTCGACGCTGAACTTTGCGCATAAGGTGACGGCGAGTGCGGCCTGGGAGCCGACGATAGTCAGTTCAAGACGGTGGGTCAAGGCGGTTGGGAATGGCTGGCAGGTAGATCCGCTGCTGCAGGTGGCGAGCGGGCGGCCTTATAGCTACGAGATCTTTGGGGGAGCGCGGTTGAAGGGTGGGCATACGAGCATCAATGGCTCAGGGGGCGCAGTGTATCTGCCGACGATTGGGAGGAACACGCTGCGACTGCCGGAGACGGTGCACCTGGATCTGCGGGTGAGCAAGGGATTGAAGGTCACGGAGCGAGTGCGCCTACGGGCGACAGCGGAGGTGTTCAACCTGCCGAATCACGTCAACTACACCAGCACGACGACGCGAGCGTATCAGCCGGGCGTTTCGGTGGGTGGGGTGACGCCGCTAGTGTTCCAGGATGCGGCGGCGGTGCTAGCGGAGGGCGTGAACGAGCAGCCATTTGGGGCGTATACGGCGGCGAGCACAGGGAATTCGAGAGAAAGGCAGGTGCAGGTGGGGGTTAAAGTGGAATTTTGAGGCGGCTGCTTGCCATGCACTTTACAACTCCAGAGAGCCAGGCTGCGTTTGCTCTTCTTGCACGAACGCATGTGCCTCGGCAGCTGAAGCCGGATGACTCGATCGAGCGCTTACGGCATGGCTGAGCCACGCCCCTAAACGCGACCTCATGCCTGAAGAATTTTGATCGAGAGGTAAGTTTGTAGGTCAATGAAGTTCAACCGCTCTGGTTTCAGACGAACTGTGAACCTACTGTCAGCCTCGAGGACCAAACCTCTCCTGTAAGTAGTCGTTGCCTCTGCCACTTTAGCGGCGGTGAAGTGTCTGATGAAGGTCGCCCGGCATCCAATGAAAGTAAAGCCCGTTCAAATTATCTTTTGTTGGAGCAGCACCGGAATGGATCTGCTCGGCTTCATTAATCATCATGGGTACCAGGTCTGCGCGGGCGTGTTGTTTCTGGCAGCAATGGGGCTTCCGCTGCCGGCTTCCACTGCACTGCTGATGGCCGGGGCGGCGGCGCACACGGGTGCGTTAAACCTGTGGACGGCGCTGGGCGTGGCCTGGGCCGGGGCAGTGCTGGGCGATACGCTGCTGTTCTTTGGTGGAAGGTACACGGGATGGTGGCTGCTGGCTGCGCTGTGCCGGGCGTCGGTGAACCCGGAGGCGTGCATCTTTTCCTCAGCGGAGTACTTCTACGAGCGCGGGCCAAAGACGCTGCTGTTTGCAAAGTTCATTCCCGGGCTGGGAGCGATGGCGCCCCCGATCGCCGGTAGCTTGAACATGCGGGTCAGCAAGTTCATCCGTATGGATATGCTGGGGGCGCTCGGGTACTGTGTCGCCTGGCTGGGCACAGGATATGTGTTCAGCAGGTTCATTGAGCAGATCGTCGCGGGCATTGGCCGTGTAGGGCATGCAGTGGTGTTGGTGGTGGTGCTGGGAGTTGCGGCGTACGCGCTGGTGTTGGTGGCGTTTACGCTGCGGGCGCGGCGGTATAAAGAGATTGAAAAGATCTCCGCTGCAAGCCTGCATGAACGGCTACAAGCGATGACGCCGGACCGGCTGGTGGTGATTGCGGATGTGCGGAGCCATGGGTATTACGATCCCGGGATGCAGCGGATCAAGAACTCGATACGTGTGGAGCCGCACCGGCTGAAGGAAGAGCTGGTGGCTTTGCGGGAGTTCATGGCTCCCGAATGCGAGATCTATATCTACTGCAGCTGTATCCGGGATACGACAAGTGTGCGGGTGGCGCATGCTTTGGCAGTGGAGAATTGCAGAACGCAGGTGATTGAAGGTGGGATCAAGGCGTGGATCAAGGCAGGCGGGGCGCTTGAGTTAGTTCCGGAGGCGGACCTCCAGAAACTGCCACGGTTTGATTAAGCCGGATGGGCTATCGAGAAGGTTAGTCGCTCCCTGGTTTGGGGAAGTGCGTTATGCCTTAGGATCGAGACATAAGCTAATCATGCTTGCGGATGGGGTCAACGTCGCACTGCAGGCCTCGATTAGAGATGTGCCTCTACTACACAGACACGAGCGGGGAGTCAGTGCTGAGAGAGGGAAAGGGTGTTGCCGTCGGGATCCTGAAACCAGGCTACCTTGGCGTTGCCGGGGGAAGACCAGATGCCGAGCGTGTCGATCTGGTCAGGTGGAATAAATGGGTAGCGTGCGAAGGTGATGCCTTTGGCGACAAGGGCAGTGGCTTCGGCGATGATGTCGGAGACTTCCCAGCCAAGGATGGTTCCGGGATTCGGGGTGAACTCGTGGACGCGGGCTATGCGGACCATGTTGGCGCCGGAGCGGAAGACGAGGGCGAAACCGTCGTCCTGGACGAAGGTGAGGCCAAGACTCTGCTCATAGAAGGCGCGCGAGCGGTCTGCGTCGAGTGTGGGGATGAAGCCGATGATGGGATTCGAGATGAGCATTGCGCACCAAAGGTAAGGAGCAAAAGTTACATGCCCTTACTTTTCTTGCGCAAGGATAGCGCGCCATCTAACAGATGCACCAGCTATTTCTGCAGCTTAGGTTGCGAGTTGGGTGGGCACGCGCGATAGAAGAAGCGAGGGAGGATTCTCCGGCGCTAACCCCTTGCCTTCCTCCTGTCAGCCTTGGAGGTGTCGTTATCCGCTAGCGGGCATTGCCGGAGACGGGAAGTTTGGCGAACATCTTGTCGACGGCCTTATCGAGCTTTTTGGTGTTCTTATCGGGATTGTTCGACAGCGTGTCGGACGCCATGCCGCGCCAGACGAGGTGCTTCGAGTTGCCGTCATAGATGTCGACGATGAGGGAGCCAACCGGGATCTGTTCAACCGAAGTGGTTGTTTCTCCGAAGCCTCCGCGGCCCCATCCACGCCGCCATCCGAAGCCGCCTCCGCCGAGACCATCGTAGAAGCTGGTGTACTCCTGCTGGGTGCCGCGTGAGCCTATGGCGGAGATGGAGAGGTCGCCGCCTGTTTCCACACGTTGCAGGCCCTTGGCGGTCAGATCGCGGGTGAGGGCGTCGCGCAGGCGGCCTTCGACGAGCGGATCCGATGCCTGGAGCTTGTTGAAGGAGTAGGTGTGGAAGGTGGAGAAGTTGGCCGAATGGTCGTAGTCGGTAGTCACCTTTTGCGCCAGAAGGGGCGCAGTGAGAAGGGCTGAGGCGATGACGGCGTTGAAGAGGACGTGCTTCGACATGGGAACTCCGTTTTCGGGGGCGCAAATGCATGTTGCGCTGGGGACTTGGAGCATGGAGCGGTGTGGCGCGTTGCCTCTACGGTGGTGAGTTGGACGAGATGGGGTTGTTTGGTAGGGTGCCCAGGTGGAGGAGGACGGGGCCCTGGGGATCTGATCCTATAATCGTTGAGTTCCCGACAACTTAAGAAGTCCCAGAAGCCATCCCAGGAGAGTTCCTTAGAATGAAGCTTATGAAGCCTGTTCTTGCTGCCGCCCTTGTTTCGTCGTCGATTGGTTTTGCCCAGGAAGCTCCGCTGAAGTATCCTGCGGCGCATACGGTAGAGCAGGTGGACGACTATTTTGGGACGAAGGTCAGCGATCCTTACCGGTGGATGGAGAACGTGGACTCTGCCGAGGTAAAGCAGTGGGTGGATGCGGAGAACAGGCTGACGCGGGGATACCTCGACCAGATTCCGGGGCGCGAGGCAATCAAGAACCGGATGATGGCGCTGACGGACTACGAGCGATTTACTGCACCGGAGAAGAAGGGTGATCGCTACTTCTACAGCCACAACACCGGGCTGCAGAACCAGGCGGTGCTGTTCTGGCAAGAGGGGCTTACGGGTGAACCAAAGGTGCTCATCGATCCGAACACGCTGTCGAAGGACGGCACGGTTGCACTGAACGGGATGGGCATCACGGACGATGGCAAGCTAATGGCGTATGCGACATCGGACGCCGGTTCGGACTGGGTGACGTGGCATGTTAAGGACATCTCCAGCGGGACCGATCTGCCGGATCGCGTGGAGTGGTCGAAGTTTTCGACGGCAAGCTGGATGAAGGACAACTCGGGATTCTTCTACGAAGGGTATGAGCGGCCGGACAAGATCACGAAGGCGAGTTCGCTGAAGACGTCGAACTACTTTCACAAGGTCTACTTTCACAAACTGGGAACGCCGCAGGTGCAGGATGCACTCATCTTTGAGCGGCCGGATGAGAAGGAACTGAACCTGTTTGGGACGCACACGACGGATGATGGGCGGTACCTGGTCTTCTCGATGAACCGGGGCACGAGCCCGAATAACCAGATCACGATCCGGGATCTAAAGAGCCGCGATCTAAAGAACGGGGATCTAAAGAACGGGGACCTGAAGCATCCGGATGCGGACCTGATCAAGCTGGTGACGACGGAGGAGGCTGAGTTTGAGCCGGTGGCGAACGATGGCACCTACTTCTGGTTCAAGACGACGCTGGATGCGCCGAATGGCAAGGTGATCGGGATCGACCTGGCGCACCCGGAGCGGAGTGCGTGGAAGACGTTGATTCCGGAGACGAAGAACTCGCTCGACTCGCTGACGATGGTGCATGACACGCTGATCGTTCACTACCTGGCGGATGCGCAGAGTTTGGTGGAGTTTCATGATCGCGATGGCAAGTTGATCAAGAGGTACGAGCTACCAGCGATTGGGTCGGCGGGTGGATTTCAGGGCAAGCGCACGGACAATGAGACGTTCTTTACGTTTACGAATTTCACGACGCCGGCAACGGTCTACCGGCTGGACATGAAGACGAACGAGACTACGGTCTACCGCGAGCCGAAGGTGAAGTTCGACCCGGCAAAGTTTGAGACGAAGCAGGTGTTCTTCACCAGCAAAGATGGCACGAAGGTGCCCATCTTCCTGACATACAAGAAGGGTTTGAAGCTGGATGGGCAGAACCCGACGCTGCTGTATGGGTATGGCGGGTTTAATGTCTCGCTGCCGCCAGCGTTCGCTCCGGCATATGTGTTGTGGATGGAGATGGGCGGGATCTACGCCCAGGTGACGCTGCGTGGCGGTGGGGAGTACGGCAAGGCCTGGCACGAGGCGGGCATGAAGACGCACAAGCAGAACGTGTTTGACGACTTCATCGGTGCGGCTGAGTGGATGATCGCAAACAAGTACACATCGACGCCGAAGCTGGCGATCAAGGGCGAAAGCAATGGCGGACTGCTAATCGGGGCGTGCGAGTTGCAGCGGCCGGAACTGTTCGGTGCAGCGCTGCCGGGCGTGGGCGTGATGGACATGCTGCGCTTCGATAAGTTCACGATTGGCTGGGCGTGGAAGGCGGACTACGGTGCGCCATCAGAGAACAAGGAAGAGTTTGAGGCGATCTATAAGTACTCTCCGGTGCACAATGTGAAGCCGGGGACGAAGTATCCGCCGACTTTGATTACGACGGCGGACCATGATGACCGCGTGTTTCCGGCGCATAGCTTTAAGTTTGCGGCGACAATGCAG
>CAHJWN010000132.1 GCA_903642265.1 Acidobacteriaceae bacterium | reverse complement strand
GTTTCAAACAGATGAAGTATGGGCGTATCTTGCGTGGCCCACAGTTGCTTTCGCCCGAGGAATTCAACCGCAAGGAGAAGGGCGATGGGATCGGCTTCAAAACGACCGAGCTTGGCAAAATGATGCGCATTCCAACGCAGAAGGAAGCGCAGCACTTCCAAATCATGGGCGACACCGGCGTCGGAAAGACCCAGCTCATCATGCAAATCCTGCGCCAGATTCGGGAACGCGGCGACTCCGCCATCGTCTACGATCCCGCTTGCGAGTACCTGCAACGCTTCTACGATAAGGAGCGCGGCGACATCGTTCTTAACCCACTCGACGAGCGGTGCCCTTACTGGGGACCAGCTCATGAGATGGCCTCAAACGCCGAGGCCGACGCTATCGCGGCATCGCTCTATCAGCCCACGACCGACGCGAAGGATGAGTTCTTCCATCAGACGCCGGCGCAGATTTTCGCTCACCTCTTGCGGAAAGGCCCGACGCCCCATCAGCTTGCGGAATGGATGGCAAGCAGCGACACGCTGGAAACGCTGGTTGCTGGCACGGAGATGTCTTTCTACATCGACCGCAAGGCCGGACCCCAGCGGGCAGGCGTACTCGCGTCGCTCGGCTTGGTCGCAAAGTGCTTCCGTTTGCTGCCAGAGAAGGATCAGACCGAGCGCGCATGGAATGCTCGGACTTGGGCGAAGGAACGCAAAGGTTGGATCTTCATTACGTCCCGCCCGCCAGAGCGCGAAACGCTTCGTCCTCTGCACTCGCTGTGGATTGACTTGCTTGTCATGCGGCTGCTTAGCGCCCCGCAGCCAGGTCAGAAGCCGGTATGGTTTGTGATTGACGAGCTGGCGAGTTTACAGAAACTCCCGCAACTCCATACCGCCATCACCGAGAACCGAAAGAGCAAGAATCCGCTTGTCCTTGGCTTTCAGGGGAAGGCACAGCTTGAGGTGACATACGGCCATCTGGCAGAGGTCATGCTATCGCAGCCCGCTACGAAAATCTTCATGAAGACCGCAGAACCGAAGGCAGCGGAGTGGATCTCAGAAGCAATCGGCAAAGTGGAAATCGAACGCCTGAAAGAGACAAAGTTTGACGGCTCTCGTTCCGGCAAGAACTTCACCGTTGACCGTCAGATCGAGCCTCTGGTGATGGGCTCAGAAATCAGCGGATTGGACGACCGCCATGCTTACCTCAAGCTCGGAAACAACGTTGCGCGGTTCGACTTCGACTACCTCGACTTGCCCACGCCGACGGCTGGCTTCGTCCCCCGGAAATCGGCGGATGGGGAGCTGGGCTTCGATCCCGATACGTTGCAGCCGCGCCGTACCCAGTCTCCGGCAACAGAGGAATCGGAATCTGTTCCTACATCCGACGTCCAGGCCGGACAGGGCGCACCGCTCGCTCACAAAAGGACACCGCAGCCGCTCCCGTGGCCGCAGCAAAACGAGCATGAACGGGTTCGAGCTGCTACCGACGACCAGGTAATGGATGCCACGACTGAGCCTGAGATCGCCGTGCGGCAGCAGGTTGAGATCGCGCTTGCGGCTCACTCAGAAGAGCACGATAACGCCGTTCATCATGGAATCTTCTAGCCATGCTTACTGTCTCTAAGGCACTCAGTTCCGGTCAGGCGCAGAAGTACCACAAGCTGGAGTTCACATCGAAGTCCCAGAGTTATTACGGGCAGGGCGATGAGGTGAAAGGCGAGTGGCAGGGCAAACTCACAGCCTCGCTTGGGCTGAAGGGAAACGTCGCTCCATTAGAGTTCTCGCGACTCGCGGACGGCATTCATCCGCAGACCGAGGAGCCGATGGTCAGGCACCGCGTAGCAATGGATTACAAGAACCCGGATGGCACTACGACCAAGGCCGTGGAGCACCGGGCGGGCTGGGATGCGACGTTCTCCGCTCCAAAGTCCGTTTCGCTAACCGCCTTGGTCGGGGGCGATGATCGGGTACGGGAAGCGCACCGCGCCGCCGTTACAACCGCGTTGGACGAGTTGGAGCGATATACGCAGGCGCGGATCGGCGGCAACAATCCCGCCGAGACCACGGGCAAATTCATCGCCGCGAAGTTCGAGCACGACACGGCGCGCCCGGTAGACGGCTACGCGGCACCTCAGCTCCACACCCACGCCGTCATCTTCAATGTGACCGAGAGGGAAAACGGTTCGACCCGCGCTCTACAGGAACGCGCTTTCTTCGAGAGCCAGCAGTATGCGACCGCCGTGTACCAGTCCGCTCTCACTTACCAGCTTCGCAATCTTGGCTACCAAATCGAATCCGGGAGGAGTGGCGCACCCGAAATCAAAGGGTACTCGCAGGAGTATCTTGATGCTTCCAGCCCGCGGTCCCGGCAGATCAAAGAACAACTCGAAAAAAGCGGGTACAGCGGCCCCGAGGCAGCACAGATCGCGGCTCACTCGACCCGCGACCGCAAGCAAACACTCTCCGCCGAAGAGGTCTTGGCCGCGCACAAAGAGATGGCCGACGCCTTCGGAAATCAGCCTCTACAGGTTATTGCCGACGCCCGCAGCCGCGCTCTACAGCAGGACAAAGAACCAGACCGAAACACTCTTGCCAAAGAAGCTGTGACGTTCGCTCGCGAACGCATCTTTGAGCGCGAGGCCGTCGCCGACGAGCGGGCGATTCTCCGGGATGCTCTCCGGCGCGGCATGGGCGAGGCGTCGTATCGAGACATCCGAGCGGAGTTTGAGAGACGCCGCGAGGCGGGAGAGGTACGGTCCGTCCAAGGCATGAAACACGATTCAGCCCGCAGCTTCACAACGCCCGAAACCATCGCCGCCGAACGTGCCAATGTCCATTATGTTCTGGAGGGTCGGAACGCCGTTGATCCAATGATGACTGCCGAGCGAGCGCGAGAACAAGCCAATGTACGATCCTTTTTGAACGACTCCCAGCGTCGGGTCATTGAGGAAGTTCTCAACTCTTCCGACCGGATTCACGGCCTGCAGGGTTTGGCAGGCAGCGGGAAGACCACGACTCTTCAGACGATCCGCGAAGGTGCGGAGACCAGCGGCTATATCGTTGAGGGATTCGCTCCGACCTCTAAGGCAGCAGGGCAACTCCGTGAAGCCGGCATCGAGGCCACGACTCTCCAGAGCTTCCTCGCGCGTGGTCAAAATCATCCGAGCGCCGATCCAGCAAATCGGCATCTGTATATGCTCGACGAGTCCAGTCTCGCCAGCACAAAACAGATGCGGTCGTTTCTGAGCAAGCTCAATTCAGACGACAGGGTTCTGGTCATCGGAGACACCCGGCAGCATCAAGGCGTGGACGCCGGGCGACCCTTCCAGCAGATGCAGGAAGCCGGAATGCAGACCTCGCAACTGGACCAGATCATGCGCCAGAGAGACCCCGAACTGCTAAAGGCAGTCCAGCATCTTGCGAACAATGAGACGGTCAAGGGCGTCGCAATGTTGGCGGAGCAGGGTCGCGTGACCGAGATTCCAAACGAACGAGATCGTATCGCCGCCATCGCCAGGGACTATGCCGCGCAGCCCCAGAACACCATCATCGTCTCGCCGGACAATCGGAGTCGCCAGCAGATCAATGAAGCCGTGAGAGTTGAGTTAAGACGGAACGGAACTCTCGCCGAGGACGGTCAAGCGTTTCGAACGCTGACGCACCGTTCGGATATGACTGGAGCGGATCGTAAGTGGGCGGCGCGATACGGCGATGGCGACGTGTTGCAATACATCACCGGGAGTAAGGCCGAGGGCATCGAGCGCAACAGTTTCGCAACCGTCCGTTCAGTCGATGCGCGGGCCAACACCCTTACGGTCGAGTTGGAGAATGGGTCGAGCGTAACCTACGACCCGCGACGCTTGAAGGGTGTGAACGTCTTTCGTGACGTGGACCGTGAGTTCGCCCCAGGCGATCGTCTCCAGTTCACCGTGCCGAACAAAGACCTTGGCGTTGCGAACCGCGATCTTGGAACCGTGACCGCCATCGAAGACAGCAACATGACCGTGCGCTTGGATGGCAAAGCTCAGCGTACCGTGACCTTTGATACCGTGGAGTTTCGGCAGTTCGACCACGGCTACGCAGTGACTTCGCACAGTTCTCAGGGCCTCACTGCTGGCCGGGTTCTCGCCAACATAGACACCGATTCTTCTCGCAATCTCATTAACTCCAGGCTAGCCTACGTCGCCATCTCCCGAGCCTCCGACGACGCCCGCGTTTACACGAACAACGCGGAGACGCTGGGTGAGCGGTTAGCCTCGGACATCACTAAGAGCGCCGCCGTGGATTTCAAGGAAAAGGGTACGAGTGTAGAAGTCCGGCAGGCGATTAGTGCGTTTCGGAGCAACAATCCTGTCGCCGCCACTGAATCTCTCCAGCAGCAGGGCCGTGTTCACGAGTACGCAAGTTCAGAGCATCGGCTCGCTTCCATTGCACTCGATTATGCGTCCCAGATCGACCGCGCTCTTATCGTTGCCCCAGACGCCACGGAGCGCCGGGAGTTGACGCAACTTATCCGTTCAGAACTGCAAGCGCAGGGCAGGCTCTCCGCCGAGAGCCGTTCCGTTCCGGTGCTCATCGAGCGGGATCTCGGGAACCCACGCCTGGCCGCAAACTACGCTCCCGACGACCGGATCGACTACCGCAAGGGAAGTCCTGAAGAGCACGGGATCGCCGACAACAGCAGCGCCATCGTGGTTTCGGTGGATGCTCGCTCGAATCTTCTTACCGTCGAAACCCGCGAGGGTGACCGCGTCTCCTACAATCCGGCGCTGCTCAAACAACAGACGGATCGGAGCACCGTCTATCGTGAAGAGTCGCGTGAACTGTCGGAGGGCGAGCGTATTCAGTTCACCTTCGCGAACTCAGAGCTTCGCATCCGTGCAGGCAGTCTCGCCACTGTGGAGAAGATCGGCGAAGACAATGTCATCACTGTGCGCCTGGACAATGGAAAGGCTGTGGAGTTCGACGGCGAGCAATCTCGCTATATTGACTATGGCTATGCCGTCGAAGCCACGCACCTCGCCTCGGTTGACCGCATTCTCGTGACCGGAACTTCCGTCCAAATTGCCGAGCAGCGAGAGGCGTTGACACACCTCTCTCCGCACCTTCGCGATCTCGCCATCTATACCTCCGACGATTCAGGACTGCCCTTCCAACAAATCGCATCATCTGCCAGCATCAAGCCAATCTCCGTCCCAGCCCTGCCGGAGATTGAACTGGAGGGTATGGGCATAGGGCTGTAGGTGTCTTCTCTCGCTCCAGCCGCGATGCGGGTTCCGCGACCCATTTCTGCCGACCCTTTAGAGACTGTTACGAAACTCCACTGACTCTGATCGGATGCGAATCGAGAGTGCGGATAGGATTTTATGCAAGAACTAGGAGCGGTTGCCGTCTTGGAGCCAGTAATGGTGATCCGAGGGTTACCAAGGATAGGCATTAGCGCTGGGTTGTTGATTACGACCATTGATGCATGATTGCTGTGTTCGTCGCAGCATCGTGTCTGGAGCGGAGACGAGGCCGGCTAGCAGTGACAGACTTCTCCCTTACGCGCTTCGTTCGCCTCGTGGAAAACGATGGGAAGCAGGCAGAGAGCAGCGACGGAATCTGCCCATGGTAGTTGGAAGACTGTGTTGATCGCTAGACCGGCTAAGGCGATCCAGGACATATAGGCGCAGAGGTTGCTTTGCGCAGCGTCCGCTCGCAATGAAGCATTTCTGGTTTCGATGGCTTTGCGCTTCTTGATCGACCCAAGCACCGGCATGATGATTGCCGCCGTGACTAGAAGGACGATTCCTGCGGCAGATGGCTGCGCATGAAATCGGGCCCTCCAGAAAGAAACACCGGAAGTGCAAAGAATGTAGAGAGCGAGTGCGTAGAGCAGGACCGCGTTGGTTCGAGCTGCCGCTTTCTCCGCACTAGGACCAATGCGAACCCGGCGAAGGACCACGACGGCGGACAGTAGTTCTATCGCGCTATCGGCACCAAACGCCGTGAGCGATACGCTGTGAGCTTGGATACCCGCAACCATTCCTACTGACAATTCGACGCACATCCATCCAATCGTCAGATACTGGAGTTTCCGAACCGCAGCCTGTCCCTCCGCCTGGGGGGCGTTGTGACAGACTGCGTCGGTGTTATCGACTGACAGTCTCATACAAACAGGCTAATCCTTCGGGCTGGATAGTGTAGAAACATCATCGATCCATTCGTTCAAGAATGGGTCCCAGCAGGTATGCCACAAAGAACCCACCGCTCCATATCAGAGCCGAACCCCAAAGGATGACTCGACTGAGTTTGCTCACTTCGCCGCAAGTCGTAGGATCGTCCGCTGCGCATACCTCTCCAGGTCTAAGGCGAGGCGCAATCGCGTAGGTCACAACGAAGCTCGCGGCGATGAGTGTGCCCGCGATGCTGAATGTCCAGACTTTATGGCGGGAGAGGCTAACCAGCCACGGAGCCGCAGAGAGGAGTGATGCGACCGTTGTTCCCAATCCAAGCAGCACGAGGACGGAAGGGAGCGCACAGCAGATCAGCGTGCTGAAGGAACTGAATAGCGAGAAGTAATTGAGCAGCGCTGCCCGCTTGGCCCTGCGCTCCGGTGATAAAGAAACAGCAGTCGAGGTCATTGAGCCTCCGATACTGTGAAGTAGCGCAGGATGTCAGGAACCTTGCCTTTGGGTACCTGAGGCAGCGTTCCCGCAATGGTCACGGTCTTGCCTATCAGAGCGGTGAAGTCGCCGGGAGTTGCTGCCGGTTTGAGCGCAAAGCGGTCTTGGGTCCCGATGATCTCAACGAAGGGCGCAGCGGCGGTTCCGGAGATCTTGCCTCTGGCGACGATGTTGGCGTCCTTATGAGTGAAGCCGTTTTTCTCAACCGCCTCATTGAACTGGCGCATAGAAGCGGTGCTGCCGGAACTTAGCTTTACTGAGACGAGCCCGGTGTTTAGGTCTACATCTACAGTATTCACTCCCTGAATGCCTTTCATCGAAACGTGGATGGCGTGGGCACACGGTGCGCAGTCCATGCCGAATACGGTGAGATTCACCTGTTGATACTGCGCATGTGCGGCGAGGCTCGATATGGCGAATGCGAGCACGGCGAGAATCTTTTTCATGACTGATCCTTTCAATGTGAGTTGCTGTGTCCGGAAAACCGGAGATAGCTGATGTTGAGCGCGAAACGGAAGCGTTCACGACCGTAGAGCGACTCGGAGGCATCGCGGTAAACAGGAGCCTGCAACCCGCCCTCAATCGCTACGTTCTTGAAGATGGCGAGCACAGAAGGACCGAGCCAGATGCTTGTCGTGCTGCTGTCCGGCAGCACCGCACCTAGGGATCGAACGTTCCCGGCGTGCTCTCCAGTCAGCTCCGCGAAGCCTCGGTAGTCCCACTGGTCGTAGGCCCGGCGAAGCTTGGCAGGCCGATACCCGTAGACGCCGCTCCAGGAGATGGTGTCTGGTCGCCGGTCATTGGGGCCTGGGACGAAGCTTGTATAGCCGCCCCCGACCCAGAGGTACTGACTTCGGGAGGCGTACCCGGTAGCAATACTGCCAGCGACTCCGGGCTCACGATGAAGACGACCCAGAACGCCAGAATCTTGTTGAGGGCCTGGAAGCACGACGCCGAGAGAGGCGGTCGATTCGATCCGCTTTCCAACGCTGGTTACAGAGTGGAGGAATCGCCAGGAGGCTCCTGCTGACCACTCGCTACCAGGCATGATGCGGCTTTCTGGCAAAGAGCCGCTCCCGAAGGTCGCTGGCAGAAAGGCACTAACCGTGAAGTGTGGAGTGACACCATAGCCGCAACCGGTTCCCGTTGAGAGCTGTGTTCCCCCCGTTCCATTGCGACCGAAGATGCCGGTATCGCAGCTAATTTCGCCCTGCGAGTTTACCGGTGTTGCGTAGCCAAAGACCGGACCGTGGTCTGTAGCGAACGCCGTGCTTGTCAGCACAAGTGTGCTGGCAAGAAGCAGAATTGCTTTCATGAATGCTCCCTAGTTTGAACCAAATGAAACGCAGGCACACGTCCGGTGTGCAGGTCACTGGGTTAAAGAGAGCGATCAGATTTGGAGAACGGTCATCCTGGCAATCAGCAAGCCCGGTGGCGGATGCTCATTGGGAAAACGGTATGGGGACAGATCAACCGTAAGGACCGGCTGGAAAGCTGGCGCTAACCACGCTATGAGGACGAAAGCTAACTGGACATGCGGGGCGGAAGCCGCGAGTTGAGGATGCACGTCGGCATGGAACTCAGTCCGGCAACATCCTGTCTTCGCCATCTCTCCACAGTCGCCGTGCATTGAACTGCAGCAAGCCCGTTCTTCGTGCGTCATCGAGCTATCGGTCACACAGGCGAGAACCGGTGCTGCCGTTATGAGCAGCAAGAGTATCGCGACGAAGCTGGCAAGACGACGCACACCACAAGTATATCCCCGCAACGCCGTTGTCCTCGCTACTTCCCAAAGCCCTTCAAACGTGAGGTTCTCGCCATATGGCGTACGGATAAGGTGAAGGCAGATCAAGGCACTCTGTTTTCAGTGACTAGGGAGCATCTTCGACGGGATGAACGGAATATCCGGTTGACCCGGAAGTGAAATAGCGCCGCCTCATCCAAAAAGCGACGTTGACCAAGCCAATCAAAGCGGGCACTTCGATCAACGGCCCGACCACCCCGACGAACGCTTCACCCGAGTTCAGCCCGAAGACGGCGACTGCAACAGCAATCGCCAGCTCAAAGTTATTTCCGGCAGCCGTGAATGAGAGCGTCGCCGACTGTGCATAGTTGGCACCCAGCTTCTTACCCATCCAAAAGCTAACCAGGAACATGACCAGAAAGTATATGACGAGTGGGATTGCGATCTTCACCACGTCCAGCGGCAGACGGACGATGAGATCGCCCTTCAAGGAGAACATGACGAGGATGGTGAAGAGCAGAGCGATGAGCGTAAGCGGGCTGATTCGTGGAATGAAGCGAGTCCGATACCATTCCTCTGATTTCAACCGAATCAGGACAAAGCGCGTGATGAACCCGGCTGCAAAGGGGATACCGAGATAAATTCCGACGCTCTTGGCGATCTGGCCGATGCCGATCTGGACGACGCTGCCCTCCAGTCCAAACCACTTTGGAAGCACTGTCAGAAACGCCCAGGCATAGAGACTGTAGAA
>CAHJWN010000131.1 GCA_903642265.1 Acidobacteriaceae bacterium | reverse complement strand
CAATCCGACTCAGCCCACATCCGAAGCCAGTCAGAAAGACCTTCAGACCTTCCTTGTTCGTGTCTCTAAATTCCTGGCACTGCAGCCGCCCGCAACTCGCAAATATTCCGGCAATTTACTGAACCGCCGCCCGTCTGTCGCTGCCCGTCTGTCCCTTGCCCTCGCGCTCTGCATGTCCGTCCGGGCGATCCGTTCCCGGTATGAGAAAAGGGCGGGGAAGCCCCCGCCCTTGCTTTACCATTTCGCAATGCAACTTACGAGCCCTGAATCGTAGACTTGTCAGCCTCGCGATTGGAGCCCAGCACCTCGATCTTCACCTGCTTGGGCTTCGCCTCGGCCTTCTTTGCCAGGGAGATAGTCAGCACGCCAGCATCATACGAGGCCGAAACCGCCTCCGTGTCGACAGTCTGTGGCAGTGTGAAGGTCCGCACAAAACTGCCAAATCGCCGCTCGATCCGATGGAAGTTCTCCTGCTTTGCCTCGGAGGCAAGCTTGCGCTCGCCCTGGACTGAAAGTGTTTGGTTCTCGATGCGAATGTCTAGATCATCCTGCTTGATGCCGGGCACTTCGAGATGGAGTACCAGCGACTGCGCATCCTCATAGACATCCACGGCAGGCACAAAGCTACCCATTGCCGAAGGGGCTTCTGTCTTGCTCTCCGTTACCAGGGGCCGGGCAAAGTCACTGAAGATGGAGTTGAACCGGTCCTGAAGGGCGGCCATCTCTCCAAACGTGCTGCGAAGCGGTACAAACCGAGTCATCGTCGTCATAACAACACTCCTCAACGTGAAATTTGTGGCGGCAAACCGTCCACACTTCGTTAGACGCAGCTGGAGCAAAACAGTTGCATAAAATATGAGTACGCTGCACTCACATAACGCTTCACGCCTAACAGAAGGTCACAACGCCGGCGCTTTAGGCTGGTATCGACCCCCATTCACGGAGAAAGCTTGGGTCACTTCTAATTCACTTCAACCTGCATCCGCCTCCAGCTCCCGAAACATCGTCGCAAACAGAAAAGAGGACCGCAAATGCGGCCCTCTTTTTGACACATTAAGCTTTGTCTAACTTACTGCTGTGCTTTTCCCTGGCGGAACATTTCATTGACAGTTCTGGTGAAACGCTGCGCCGATGCCGGGGTGGGTACGTCTCCGCTCAGGATCTTCTGGAAGGAGATATCGCTTCCGTAGAAAGCCGAAGTGTCTTTGGAGTTCTGATGAACTTCATCGCCATTCAAGTCGATGCCGGCAAAGAGACCCTTGCTCCGCGAATAAGTCAGGAACTCCGCACTTGCCAGTTCGGTCGTTGCTGCCTGCGAATTGCGTCCGACTGGACCTGCTGAAGCTGCGATATCGCCACCCAGCTTGATCTTGTCCTTCAACAGATCTTCAGCACTCTTGTGCGAGACGCCAACCAGTACCAGGTCGGTCTCCTGTCCACCAGCCTGCAGGCCAAAACTTGCACCGGTCATCTGGACGAACACCGGAGCACTCCAACCTTTGCCTGTGCGGCATGTGGCCAATCCCTGGCCGTACTCGGCGCCTACGAGGAACGCGCCCTTCTTGAACGATGGCACAACAACGACGCACTGCGCCTTCGCCGCGATATCCAGAGGAATACCCTTATCGGGCGTTGCCATCAGTTGGTGCAGGACCGCGTGCGCGGCCTCGATGCGGTCGGTGATCTTGGTGTCGGTGCTCTGCGCGACAGCAAAGCCGCTCAGACTGCACATCACTACGGCTGTTGCCAGTAACTTTCTCATGTCTCTCCCTTTCACTCCCTTGGAATTTAGTAACCCGGTAACTACGATGCCAGATTTCCGCGAAACGTATCTTGCTCGAAGGTGGCCCACCTTCGAGTGGCCGATCAGCATCCTCAATCTTTTGACTCGCACTTCCAGCTAAAGCTACTTCGCGGCTTCCGTTCCTTTGATGAACGCAGCAACGTCGTCATGGAACTGCTTCAGTACGTTTTCGTTCACGTAGATCATGTGACCCGCCTGGTAGTAGTGATAGCTGATATTGGCCTGCAATTTCTGCGGAATCGGCAGGTGATGCATCTCGTACTTGCCTTCGAAGTAAGGCGTTGCCAGGTCGTAGTAGCCGCCAGCCAGAAACACCTTCATCTTCGGGTTGGACTTCATGGTGTACGCCAGGTCCGGCATCACGTTCGTTCCGCCTTCACCCTGTCCAACCGGAGGTCCGCCCGGAGCCTGGTGACGCAGGTCCCATGAAAAATCTGAGTCGCCATATGCCCCAGGCTTGTACGTCCAGTCTCTGCCATACTTCAGCTCGGTCCGCATGTACGCATTGATCGCCGTCGTGTAGGCCGAGCTGATCGCATTGCTCTGCGGATCGTAGTCCGCTCCCTGGCTGAGCGGATCGATGTCCGGCCCCTTATAGCGTGTGTCGAGCCGACCCGTTGTCGTATCCAGGTCCGTCTGCAGTTCCTTCGAGAACTCCCCACCCGTCACCCGCAAATTCGCTTTCAGCAGATACGCCACCGGGAGCCCGGTGTAGCCATGCAGCTTCTCCGCCATCGCCTGCTTGTCGCTGTCGCTCAGGTCCGAGCCCTTCAGCAACGCCGCCATGTAATCGCCAAGCGCAAACTTCTCTACCTCGGCCAGAAAAGGCTCAAGTGCACCCGGCTGCGTCGGCAGCTTGTGATGGTAGAACGCCGTCGCCGCAAACGTAGGCAGCCCCAGCGCGTACGCCTGATCGACCCCCGGATTGAACACCGGCCCATCAATCGAGTTGTCGAAGCTCAGGATTGCCGATAGCAGGATGATCCCATTCAGATCGACATTCTGCAGCGCCGCACTCAACACCGCCGACCTTGGCGTCCCGTAGCTCTCGCCGAATAAATACTTGGGCGAGTTCCAGCGGTCATACTTCGTCAAAAAGCGCCGAATGAACCGCTCAAATGCATGCGCATCCTGGTCTGTCCCCCAGAACGCCTTCGCTTTGTCCTTGCCGAAGATTCGGCTGAATCCGGTCCCCGGCGCGTCGATGAACACCACATCGCTCACATCGAGCAGGCTGTACTGGTTGTTCACAATTTTGTACGGCGCCGCCGCATCGTGCTCCGTGTCGGTCGTAAGCACGCGCCTTGGCCCGAACGAACCCATGTGCAGCCACATCGTCGCCGACCCCGGCCCGCCGTTATACATAAACGTCACCGGCCGCTGCTCAGCCGCCGCATCCTTCTTGAAGTAAGCCGTATAGAAGATCCTCGCCGTGGGCGGCGCATCTTCTGGCTTTTCCTTCTCCGGATCGTTCATACCCGAGTCCGGCAACATCTTGCCATCCAGCCCAATCGTCGCGTCCTGCTGGTCCGTTGCACCCACAACCAGCGTTCCGGCGATGGCGCGATAGTTCACCGTCTGACCGTTCGCCAGTGTCACCGATCCATCGGTAATCGAGTCCGGATGCGGCTCCGGCGCTTCCGCCACCGGCGTCCCCGAGACGATCATCTTGTCCGGTCTTGCCTTCTTGTCCTGTGCTGCTGCGATCACTGCGGTACCCATCAGCAAACCGATCGCCGCGCGACCCGCCAACCCTGCAAAATTCATCATCTGTCGGTTTCTCCGGAAGTCTGCTTTTGACTATAGAGTGTCAGGGCTTTGAGCAACACAAATCGACCCCAACCTTTCGGAGCCGCGCATGTCTGGATTGTGTTGAGGGGTGAGAGACCTTGCCCTAAGCTGGCAGGCTACTGCATCGCCGCCGGTGCACTTGAGGCGGATTCACTCCAGCTACATCGATTTCCGCCGCGGCGCTTGGCGTGATAAAGCGCCAGGTCTGCGGCCTTGTACAGCTTGTCCTGGCTCTCGCCATCGAATGGATAGATCGCGATCCCGATACTTGGTGCTGTCCTTAACTCCAGCCCTTGGAAGACTACGGGCGCTTGGAAGCTTTCGATGATCTTGCCGCAGACCATCTCCGTTCCAACCACCTCGTGCGACTGGCCCAGCAGCAGCCCAAACTCATCGCCGCCCAGCCGCGCCAGGCAATCCGACTCCCTCACCAGATCTTCCATCCGTCGTGCCATCTCAACCAGCACGGCGTCCCCAGCATCATGCCCGTAGGTATCGTTGACCTCTTTGAAATCATCGAAGTCCATCAGCAGCACCGAAAACGATCCCTCCTGCCTGCGCTTCAACGCCAGCAACTGTTTGAAGTGTTCATTGAACAGTCTCCGGTTTGGCAGGTTCGTCAGAGCATCGGTGTAGGCCATGTGCTCCAGCTTCTGCTGGCTCTCTTTCAACTCAACTGTCATCTGCTGCAGCTCAGCCGTGCGCCGCGCCACCTGTCGCTCCAGCTCACGTTGCCGCCGCCGCAGGTAAGCCGTCGCCAGCAGAAACGCTATGTAGAGCAGGAGTACTCCCAGCACTGCGGCCAGCAACTTGAACGACCAGGTCTGAAACCATGCCGGAAGTACCCGGATCTTTATCTGCCGCGCTGGCGCCCAGACACCCTCGCGGTTCGACCCACGCAGCAGCAGCATGTAGTCGCCCGGAGGCAGATTGGTGTACCGCGCCAGCCGCCTCGTGGCATCTGCAGGAATCCAGTTCGTATCGAACCCTTCCAGCTTGTACTCGTACCGGTTCTGCTCAGGCGCCGTATAGTCGAGCGCCGTAAATCCCACCGTCAGGTTGTTCTGGTCTGCCGGGATCCACACCGGGTAGACCGACAGCCCGCTGTTCAGTCGGCTGGGAGGAATCTCGGTATCGCCAATGCGCGCATTCGTCACCACCACCGGCGGTTGGTAGGTCCACGGCTTCACCAGTTCTGGCCGGGCCACCGTTACCCCACCCTCTCCACCAAATAGCAACTCTCCACGTGTCGTCATCGCACCGGAGCCGTTCCAATAAGCTGAAAGCACGCCGCCATCTGCATGTGTCAGCACTTGCATGTCATAGGTGTTGGGATCGATCACCGCCAGGCCGCCATCCGTGCTCGCCCAGATCTTTCCATCCTTGGCCTCGAGCAGCATGTCGATGTTCTCGTTCGGCAGTCCGTCCACAATCCGGTGGAAGATCGGCTTGCCTTTTGCATCCCGGCCCTCCAGGACGTCGATTCCGCCCGAAAATGTTCCCACCCAAAGCCTGCCCTTGCGGTCGGTCAGCAGGGAAGAGATATAGCCTCCGCCCAGCGCCAGCGGGTCTGCCGGGTCCGCAAGGATCGCCTCCACCTCATGCGTCGCCAGGTCAATCCGGTTCAAGCCATTCTGCGTCCCAATCCACAGGGAGCTCCCGTTCCCTCGCATCAGCGAAGTAATCCGTTGGTCGCTAAGCTGTCCCTGAAGTTCAGGCCGTACTGCCGGCTCCCGACCAAATGCGACCGCCTGCAGCCACAGTCCTTCGTCGCAGCCGATCCACAACTTGCCTGCATCCAGAAGCACCCGGGTCAGGTCCGTGCTTGCTTCCGGCCCAATCGCTACCCGGCTCACACGCGCCGCCCCACCAGGTTTGCTCGCCGGAGCCACGCGATACAGTCCGCGCTGCGACGTGACCAGCACGCTTCCATCGCCCGCCTCAACCAGGTCGTTCAACACCCCCGGAGCCAGCATCGACTCCGGATGCGACGTTCCCGGCACAATTTCAGCCGTCTTGTTGCCCTTCGCATCCAGGATCTCGATGCCATGTTTACTCTGCGCCAGCCAAATGCTGCCGTCCTGTCTCGCCAGGATCGAGTAGATATTCCGATCGCTGATGACGCTGTTCGGTCCTGTACCGCCCTGCATCGTAAAGACGCTCTTGGCCGTTGTGTCCAGGTAGCTCACCCCGCGCCGCGTGGCCGCCCACATAATTCCCGACTGGCTCAGGTAAAGTCCGTAAACCATGTCGTCGGACAAGGTCGTCGGTACCGCACTGTCGTTATGAATGTGCCGCACCTTCCAGCTGTTCTCTTCGAGCGGCCCCCCGCTTGCGTTGCTCGGCGTGATGGCTAAAACACCTTCATCCTCCGTTCCCAGCCAGATCTCGCCCAGGCTCGTCTCGGCAATGCTCAGGTAATGCTGCGATGCCAGCAGCTCGCTTCCAGGGCCTTTCGCAGTTAGCGGCCTGGCAACTGCTTCAGCGCTGCTTCGGCCCGACTCCGCACGCAGGTTGCCAGGTCGGTCTACGACAAACGCCCCGTGCCGCGTTCCAATCCACACCCGCCCGTTTCGCTCACCAAAGAGTGCGAGCACCCCGGCCATTCCATCCTTCGTCACCGGCAGCGGCACTACCTCGAACGTGCTCTTGCCCGGAGCACCGGCGTCTGGCTGAACGCTGCGTTCCAATCCGAGCTCCGTTCCCACCCAGAGCGCTCCATTGGCTGTCCGCAGCAAGGCTGGTGCCTGCTTCGGTTGCTGCTTGGCCACCGGCGCCAGCTCCATGTGGACGAACTTCCCCGTGTCTGTATCCAGGTGGTCCAGCCCGGTTGAACTTCCTATCCACAACCCCCGACCACCATCGCCCGTGATTGCAAACACGTCTACGCGATTCAGGTCTGTGGGGCTCGACCGGTAGCGCACAAACTTGTCGGTATTGCGGTCGTACATCGCCAGGCCGCCCGAACTCGTTCCCACCCACAATCGTCCCTGCCAGTCCGTGTACAGCGCCTGCACCAGGTCGTCAGGCAATGAGTCTGCCGCTCCCAGTACCGTCTTGTAGGTCCAGAACCGGTACCCATCCCAGCGCTGCAGGCCGCTCTGTGAGCCCACCCATACAAAACCATCACCGTCCTCTGCGAACACCGTTGACACCGGGTTTGCTAGCCCGTTGTTGGTGTTCAAATGCTCGAACAGCAGGTCGGATGCGCTCTCGTGAAGACGTTCTTGTGCTTCGTCCCGGCTCTTTGCTTCGGGTGCCGTCTCCGCCGCAGCTGCGCCGGCGCCCGGGCGCAGCGCATACAAGTCCCTCGGCCCGATCGTACCCGCGAGCATCGCCCCGGCTACTGCCAGGATCGCCATTCGTCCCCACCTCGGCGTGCACCGCCGGGCTCTATCAAAGACCCTTTGTTTCGCAGTGAGTCGTGAGAAATTCAAAAGGCTCGATTCCTTTGCCGAATTCTTTCTTCTACAAAACGTGTGATCAGGGCAGCCGCTGCCTTCTCGCACTATCGACGGCGGCGGTCAACCTCATCCCCGTCCGATGACCAGCTCCAAACAACACACATCGCAACGCGGCGTACCTCGGTTTTCGCTCAGACCCAAACGATTCAGCTGCTTTCTTTGTAATAGACCTAGATTCAAAGCGTAAACTACGCGTCGCTTCTTCGGCTGCGATCTTTTAGTCTCTAGATTTCGGATACCTTCCGGGTAGATGCCTCTACCGCGTCAAAACAGGTGCGGACGATCAAACAAGGATGCCGCCTCGTCGCGGAAGCGGCATCCGGAAGACCTGGGATTGGTCCGAGATTGAGGGTTTCAGGACTGCCTACAAATCCTGCTCGCCACGCACTTGCGGACGGATCGCCACCCGGTTCGGCGCGAGAGTCATCCGTGCGAAGCTTGCGGCAAGAACATTAGGGTGCATGGGCAGATCTCCTGATCTTCCTTCATTGCCGGTTAGGCTGCGTCGCCGTCGGCAGACTCTCTGGACTGAAACAAGCATCGTTGCAGTAGCCTGTTTTCGCTATGCCACGTCAGCATTCATCTTGCGGCCGGATGTGTCATTTGCCTCTACAACCTTTGGGTCAGACGCGCCCGTCGCGATATCCTTTTGCGAGACTGCAAAGGCTCGGAGGCCCTCCGCATGAAACGCCTCAACAAATCTCTCCTGATCGGCTTCACGCTTGCCTGCGTCCTGAGCTTTGCGGCCCCCGGCACCCGTGCCCAAAGCACCGCCGTCCCTGCCAGCCCGAGCGACACCTTCACCAATCCGCTCCTCGAAGTCGGCCCCGACCCCTGGGTGGTCTGGTGGAAGGGCTTCTACTACTACTCCAATTCCACTGGCGGCAATCTGACCCTGCGTAAGACTGCCGACATTACCGACCTGCGCCATGCCGAGAAGCACGTCGTCTGGGAGCCCGAGGCTGGGCATCCATGGTCGAAAGACCTCTGGGCGCCCGAACTCCATCGCTGGGGAAACAAGTGGTACATCTACTTTGCCGCCGACGCCGGTGAAAATGCCTCCCACCGCATCTACGTCGTCGAAAACCAAAGCGACGACCCCACCGCCGGCACCTGGACCCTCAAAGGTAAAATCAGCGATGCAACCGACAAGTGGGCCATCGACGCCACCATCTTCGAGCTCAAGGGTCAGCACTATATGGTCTGGTCCGGATGGAAGGGGGACACCGACGGCGAGCAGGACCTCTTCCTCGCCCATATGAGCAATCCCTGGACTATCGACTCCGCGCGCACCATGATCTCCATGCCGACATTCGCATGGGAGAAGCACGGCGATCTTCCCGGCCGTCACGTCAACGTGAACGAAGGGCCGGAAGTCCTCGTCCATGGTGGCAAGGTGCTCGTCGTCCACTCTGCCTCAGGCTGCTGGACCGACTTCTACGAGCTCGGCATCGTCCAGGCGAGCGCCACCGCCAACCTGCTTGATCCAAAAAGTTGGACAAAGATAGACCACCCGTTTCTCACAACCGACGCCGCCGCCCACGCCTTCGGCCCCGGACACAACGGCTTCTTCAAATCCCCGAACGGTAAAGAAGACTGGATCATCTACCATGCCAATCCGAAAGCAGGCGAAGGCTGCGAAGACCTTCGCTCCCCTCGCATCCAGCGCTTTACCTGGGGCGCCGACGGTCTGCCTGATTTTGGCAGACCTGTCGCTGTCGACCAGCCGCAACAAAAACCTGCCCAGTAGTCTCCCTTCGCGCTCGAGAGCTAACTTGTCTTCACCACAGCGTCCTTCGACTTCTCCACTTCGCTCTTTTCTCGCGGCTTGATGGTCGACCGCACCACCATGAACTGGTTCAGCAGGTCGAACCAGAAAGGTGCGCCTAGCGTCATTGCAATCGCCGTCAAAAGCCAGCCAACAATGGCGAGACCCAGACCTCCCCATGTATGCCAGTCGTGGGTGTTCCACACGTGCCACCAGGAGTACCTGTTTCCGTCCCAGCCCACGGGCAGCCCAAGCGACTGCAGGCTGCCAAGCGAATCCTGTGCCTTCCGCGTCGAGTCATCGATAGTTGTTGAATCAACCGGCGACGCCCCGGTCCCTGCTCCCGT
>CAHJWN010000130.1 GCA_903642265.1 Acidobacteriaceae bacterium | reverse complement strand
CGGTCTTGAACACATAGCTACGGTTTCGTGGAGTGGTGTGTCTTTGATCGGAGACAAAGGCTACAGCACAACCGACGAGGGAAACCTCCATTACGCTCAAAACGACCTAACCTTATGTGAGACATTCTCCATATGCATGCATCCTGAGCCGAATTCTTCTAGCCGAGAGGAAAGACGAGGCATTGCGGCTTTGAGAGCGGAAAGCTCTTGCCGGTGCTCGACAATTGCCCTGAATTAACGTCACGAGGGAAGATGGCGATGTTGTCCGAACCCTGATTTGCGACGAGCAGGAAATGGCCGGTGGGGTCGAGGGTGAGGTGGCGTGGGACTTTGCCGCCACAACTGCTTCGGCGCTGGTAGGTGAGGCGGCTACCGTCCACTGAAACGGCGAGGGTTGCGATGAAGTCGTCGCCGCGAACGGCAACGTAGGCAAACCGGGCGTCCTTATCGAGCACGATGTCGCAGCCGGTAATCGGGCCGGGTTGCGGCTGTAATGGAAGTTGCAGGACTTGTCTCGTCTCCAGCATGCCGGCGTCCGGATTCCATTTGAGAACGATGACCTGAGAACCCATCTCCGTGACGCAGTAGGCGTACTTTCCGTTGGGATTAAAAAGCAGAGCGCGTGGGCCTGAGCCAGCGGGAGCTTTCCAGGCAGGAGGGTCGTTCGGCGTCAGCTTTGCGGTCGATGGGTCAAGGGTGTAGATGTGGATCAGGTCGAGGCCAAGGTCGTTGACCAGGACGAATTTGTTGTCAGGCGTAACAGTGACGCGATGCGCGTGAGGGGCTTCCTGGCGGTCGGCATCTGGCCCATGGCCGGTGTACTGGAAGAACGAGACCGGACCGCCGAGATGGTTCTTCGCTGTGACCTGGTACGAGATTGCGCTGCCACCGGTGTAGTTTGCAGCGAAGACGGATGAGCCGGTGTGATCGACGGCGATATGGCAGGGTGCGCTTCCTTTCGAGGCGAGCTGACTGACCTGGGTCAGGGTGCCGGCGGCGGGGTCGAGTGAGAAGCTGGAGACAGCACCGGACTTCCGACCCTCATAGTCTTCGAGTTCGTTCACGGCAAACACGGTCTGGCGATCTGGAGCGGTGACGAGAAACGTCGGGCTTGGGGTGGCTGCAGCCAGAGCAATCTGCGACATCTCGCCGGTCGTCGAATTGAAGCTGTAGGCGTAGATGCCTTTGCTGGTTCCGGAAGTCTGGGTTCCAACCAGCAGCAGCTTGCCCTGGAACGGCGCCTGGGCGGAGCCTAGACCGGGGTGCAGCGTGAGGGTGGTTGCCGCAGAATTGGCAAGGAACGCGCGGCGTGTAATCGGATTCATCCGGCAATTGTCTATTAGTTCGGCGAAAGCCTCAAGGGCAGCCGGCTGCACTTTCTTGATTTGGCCGTGCTGTACCGCGTCACGTAGGATAAGCGGGGAGAGAATCGACTTGAACGCTAAAGAGCTAAAAAAAACGCATGAAGCGGTGGAGACGTCTCCTGCCCGTTTATTTCGAGCTCCAGGGCGAGTGAATCTCGTGGGCGAGCACACTGACTATAGCGGCGGCTTCTGTATGCCGGCTGCGATCAATTTTGAGACGATAATTGCGGCTTCGCTGCGCTCCGACCGAACCTTGAAACTGCATTCGATCGACTTCAATGACACGGTAGAGGTTGATCTGGATGCTCTGCCGATGGACAGGCAGGGGCAGTGGAGCGGTTACTGCATTGGCACAGTGTGGA
Source organism: Acidobacteriaceae bacterium (assembly GCA_903642265.1). Classification (GTDB taxonomy): domain Bacteria; phylum Acidobacteriota; class Terriglobia; order Terriglobales; family Acidobacteriaceae; genus Edaphobacter. Next base: position 7,569 of record CAHJWN010000130.1, on the reverse strand, counting down.
GTCTGCGCGATGCGGGCGTCGAAGTTCCTGCGGCTGCACTTACGATTACGGGCGACGTGCCGCAGGGGGCCGGCCTGAGCTCTTCGGCGTCGCTTGAAGTTGCAACAGCGACGGCTCTTCTTGCGCTTGCCGGAAAGACGATGTCCGGGGGAGAGATTGCGCGCGTCTGCCAAAGGGCAGAGAACGATTATGTTGGCGCTCCGGTCGGGATTATGGACCAGTTCGTCTCGGCGAATGGCAAAGCGGGTAGTGCGCTGATTCTGGACACGCGGGCGCTGACGTTCGATCTGGCTCCGATACCGTCACACCTGCGGCTGGTAATTGCAAATTCGATGGTGAAGCACTCGCTGGCCGACGGCGGTGCTTATGCGAGCCGGCGACGAGAGGTGGAAGAAGGCACTGCCGCACTGCATGCGTATAGGTACGACATCGGGCTGCTGCGAGATGCAACCCTTGAAGATCTCGAAGCATGTAAAGCGAAGATGTCGCCTGAGGCATTCAAGCGCTGCAGACACGTCATTACAGACAGCCAGCGCGTGCTTGATGGCATGGAGTTGTTGAAGGCCGGCGATATCGTGGCATTCGGTCAGATGCTGAACAAGGCGCATCGGAGCTACCGCGACGATTTCGAAGCAAGCTGCGCCGAGTGCGACATTCTCGCAGAGATCGGACAGGCGCAGCCGGGTTGTTATGGTTCGCGGCTTACCGGCGGCGGATTTGGAGGATGCGTCGTTAGCGTGGTTGAGGCGGATGCGATTGATGGCTTCGTCACTGCAATCAAAGCGAACTATCTTGCACAGACCGGCATCACGGCTGAGGTGTATGTCTGCAGCACGGCGGATGGCGCGGGCGAGATCAAGGCTTGAAGAATGAAAGGCACGGTACGTCTGCATGAACGAGTTGCTGAATACAAGGCCGCATCGCCGCTACAACCCTTTGCGGAAATCCTGGTTGCTGGTTTCGCCGCAGCGCACCGCCCGGCCATGGCAGGGAGAGACGGACAAGAGCAAAGCAGGACCAGGCGTTGCGCATGACCCTAACTGCTACCTCTGCACCGGGAATACACGAACCAGCGGCGTGGTGAATCCTGATTACAAGAACGTCTACTCCTTCACCAATGATTTTCCTGCCCTGAATATGGATCCAGCACCGGCTGGTCTAAACGGTGGAATGTCGTCCGGGCTGATGCGATCTGAGCCTGAGTTGGGGACGGCAAAGGTGTTGTGCTTTCATCCAAACCACAGCCTGGCATTGTCCAAGATGAGGGTCGATGATCTGACGCTGGTGGTCGATGCATGGGCAGAAGAGACAGTGCAGTTGGCAGCCATGCCGGGCATTGGTTATGTGCAGATCTTTGAGAACCGCGGCGCGATGATGGGATCAAGCATTCCGCATCCTCACTGCCAGATCTGGGCGACGGAGCATGTGCCGGATGAGCCGAAAGTTGAAGGCGAAGCGCAGCTTGAGTATCTGGAAGAGCATAAGAGCTGCATGCTCTGTGACTATCTTGCCGAAGAGTTGAAGTTGGACGAGCGGGTGGTTTTGCAGAACGACAGCTTTGCCGCCGTCGTGCCGTTCTGGGCGGTATGGCCATTCGAAACTTTGGTTCTGAGCAAGACGCATATGGCTGCCATGCCCGAGCTTTCGGCGAAGCAGCGGCGCGATCTCGCCGACCTTCTGATTCGGCTGACGACGCGATATGACAATCTGTTCCAGACAAGCTTTCCATACACCATGGGGTTTCACCAGTCACCCACAGACGGCGAGATGCATCCGGAGTGGCATTTTCATGCACACTTTTATCCGCCGTTGCTGCGGTCTGCGGAGATCAAGAAGTTCATGGTTGGTTTTGAGCTGCTTGGGATGCCGCAGCGGGACATAACACCGGAATCGGCAGCACAACGGCTGAAGGCGCTCTCAGAAGTCCACTACTGAGCTATCAGCGCTACGAATAGAACACACCATAGGGACAGGGAGAAACATGGACATACTGGTTACGGGCGGCGCGGGTTACATCGGCGGCACAGTATCGCGGCTGCTGCTAAGGGCTGGTCACAAGGTCACCATCTACGACTACCTAAGGAACAAGGATGAGTCGATCATCCCAGCAGGAGCAGCCCTGGTGAAGGGGGACATCGGTGATCCCGAGTTGCTCACGAAGGTGCTTTCAGGGCAGAGGTTCGATGGCGTTATGCACTTCGCGGCGCTGATTGAGGCGGGCGAGTCGATGGTGAAACCAGAGATCTTTTTTCGCAACAACACGGCGTCCACGCTGAACCTGCTCGAGACGATGCTGAAGACCGGGCACAACAGGCTGGTGTTTAGTTCGACGGCGGCATGCTACGGCGAGCCGGAGTCTTCACCGATCTTTGAAGATGCGAAGCTGCAGCCAACGAATGTATATGGCGAATCGAAGTTAATGGTCGAGCACATGCTGCGCTGGTTCAACCAGATCCATGGCTTTCGATATGCAAGCTTGCGGTACTTCAACGTTGCCGGAGCTGTTGACGGCTACGGAGAGGCTCATGAGCCGGAGTCACATCTGATTCCGCTCATTCTCGATGTCGCTATGGGGCGGCGAAAGAGCATTCGGGTCTATGGCAGTGATTACCCGACGCCGGACGGCACGTGCATTCGGGACTACATCCACGTAAGCGATCTCGCGGATGCACATCTGTTGGCGCTGGAAGGATTGGAAAAAGAGTCGAAGCTGATCTACAACATTGGCAACGGGCAGGGATTCAGTGTGCGCGAGGTGATTGCTTCAGTGAAGCGGGTGACCGGGCTACCGATCGAGGTTGAGGAGTACGGGCGCCGTCCGGGTGATCCTGCGGTGCTGGTGGCAAGCTCGGCCAAGATTATTCGTGAATTAGGCTGGACGCCGAAGTTTCTCGAACTTGATCAAATTATCGAGAGCGCCTGGAAGTGGCATCAGCATCTCTACAGTAGTAAATCCTGACCGCTACAGAAGGTCGAGCAAGACCAAACGGCTGCCAGATTGATCTGGCAGCCGTTTGCTCGTCCAAGTGCAACAACAACTAGCGATGTCCACCGCCATGAAATCCACCGCCGCCACCACCATGGAAGCCACCGCCACCTCCGTGGAATCCTCCACCTACGGTGCCACCATGGAATCCGCCGCCAACATTACCGCCGTGGAATCCGCCGCCAAATCCGCCACGCACTCCGCCACCGAAGCCGCCGTGGAAACCACTACCATAACCGCCGCGGTAGCCTCCACCGTATCCACCACGGTAGCCGTAGCCGCCGCGGTAGCCGTAACCACCACGATATCCGTAGCCACCACGGAATCCGCCGTAGCCGTAACCGCCGCGGAACCATGGGCCAGCGCCGATGAAGATACCGCCAGTGAACCATGCTGGACCGTAGTAGCCGTAGGGAGCGCATGCATAAGGAGCGTAGTTGTAATAACCGTAGTCGCAGACCGGTGCGGCGGCATATCCATAGCCATCACCGTATCCGCCGGCGTAGGCTGGTCCGCCAACCTCGACTCCTACTCCGACCTGGGCGTGTGCCGTAGAAGCCGGGATTCCGATTGCGAGAACAGCGAGCAGAGCAAAGTACTTGAAATACCGCATGATGAATCCTCTCTCAAAGCTCCGCAGCGCGCCGGGGAAATCTGCACCGTAGCGGGAAGAACTTTGCAGAATACAGACACAAGGTAGGTCCAGATTCCTATATATAAGAACCTCCAAATTGTGAAAAGGTTGCGGAATTTGTGGCCGCAAAGAAAAGGCTAAGCCAGGGGCTAATGGCCGCCCATTGCTTCGGGATCGATTTTGGCACGTTTTGCCGGCAATCGCATGATAAATGGCAGTGGAATCAGGCAGAAGATGGCGAAGGAGAGAATAAAGAAGGCATTCTTATAGCTGAGCATGGAGGCCTGTCGAAGCATCTGCTGGTACGCCTGACCAACTGCAAGCTGGCTGGCGACAACAGACGAAGTTCCCTGGCGCATCAGCATTTCGCGAGATCGATCGGTAAAAAAGCGGTACCCAAAACCTCCGGCAGTTACGTTCGCGGAGAGTCGTTGTTGGTTCACCTGAGCATTTCTGGCGAGAAACGTTGTGAGCAAGGCAGTTCCAGCGCTCCCGCCTAGATTTCTGGCGAAATTGGAAAGGCTGGAGATCTGGTTTGTCTTCGAAGGTGGCACTCCGACGTAGTTCAGAGTGCTGATGGGGATGAACACGAACGGCAAGCCAACCACCTGGAGCATGCGCCAGAACGTAACGGTGTGGAAAGCAGTGTTGAGGTCCAGCCGAGTGAGGTTGTAGATGCCAGCAGCAGTCGCCGCGTAGCCAAGTGCGACCATGATGCGTGGGTCGAACAATCCCAACGATCGTCCGGCAACCAACATCATCGCCATCATCACGAAGCCTGCGGGTGAGAGGACCATGCCCGCACGTTCCGCGGTGTAGCCGAGCAGGCTTTGCAGATACTGAGGGATGAGCACGGTCGACCCGAACAGCACCATTCCAAGGATCAGCTGGAGAAAGACGGCGGTGCCGAAGTTTCGGTTCTTGAGGAGTTTCAGGTCGACGATCGGGTCGGGGTGGTTCCACTCCCAGAAAGCGAAGAAGATGAGGGTGCAGGCAGCGACCAACGCGCAGAATTGGATCTCGCCCGAGCCGAACCAGTCTTTTTCCTGTCCTTTGTCCAGCGTGAACTCAAGGAAACCGACACCGATGGCTACGAGAGCAAGACCGGTGAAGTCAACCCTGAGATGCTTGGCGGCTTCACGACGAATTTTGAGGAACGGCGGATCCTCGACCATGCGATTTGAAAGCCAGAGCGAGAAGATGCCGATCGGGATGTTGATAAAGAAAATCCAGTGCCAGTTGAAGTTGTCCGTGATCCATCCGCCAAGCGTCGGGCCGATCGCCGGAGCCACAACTACTGCCATGCCGTAGACGGCGAAGGCCTGGCCACGTTTCTCGACAGGGAACGTGTCGGCGAGGATTGCCTGTTCGGAAGGGGCAAGACCTCCGCCGCCTGCGCCCTGCAGGATGCGGGCAATGATAAGCAAAGGAAGACTATTTGCGATCCCGCAGAGGAACGAGCAGATCGTGAAGAGCGCAACGCAGGTCATGTAGAAGCGCTTGCGTCCGAAACGGTTCGAGAGCCAACCAGAAATAGGCAGGACAACAGCGCTAGAAACTAGGTAGCTGGTGAGGACCCAGGTGGCCTCCTCCTGCGAAGCTCCCAGGGATCCGGCGATATGCGGCAGAGCAACGTTTGCGATAGAGGTGTCGAGCACCTCCATGAACGTCGCAAGCGTCACTGTGAGCGCGATCGCCCAGGGATTGTGGTGAGGTTTCCACGGGGCTTCGGATGAAATGGGGAGGGGTGGCATTGATTACGTTTCATGATAACTTTCGATAGCTGAAGAGTGGGCCTGAGGTGGGTATATTGCGGTGGATGAAGGCTGAACTCCTGAACATCTCAGGAACAATTGGTTTGCTGTGCATGGCGGGATGCGCAGTTGGGCAGGCGCAACAAAGTTGGACTGTGAAGCCGGAGTGGGTGCGTGCACACGAAGACTTTCTGGCGAGCGATGCAATGGCTGGGCGGGGAAGCGCTACCCGCGACGAGCAGATTTCGGCGGAGTATGTCGCTTCGGAGTTTGTGGCGTACGGGCTGAAGCCGGCTCCGGGGATGGCGGGCATGATTCAGTCTGCCGAAGTGGTGGCTGCGGAGCTTGATGGCAAGGCGAGCTTGTCGGTTGGCGGCGTCACGTTGGCAGAGGGCGGCGATCTCAGGCTGCTGATAGCGTCTGGAGCGGGAGCCAGCGGGCGGATGCTGAGACTACCCGCCGCTGGAGCGCGCGAGGCCACGGTGCCCAGGAGAGCGGTGGTGCTTCTGACGGAGGTGCCAGCGCATGAAAGTGGATTGATGGTCGCGTATCAGCTGCGACGATCCGGTGCCGGGCTCGTGCTTTTCGAAGAAGACGATGCGCTGCGGACGTATGTAGCAAAGAACCCGAACCCACGGGTTCCCTTGCGGCTGAACCTGCCAGCAAATGACGCAACGGCACTCCCTGCAACGATCGCGTCGGTGAGCAGGAGTGCGATGGAGCGTCTGCTGGCACAGAATCCAGATGCCGTGGCGACATTGACAGTGCATGTGCTGCCAACGCGACTGCGAAAGACCTATAACGCGATTGGATATCTGCCGGGGAGCGATCCCATGGGGGGGACGATCCTGCTATCGGCGCACCTGGACCACCTGGGCGTGGTGAGTACGCCAATCAACGGCGATGCTATCTTCAACGGCGCTAACGACGATGCTGCCGGGACCACGGCGGTGCTCGAGCTTGCCCATGCACTTGCGGCTGGCCCGAAACTGAAGCGAGGCATACTCTTCGTCTGCTATGGAAGTGAAGAAGTTGGCGGACTGGGTTCGCAGTTCTTTGGTAATCATCCGCCGGTACCGCTTACGCAAATCGTGACGAACCTCGAGTTCGAAATGATCGGCGCGCAGGATCCAAAGATGCCGAAGGGAGTACTGCTGCTTACGGGCTGGGACCGCTCGAATCTGGGCCCTACACTGCGCGACCACGGCGCGATGCTTGGCCCCGATCCTTATCCGGAACAACACTTCTTCGAGCGGTCCGATAACTACTCCCTGGCGCTTGATGGGGTTGTCGCGCATACTGCTGCAGGCTGGGGAACGCCTCCGACGTATCACCAGCCGGACGACGATCTTGCTCATCTGGACTTTGACTTCATGACCACAGCAATTCAATCGTTCATCGAGCCCATACGATGGCTGGCAGAGAGTGATTTTCGGCCACAATGGAATCCTGGTGGGCAGCCGAAGCGATAGTAGTAAATCCAGTAAACTAGAGGAATGGCTGAGAATCGAACTACCGGTTACACAGACGACCACGCTAAAGCTGGTCTGGACCAGACTTTTCCCGGGATTGAAACATGGCAGAACCAGTTTGCTGGCTATGAAATTCTGGTAGACGACCCAGAATTCACGTCGGTGTGCCCAAAGACGGGCTTGCCGGACTTTGGCGTACTTACGATCCGGTATTCACCACGCGCGACGTGCCTGGAACTGAAGTCGTTGAAAGAGTACCTGTTTACCTATCGCAACCTCGGTATATTTCAGGAGAACATCGTGAACCAGGTGCTCAACGATGTGGTGAAGGCGTGCGATCCGGTGTGGGCGGTGGTGAAGGGTGACTTCAGGCCGCGCGGCGGGATTGCAACGACGGTCGAAGCTCGATATCCAAGGCCGGTAGAAGGCTAGATGCCGAGTTCGTTGAGGCCGATGCGGGCGGCTCGGTGGCCATCGTTAACTTGCGATTGCCTTCTGAAATTGCACGTGAGCGATGGCTGACTCGCGGCGGCTAATCCAGCCGCTGTCGCAGATCCCCGTTGCTCGTTACGTGGACGCAAACCACCTGTATGAGGTGCCGTGCGAGTCATGACAAAGGTGGGCGGCGATGCAGTTGAGATCTTCGCCAACAATAGCGCTTCAAGCGTATTGCTGCTTTCTACATACACTTTTCCGCAGACACATGAAGAGTTGATAACGCAT
>CAHJWN010000129.1 GCA_903642265.1 Acidobacteriaceae bacterium | reverse complement strand
TCAGAATGATCCTGATTGCAGCGCCAAACTCTACAAGTGTAGCCGAGTGTATGAGTGAGGTCAACGTCTGGATAGATCAAGTGAATAGATCAAGTGAATAGATCAAGGCAAACTTTGCGATCGACGTTTTGATAGATGAGCAAGTGGACAACAGGCGGGCGGACGGGAGTGACTCTCTCCGCGCAAATGAGGACCCGAAGCGTAGGCGCGATCCGGGAGTCTTGGGGACAAGCCCGACTGGCTCTACATATTGTCATTAGGGAGCAGCGGGGAGATGGGCCCGGGGCAGAGATTGCCGGGTTCCTGCCGGGAACAGCGTAGACAACAATTACAGGCGGTACAACTTCAAGGCGGATCGGCGCCATCCTGTGACTTACCGAGCTGTATTCGAGAAAAGCGAGAAGACTGGAATCCAATCTTGAGTTCGTCGCGTTACTTACTACGTGGTAGATAAGTACGCCTCGGGCCAAGTTGTTCTTCACGTAAACATACCTGGGGGCAAGTTAAAACGGAAGCGTACGTGTTCGCGTACGATGTTGGCCGAACGACTAACACCCTTGCTACGAGCACAGTGCTCGTGGTTTTCGCGCCTCCGGCGCTTTCCCCAAACCACGTGACGTCATCCCAGCCGGGGCGCCTCAGTTCAGGTTAGATACGATCCACGTTCGACACATACCAATCAGGAGAAGTAAACGTGAAGACACTCGATGCTCTAGTCGAAAAAGCCCTGTCGCGGCGATCGTTTCTTGCAGGAGCCGGCGTCGTTGCGGCGTCTGCGGCGGTCGCAGGTTGCGGCGATAGCGGAACCACCACACCACCTGTAACCACCACGACCGCTCCCGTCAGCAGCACGTACACGGACGGCGATGTGTTGAATTTTGCACTGAACCTCGAATACCTGGAAGCGCAGTTCTATCTCTATGCAGCAACTGGAGCAGGACTTGCGACGGCCGATACGACGGGTGGATCAGCTTCCGGCTTCACGACGGCTGGAACGGTCACGGTTGGCAGCGCAGCCAAGGTGCCAAACCTGACGACAGCACAGCAGGAGATCCTGAACGAGATCGCCTTCGAAGAGCAGACCCACGTACAATTCCTCCGCTCGGCACTGGGAAACACGGCAGTTGCAATGCCCAACATCGACCTGTCGTTCTTTGGCCCGCTGGCGGTTGCAGCAACCATCACGACGGATGCGACTGGCCCGAACGCATTCAATCCTTTCTCCAGCTTCGATTACTTCCTGGTCGGCGCTTTTATCTTCGAGGATGTAGGTGTGACTGCTTACTCGGGAGCGGCCCCGCTGTTCTCGCCAACCGCCGTATCGGCAGGCTACTTGACTGCTGCTGCCGGCATCCTCGCGGTCGAGGCGTATCACGCAGCTTACGTTCGCACCTCGCTGACAGCGCGGGCAATTACAGCAGCGGCAGCTGGCACTGCGTACCCGTATCTCGCGGCGGCCAACCTGGTTGAAGCGCTGCGTGCCAAGCTTACGGTCGGCAACAGTGCAGCGCCTTCGACGACTGGTTCAGTCGAAACGTCACTGGTCCTTCCGGCAAGCCTGACTACGCCAAGCGCGATTGTTCCTGCTGATCCTGTGACTGCGGTTGGTTTTGCGCGTAGCGTGAACCAGGTCCACCACATCGTTTACGGTGACCCAACGGTCGGCGTCGCCAAGGGCGGCTTCTTCCCGAACGGCACGAACAGCATCTTCGCGACGACAACTGAATAACAGCGCTGCAACCGGGCTGACCCACCGAACGGCTAATTGAAAAGGACAAAATTCCATGGCAAACCTAGAAACACAACTTCTGGACGACATGATCGTCAAGAACCGGCGCAAGATGCTGACCTTCGGCGCAACGTCGCTGGCTGGCATGCTGCTTGGAGGCGTGAAGCAGGCGCAGGCTGCAACGGCAACTTACACGGACGCGGACATCCTGAACTTCGCGCTCAACCTTGAGTACCTGGAAGCAAGCTTCTATTACCAGGCGGCATTTGGGACGACGATCGATGTGGCGAATGCTGCTTCGACTTCGGCCAACGCACCTGTCATTCCGCTGGGCGCAACTGCAGGAGCCGGCACGGTCGGCACCGCAGGGGTCGCGACCGGAGGCAGCAAGGTTCCGTTTACCACGATCCAGGTTGCGTCTTACGCAATCGAGACCGCGGTTGAAGAAGGCAAGCACGTTGCAACGCTGTTGAATGCGCTTGGCTCAGCAGCGGTTGCGATGCCAGCTATCAACATCGGAACGTCGTTCCAGATGCTTGGCGGCGCGTTGAATCCCCCGGCTGCAACCTTCACGCCTTACGATAGCGACGCCGACTTCCTGCTGGGCGCCTATATCTTTGAGGATGTCGGTGTGACGGCGTATCACGGTGCGGCTTCGCTGCTGACGGTCCCGGGCAATCTGTCGGTGGCTGCTGGCATTCTCGGTGTGGAGGCGTATCACGCTGGCTTGATCCGCACCACGCTGAACTACCTTGATCCGGATGGTTCACAGGGCCTTGTCGCTGTCACGACGGCGATCTCGAACCTGCGTGCAACGCTGTCGAAGGCGGCGTTGTTGGGTGTCGCACCGGCTGCCTCGTCCTACGATGGCAACGGCGTGCTGCCCGATGACTACGGCATTGCAACGTTCACGACACCGACCGCGCTTGGCACCACCGCTCCTGCGGTTGCGTCGCGCATTGTCGATGCCGATCCTGCGAATGTAGTGGCGTTTGGGCGCAACCCGACACAGGTGCTGAACATCGTTACCGGCGGCGGCGCGGTCAATGCTGGCGGAACGGCTGCAGTAAAGCCCGCAGTGGGAATTTTCTTCCCAGTGGGTATCAATGCGGGTCCGAACGGCTTCAAATAGATTGCTGAAAGTTTGTATGCTGGGGCCGCTCTGGATAAGGGCGGCCCTTTTTGCGTCTTGAGCCACGTACTTACGCTGAGCGTTGAGCTTCGTATTACTGAGCAGTGGTTCAGGGCCGTAAACCCTTTGTCGGACGCTTGTCCGGCGGAAGTAGATCGAGTTCAATCTTGTCGCCGGGTTGAATGCCGAGATGTTGTAAGGCGTCCTTGCGAAAGGTGACCTGGCCCCGTCCAGTTAGCGTGAGAATTGCCATTAGTATTTCGGGACCTGGTGTAATGCAAACCGCATTACTGCCGGGAAGCTTTGGGTTGCAGGCGCTCAAGGCTGGCCTGGGCGGAGGCGTCGGTTGGGTCAATGGCGAGGGCGCGATGGAAGGCCGTGGTGGCGGCGGGGATGTCGCCGATGCGGGCCTGAAGGGCGCCGAGATCGTTCCACTCCCGGGAGGCGTCCGGGGTGAGAGCGAGGATGTGCTTCTGTTCCTGGATGGCTTCTGAGAGTGAGTTCTGGGCGGCGTAGACGGCGACGAGGCCATGGCGCGCATCGAGGTTGGCGGGTTCGAGGGCGACGGTTGTTTTGAGGTGCACAAGGGCTTCCGGAAGCTGGTTGGCCGCGGCTTCGATAAGGGCGAGATTGTAGGGCGCGTCGGGGTAGGTGGGGTCGGCGGCGATGGCGGCGAGGAGTTCTTCGCGGGCGTTGGGCTCGTCTCCGGATTGAAGGAGCGCAGCGGCAAGTGCGGTGCGCATGCGGGAGTCGGTGGGGCGCGACTTCAAGGCTTGTCTATAGAGGGTTGCAGCGGTCGAGAAGTCCGACTGGGTTTTGGCCTGAGACATATCAAGGGAGGCCAGGTTGAAGAGGGCGGTTGGGTCGGAGGGAGACTTCTCAAGGACGTTCTGCATCCAGGCGCGCAGGAGCGGTTCGCGGAGATCCTGTCTCCGGGTGGGGTCGGGATGGGGGAGGAGTTGGAGCCAGAGATGGCCCATCTCGTCCACGGAGCGGTTGCCGCTGGTGACGTGAATGGGCGGCGAGTTGGGATTATGCGGGTTAGCGGCGGAGTTGTCGTAGCTATAGCGCATGTGGATCGTCGCTCCGGCGGGGAGCGAAACAGGCGTGGCGAAGCGGTAGATGGACTGACGGTCGATGTCCCAACTGGGGATGAGGATGAGGTCTGTGCGGCTGATGTGACCGCGGTCGTCTGGAGGTAGTTCGGCCCAGCCTTCCAGGCGTTTACCGAGGTAGTGGGCGTGGGGGTAGATGGCGAGGACGTCTACGGCTTCAGGGAGGGTGAGCTTGTCTTCGACGATGAAGTTCCTGTCGTTGGCCGGGATGTTGAGGGCGGCGTCGTGCTCCAGCTGGACGAGGATGGGCAGTTTCGTGGGGGCGTTGGGGGTGAAGTAGAGACCGATGCGGGCGCGAATGGTTTCTATTTTGCCGGTTGGCTTCAGGTGCATATTGAGGACGAGATCGTTGCCGGGGTCGAGACGCCAGGCCATGCCGGGAGGTTCGACGAGGGCGGAGGAGTCAGGCTTCCAATCGAGGAAGTGGCCGTCGGGGTCGAAGCCTTCACCGGCGTCAACGACGACGTCCATCCCGGGAATGCCCTGCTGCCAATCGTGCGGATGGGTGCGGCGCAGTGTCTCGGCGCGATCGAGGATGAGGTTCGCATGATGGACGACGCGAGGTGAGCCAGGCTTGATCTCCATGGCACGGACCCACTTCGATTGAGGAAGCGGGAAGGGCAGGATGAAGTTGCGGAAGAGGTCGGTGCCGGAGGCGGGGACCTGCAGGGGCGAGTCGACTTCGAGGATGAGGTCGGGCGGGCCGAGCTGCCAGTCACTTGTATAGGTGGGTGGGGCGGGCGCTTCGGCGGGATTGCCTTCTGGCGATCCGCTGTCCGCCCAGTGCTTGATGAGGATGATCTCGTCGGGAGCGAGGCGGCGGGAGTCGGCGAAGTCGCCGTGGCCAGGTTCGGGCAGCCATGGGGGCATGTAGCGGGACTGGGTGACGGTCTCGATGGTGGATGCCCAGCGCTTTGCTGCGGCGTAAGTGGTGAGCGGGAATGGCCCGGAGCCCCCGGTGTGGTGGCAGCCAGTGCAGTTCTTGTTGAGGATAGGGGCGATCTGGCGGGAGTAGGTTACAGAGGCTTCGGTGGCCTGGACTTTCGGTAATTCTGGAACGGCGAGAAAAATTACGGGGAGAGACAGGGACAAGAGGAGGCATACATCCCGCCCATGACCAGAGGCTAACCATGCATGAGCCACCCGGCACAATTTGGTATCGGAGGTGAAGAGGCTGGTGGCGAAAAGATTCGCGGGGTATGGGCACCCGGTGGTCGCGCGGGGTCCTTCGACCGCCCCACGCGTGATGAAGCTGCGCGAGGCTTCGCTCAGGATGACAGCTCTTTTTTTCCGATGGAAGAGGCGGCGGTTCATTGGTTGGGGAGGGTCATGAAGGCGCAGCCTACGGGCGGGCCTCCGGGTGGCGGAATTGGCTGATGCGTAAGGACTGCGGTGAGTGCGGCTTCGAGGTCGTGGTGAGTGGCCGCGGGGCGCTCGGTGCCGAGGGAGAGGTAGCGGTCGTCGATGCGGCCGGTGTAGACGGGTTTGAGTGTCTTGCCCACCGGGACCAGGATGGCGGCCTCGGGAGTGGTGTTTGCGGCGGCCAGTCTGGCGTAAGTATCTCGAGGGTCGGTGAGAAATGTCTCGGTGAGGCTGTAGGCGGCACGGTGGGCACGGATGGTCTCTGGCGTCTCGGTGGAGTTGGGATAGACGAAGACGAAGGTGACACGGTGCGTGGCGAACTCGTGCTCGACGCGCAGCATTTCGGGCAGGGTGCGGTTCGAGACGGGGCAGTCGGAGGCGATGAAGTAAAGGACAACGGCACGCGTATCGCGAGTGGCAAGGCTGGATAGGTTGACGGTCGTGTTTATACCGCGGTGCAAGGTCTGGGCTGGCGCCGCGGGCTGGTCAAGCGATACCACGGCGGCCACAACCGATACCACGGCGGCTACGGCCAGGATGGCGGCACGATGCATGGCCATCATTCTAGACTGGCCGAAGTCGGGCTGGCTTTTAGCTTTGCGCTGTAAGGAACGAGGAGGGAGGACGAAGAACGTTCAGGTCCGGGTGGCAACGACTTCGAGGAACTGGTTGTGGATGAGGGTGTGGCTGGAGGGGTCTGGCGAGACGTTGGCTTCGGAGTAGAGGGCTTCGAGTGCGGCGGCGAATGCGTGCTGACCGGCCTGGTCGAGGCGATTGAAGGCGACCTGGGTGGGCCCGAAGTATTTGCGGAAGAAGTCGACAGCCCCGGCCGGGTTGGTGGGGAGATCGAAGTCGACGGGGATGAGCGAGGTTGCAATGTGAGTGAAGTAGGGCGCAAGGCGTTCGCGGACGATCACTTCGTCGCCCCAGAGTGCGGGCGGGGCGATGCCAGGCGGCGGTGGCGCGTGTTTGCTGCCGAGCTTGAACATGGCGCCTGAGAAGCTGGCAGGATTCCAATTCGCCATGGCAAGCGTTCCGCCGGGCTTGAGCACACGAGCAAGCTCGGAGGCGACGAGCGCAGGACGTGGCGCGAACATGGCGCCAAACATGCTGACGACGATGTCGAAGGATGCGTCGGCGTACGGGAGCGCTTCGGCGTCACCTTCGTCGAATTGGATGGCGAGGCCGGCAGCGGCGGCGCGTTCGCGGGCCTGGACGAGCAGATTTGCGGCGATGTCGACACCGGTGACGATGGCTCCTGCACGGGCTGCGGGAATGGCGAGATTGCCGGTGCCTGTGGCTACGTCAAGAAGGCGGGTGCCGGCGGCAAGGGAGAGACGGCCGATGAAGGCTTCGGCGCTGCCGGAGATAGTCCTGGCGACAACACCGAAGTCTCCGGCCATCCAGGTGGCACGCATGGTGGCTTTGATCTGTTCGATGGAGGGTGCGGCCGAGGTGAGTTCATTCGATTCTGCGGGTTCGGGCATGACCGCTCCTGTTCGAGCCTGTTGCTGCTACTAGGAAAGGGCAGGAAGGTTCCTGCAACCTGAGGGTGCATGATGCCGAGCGCCGGGTCAAGATGCGTATGCGAATTTATACAGGGAGATGGGGGAAGAGCTTCGGAACCATCTTGACGGCGAAGTCCTTGAAGGCGCGGACAGGGCGCGGGATGTAGCGATTACCGAGATGGACGATAGAAAGATTGAAGACCCGGAGATGCCACTTGGGCATGACCTCCACCAGATTTCCTTCGCGAAGGAGGTGCGGTTGCACGATGGGTGGGAGCTCGCCGATGCCTGCGCCCGCAAGCAGGGCGGCGGCGAGACCGGAGTACTCGTTGATGGAGAGATGAGGTTGGAAGGTGAGGGTTTCCTTGTCTCTTCGATTGCGATGAGCGAAGTGCCAGTTGTTTTCCGGCCGCCAGAAGGAGAAGGCAAGCAGTCGATGCTGGAGCAGGTCCTGCGGCTTCTTTGGCGGTTTGCAGGTCGCGAGATAGGCGGGGCTGGCGACGAGCTGATGCCGGTAGGTGAGGATGCGGCGCGCGACGAGCGATGAGTCTTCGAGGTCACCGACGCGGAAGGTAAGGTCGACACCTTCGGCGACCTGATCAACGATGCGGTCGGTGACGAAGATCTGGATGCGGACTTCGGGATAAGCCACTTGAAACGCGTTGACGAGCGGTGCGAGTAAAGAGTCGGAGATGCTGGGGGGCGCGGCCAGTCGCAGTGTTCCGGAGACATTGAGCAGATGGTCTGAGGCGATGCTGTTGACGGCATCGCTGAGCTCGGTGCTGCGCCGGGCGTGCTCGAGGACCTCTGAGCCGACATCGGTGAGGCGGAGACTTCGCGTGGAACGCTCGAGCAGGCGGACGCCGAGTTGACGCTCGAGATCGGCGATGCGCCTGCTGACGGTGGAGGTAGGCATGTTGAGGCGACGGGCGGCTTCAGAGAAGCTGTTGGCTTCAACAACCTGGGCGAAGACGACGAGCGAGTTTAGATCGGTCATAAATTTGCAGGAAGTGACTTACGATTTACAGGAAGTGACTTACGAGTCTGTGTTTCTTTATTTTCTGATTATCCCAAATGCGCAAAAGTGATTTCCAAATTATCCCACTACCCGATGCTGCCGTTAGCTCCTATCTTTGTGTGGGGTGACAAACGATGAATGCGGAAGAAGAGATGGTAGTTGCGACGCTGCAGCGATACGAAGATGCTCTGAATGCGTCGAGCACGGAGGCAGTAATGCGGCTCTACGCGCCGGACGGCGTGTTCATGCCGCAGCATTCTGCGTCAACGGTGGGTACAACCGCGGTGCGCGCGGCTTACGACAGCGTCTTCGCGGCGATCACGCTCAAGGTGAAGTTTACGGTCGTCGAGGCGGTGCAGACTGGGGCGGCATGGGCGTTTGCGCGGACAAACTCTGCGGGAACAGCAACTGTAAATGACAGCGGGGAGAGCAGCGCGGAGGCGAACCAGGAGCTGTTCGTGTTCCAGAAGATTGATGGCACGTGGATGATTGCACGGTACTGTTTTTCAACCACGAACCCACCTCGGTGACGGGTGTCTTGAGCAATGAAGGAGCGGAAGCATGGCAATGATGAAGGCAGCAGTGATCCACGAGGCGGGCGGGCCAGAGGTGTTGAAGATCGAAGGCATTCCGGTTCCGGAGCCGAAGCACGGCGAGGTGTTGATCCGGGTGAAGGCGTTCGGGTTGAACCGATCAGAGATGTTTACGCGCCAGGGGCATACGCCGAACTTCAAGTTTCCGCGGGTGCTGGGGATCGAGGCTGTCGGCGTTGTTGATGACGCGCCAGGCGGTGAGTTTCATGCAGGCGAGAAGGTGGCTACGGCGATGGGCGGCCTGGGGCGGCAGTTCGATGGTGGATATGCGGAGTACACCTGCGTGCCGGCGACGCAGGTGCAGACGATGACGACAGACCTGCCGTGGGAGACGCTGGGCGCCCTGCCGGAGATGCTGCAGACGGCATGGGGATCGCTGTTCAAGTCGCTGCGCATTGCGGAGGGCGAGCGGCTGCTGATTCGCGGCGGAACGACCTCGGTAGGCATGGCAGCGGCGGGGATCGCGAAGAGCCATGGGCTGTTTGTAGCGTCGACGACGCGGAGTGCGGGGCGTGAGGCGATGCTGCGGGAGTGTGGTGCGGATGAGGTGCTGATCGATTCCGGGACGCTTGCAGAAGAGCAGGCAGGCAAGTTCGATAAGGTGCTTGAGTTGATTGGGACTACGACGTTGAAGGACTCGCTGCGCTGCACGAAGCCGGGCGGGATTGTGTGTATGACCGGCATCGTGGGGAACAAGTGGTCCTTTGATGATTTCGCGCCCATGGAGGCAATCCCTACTGCGGTTTGCCTGACGAGCTACGCGGGCGAGAATGCGGACTTCATGAAGATGCCGCTGCAACAGTTTCTCGACCAGATCGCGAATAAGACGATGCACGTGCAAGTTGGGAAAGTCTTCCAACTTGATGGAATTGTTGAAGCGCATCGGCTGATGGAAGAGAACGGCGCTGGCGGAAAGATTGTCGTGATGACCTAGGCCGTACAGCTGTCGATCGCGAACGGCTTCATGCACGCTAAAATAGCTTTTGTATGACTTACACGATCGCGGCTTTT
>CAHJWN010000128.1 GCA_903642265.1 Acidobacteriaceae bacterium | reverse complement strand
TCTGTCTTGCCTGAGCTGCGGGGGAACTGAAAGCGAAACGCAGGCCCGTCGACTCCGTTCGGCGCGAAGTGCGCGCCAAACTCCGCTCAGGATGACACTTTCTGAAGGCAGACGCCTTTTCTAACCGGCCCTGTTTGAGCCTTCTGGAGGGGCGGAAGAGGGGTCGAAGAGCACCATCCCCGTGATATATTTAAGGGACTGAAAAAGCTCGAGAGGGACCGCATAAACTGCTGAATTGACGCGGTCTTTGCGGTACTTCCGAGGGGCCGATTCCGGCATCTCTTTTCGTTGTAAAAATACGGTTTGACGGAGCTCCTTTGGCATCGACTGCAGGCACTAGCGACACCGCTCTTCTTGAACTAGAAACCCCGGCAGCTCCGGTAGTGGCTCCTCCTGTAAAAGAAGGCGGGGGATACTCCGCTGAGAACATTACGGTGCTTGAGGGCCTGGCGGCGGTGCGGCTGAGGCCGGCGATGTATATCGGGTCGACGGGCGAGCAGGGGCTGCACCACCTGGTGTACGAGGTGGTCGACAACTCGGTGGACGAGGCGCTGGGCGGTCATGCGACAAAGATCGACGTGACGATCCATGTCGACAACTCGATTACCGTGGTTGACGATGGGCGTGGGATCCCGGTGGATGACAAGGTGATCAACGGCGAGAAGATGCCGGCAGTGCAGGTTGTACTGACCATGCTGCATGCTGGCGGCAAGTTCGATGCTTCGAACTACAAGGTGTCGGGCGGACTGCACGGCGTGGGTGTGAGCTGCGTGAACGCGCTGAGTGAAGAGTTTGATGTCGAGATCTGGCGCGATGGACATGCGTGGGAGCAGGACTACAGCAAGGGTGCGCCGATCAGCCTGCTGCGCAAGATGGGGCCTTCGAAGCGCAAAGGCACCAAGGTGCACTTTCTGCCGGACAAGTCGATCTTTACTGTGCACGAGTTCAGCTACGACACGCTGGCGCAGCGTTTGCGGGAGCTGGCCTTCCTGAACAAGGGGCTCGAGATCCACCTGACCGACGAGCGCACCACCGATGCGAAGACGGGCGAGAGCAAGCACCAGGAGTTCAAGTACATTGGCGGAATTGCCGAGTTCATCAAGCACCTGAACAAGGGCAAGCAGGTGCTGCATGAGAAACCGATCTACATGGAGGCCGAGCGCGATAACGTGGCGATGGAGATTGCGCTGCAGTATAACGACGCTTACTCCGAAACCGTGTTCACATTTGCCAACAACATCAATACGGTTGACGGCGGTACGCATCTTTCGGGATTCAAGACGGCGCTGACCAGGACGATCAACGCCGCAGGCCAGTCTCTCGGGTTGTTTAAAGATGTGAAGGAAAACCTTTCGGGCGATGACGTGCGCGAAGGGCTGGTGGTTGTGATCAGCGTAAAGCTTTCGCAGCCGCAGTTTGAAGGCCAGACCAAGGGCAAGTTGAACTCGGACATTGCGGGAACGGTGCAGGCGTTTGTGAACGAGCGGCTTGGGGGGTTCCTGGAGCAGAACCCTCAGGTTGCGAAGAAGATCATCAACAAGGCGATCGATGCGGCGCGGGCACGTGAGGCGGCGCGGAAGGCTCGCGACCTGACTCGGCGCAAGGGCGCGCTCGATGGCGGCGGACTGCCGGGCAAGCTTGCGGACTGCTCGGAGCGGCAACCGGACCGGTGCGAGTTGTACCTAGTTGAGGGTGAATCGGCTGGTGGGACGGCAAAGCAGGGTCGCGATCGGCGGTTCCAGGCGATTTTGCCGCTAAAGGGCAAGATCCTCAACGTTGAGAAGGCCCGCTACGACAAGATGCTGGGGCATGAAGAAATTCGTGCGATGATCACGGCGCTTGGCTGCGGCATTGGCAAGGACGACTTCGACGCGACCAAGCTGCGGTACGGGAAGTTGATCCTGATGACGGATGCTGACGTCGACGGATCGCATATCCGAACTCTGCTGCTCACGTTCTTCTTCCGGCATATGACGGAGTTGATCAAGCGCGGGCATGTGTATATTGCGCAGCCGCCGCTGTTCAAGATCAAGAAGGGCAAGTTCGAGCAGTACATCAAGGATGAGCGCGAGTACGTCGCGGTGATGTTGAAACGCGCTTCGGATGGGATGCTGCTGACATACGGGGCGGAGAAGAAGCAGCTCCAGGGCGAGGAGTTTACGACGTTCATGAGCAACTTGAGCGAGTACCTGAGCCTGACGGACAAGTTCCACAAGCGGCTGCGGAATGAAGCGGTGTCGCTCGAGTTCATCAAGCTGTTTGCGCATGAGGGAGCTGCCCCGGCGAAGAAGGAAGACTTCCAAGCGAACGGCGGAGAAAGCGGCGGGGAGGGCGTGGATGGGACTGCTCCGTCAAAGCTGATAGAGATGCAGGCGCGGTTGCAGGCCGTGGTGAAGGAGTTCCAGTTCCGGGCGGTGGGCGAGCCGACGCTTGATGAGGAACACCAGACGTGGTCGGTGAGCTTTACGGACTCGCAGGGAGCTGTGCGGAAGATCGACTGGGCGCTGGCGAATGCGGCGGAGAGCCGGCAGCTGCTGGCGAAGTATGCACTGTTGCGGGACAAGCTGGAAGGGCCGTTCCTGATCTCGTATGCGCCCAAGACTGCGGCTGCGGTGACGCAGGAGGCGCTAGACGAGGCGGAAGAGATTGCTTCTGAGGAAGGCGTTTCGGAGATGACGGCGGCGGCACCGGGAACCGCTGTCGAAGTGAAGCCGGCGGCAAAGCGGTCGAGCAAGATCAGCCAGGATCCGGTCGAGAAGAATACGCCGCGCGAAGTGTTTGAGTACGTGATCGACCAGGGACGCAAGGAATATCAGGTCCAGCGGTATAAGGGCCTGGGCGAGATGACGGCTCCGCAGCTTTGGGAGACGACAATGGATCCTGAGCGGCGGACGCTGATGCAGGTGAAGCTCGAAGACATCGCGGCGTGTGAGGAGATCTTTACGACACTGATGGGCGAGGATGTCGAGAGCCGGCGGAAGTTTATCGAAGAGAATGCGCTGGATGTGAAGAACCTGGATATTTAGGGTTCGAAGCAAGTTGCGAAGGCGCGATCCGAGGTTTCGGGTCGCGCCTTTTTGCGATACAAGGTGTTTTTCTGGAGAGGAGAATACCGATTGTGGACTGGAGAAAATTACGCGTGTGGCTCGATCTGCCAGCTTGAGATCTTGGCTGGTGCCAAAATCTTAAGAGCTTAGGTATAGGTGATCGTCATTACCGTGATGTCGTCCGCCTGGGGTGCACCTTTCCCGAAGAGGCTCACCGCTTCGGCGATAGCGCAGGCGGAGTGTGTGCTGATTGCAAGGGTGCGATCAAAGCCAAATAGCTCTTTGCGCGGGAGGCTGGTCGCTTCGATGACTCCGTCCGATACAAACGTGAGACGGTTACCAGCGGAAAGTACATGATCGGTCTCCTCATAGACTACGGTAGGGTCCATACCGAGCGGCAGTCTTGGCAAGGCAAGGTCATCAATTCTGTGCCGTCACATTAAGGTGAAGGATTGCCTGCGTTAGCTATCTGCATACGGTCATCCTGGTGGATCAGCACAGCGCAACAAGTAGCAAACCCAGAGACATGCCCAGTGAGCATGCGGTTGAGATAGGCGAGAACCTTTGACGGTGTTCGAGATTCCAGCATTCGGAGTCCGCCCACGAGAGTCGCGACCACCATTGCTGCCTGAAGTCCCTTGCCACTCACGTCGCCAATGACGGCAAAGAGGCTCGTCTCTTCCGCGCCCTCTGTACACGGAAGTACGAGGAAGAAATCTCCGCCGACCTGCTGGGCCGGAAGATACAGGCTCTCGACCAAGAACCCGGGAGTCACAAGCGACGAGACATAGTACGTATGAAATCTCTGAGACTTTCATAATCCGTCTTGTTTTGTACTGCTTCGCTCTGACCGATTTCGATACCTTCCAAGCTCAGGTGCGTAGCATTTGGCAAATGAAGCAAGTGAATGGCTAACACGACATCCTGATTTTCAGGCAGCGTCAACGGCACAGGTTGTGCATAGAAGAAGTTCTGATCGGCGTAGCCCTTCGTCTCGCCGATCTTTGTACCATTGGCGAAGACTGCATACTGTGCCGTGTTTCGCACTTGCATGTTTATGGCCAGCGGTCCGTTGGCATTCAGAATGTGAAGATGGAGCCGTGCCCAGTAGTGGGTATCGTCCGGATGAAACAGATTACCAGCGAGCAACCGGTTCACGCCGGGCTGCACCAGCGGCCAACCCGAATCATTGAAGTTCCGATCCGAAAAGTGCGGATTGTCCTTAGATTGGGAGAGCCACGGCTCGTCAGCGCGATCACGGTGTTCAGCCGCGAAGCGTCAATCGTCACCGATCCACCACCCTGTGAGACTAACGCGCTCGTTTGCGCTCCCGTCGGAGTCGCCAGGGATAGTAATGACAGGAGAGGCGCGATGAGCCCCCCGGCCCAAAGCCGTCGTTGCTTTATCGATTCATCTCCAAGCAAAGGAAGTCTACGCTCGGCGGCTCGGTTGCAACTGACAAGGGTGAACTCCGTTTCACAGAGTCTACTCCTCGCAAAATTTACGGGTGTCGCGTTTCAGCTAGCCTTAGTCACATCTGAGAAGCCGAATTGTGGGGATAATCTCAGCAAGAATTGCGGCTCGCGTATCGGATAGGGCACCAAAAGTAACTGGCGAGTAGGCGGCCTATGAACGGAGCGCACCTAGATCAATCGGGGTCGTACAAATTGTGTTAACGAACAACGTGGAAAGTCCGTCTCCAGCGGGTGTCTGGAAGGAAGCGCATCAGAACATGGCCGACCCAGGCGAGCTTCTGCCCAAATCCTGTTTGTTCAAGCTGCCCGTCTGCAGCCTCGAACGACCAGTAGTTGAAGAGCGGACGGCCAAGTATGTTGGCGCGCGGCACAAAGCCCCAATAGCGGGAGTCCAGGCTGTTGTGGCGGTTGTCGCCCATCATGAAATACATGCCGGGTGGAACCACCAGGTCGCCGTTCTGGATATAACTCGAGTAGTTCACGGCCCACGACTCTGTTGACCCAGACACCTCGGCTGGAGGTACTGCAGGGAAATTGTCGAGGAACCCGTTGAAGTTGCCCGGAGTTGTCGGCTGCGCCAGTCCCACGGGCTGTGCAATGCCATTCATGATCACAATGCCGTTGCGTAGATGGAAATGATCTCCCGGTACGCCAATCAACCTCTTCACAAGGGTGGTGTATTGCGGAATTCCGTCAGCGTCGGTGACATCAATCCCGGGCTGATTGACGGGCTTGAGGAAGACCAGGATATCGCCGCGGCCTGGCTCGCGATACCTGATGAGCGGCATCCACGAAGCAGGCGGCACTAGCGTGATCCGGTCGACGAGCAGGTGATCGCCTACAAGCAGCGTGTTCTTCATCGAACCCGACGGAATGACGTAGTTCTGAGCAAGGAAGGTCATGATGAAGAGACCCACCACCAGAACTGAGCAGATGCTGGCTATCGCTTCGAAAGGAGTCTCGTTCTGATTGATCCTGGCGGAAGCTGAGGGCTTCGTTGAAACAGGAGAGATGTTTGCCGCTGGACTCATCCAAAAGCTCCTCGAGAAGGCTGGCGAGCCCCACGGTCTTCACGAGCGGTTGATGGCTTCATGTACGTTCGATTGTCGCCGGGTTCGCGTCTTGACCCGAGTCTATCAAATCGCTATGCGACGTAGAGTTCCGGATGATTCGGCTTGGCATGTTGCTGTTGCCTTCGAGACGAATAAGCGATAAGACGGCGGCACACAAAGCTCTAGAGGAGACAGATGCGCTCTTTGAAGAGATGAAGAAGAGCCCACGCGCTTACATGGTTGAAGGTGCATTCGTGCCGCAAAACGAAATAGCAGCATGGTCTGCTTATGCAGACAGCAGACAGTGAAGATGCGATCGCGCTCCTGCGCAAAGCTGCTGATCGCCAGAACCTCGCGGGTCAGAACGAAGTGGACATTCCCGCGCGCGAGATGCTGAGCGATCTGCTGATGCTTGAGAAGAGACCGCAGGAAGCCATCGTCGAGTACAGGATTGCGTTGACACTCAGCCCAAAGCGGCTCAACGGCCTGCTGAGTGCGGGTGAAGCTGAAGAAGGCGTCGGCAATAAGCCGGAAGCGGAGAGATATTATGCGGTGGCTGCAATAAACACCCACGCTGGGGGTGGACAGTCAGCGGCACGACTTGCAGCATGCGGTCAGCTTTGCGCCGAAGGTCGCGCATCCTGACCTGGGAGACTAAGCAACTGGAGCAACCAAAGCAAATCGGGACGAGTAACGCCAAACGCGCTTCTGTTGATCCAACAACTCGCGTTCAAGAGATTACCGGGTTATGCATACGCAGTTCACGTAGCTCTGACGACAGCTGACGAGAAGGCGGCTTGCAGTACCAATCAGATTCCGGCGAGTACATTGACGATGTAGCGGTAACCGAGGATACAGTCTTGCTGATGTGCCGATTTGGACCTCTCGACGATTCATCGAGAGGTCCAGATTCGAATCAGGCAACAACTTTCTTGTAGAACGTGTGGATATGCTCCGCGATATATTCGAGACAGTCTTCCGTCGCGAAGTGGCCTGCAGCCAGGCGGTGCATCTCCGCTTTCGGTAAATCCTGCAGGTAGGCTTCTCCGCCCTCTGGCGTGAAAAAGATGTCGCCCTGCCCCCAAAAGATGATCGTCTTCGGCTGCTGTTGCTTGAAGAACGCCTGCCACCTGGGATACAGCGTGACGTTGTTCCGGTAGTCGTAAAACAGATCCAGTTGCAATTGACGACCATGCGGGCGCTGCAGCGTCTGAAAATAATCCATGTTCCAGGTATCAGGACTGATCAGGGATGGATTAGTTGAACCGCCCAGATAGGTGGCCTTGACTGTTTCCATCGCCAGCAGCCCGGCGGCACCCTTCTCATTCTCCTCGCTACGGTCAAGCCAGAGTGCATTGCGCAGACCGCTCCATGCTGCGCTGAAGCCCACCTCGTAAGCATTCGTATTCTGGATGATGAGCCACTCCAAAGCCTCCGGGTTTTTAGTCACGATGCGAAAGCCGACGGGACCGCCGTAGTCCTGCACGTAGAGACCGTACCGCTCGAAGCCCTTTGCCTTGAGGAAACTCTCTGTGGTCTCAGCCAGCTTGTCGAAGGTGTAGGAGAATGTGGCCGGGTCAGGAGTGTCACTGTTACCGAATCCGGGGTAGTCGGGCGCGATCACATGAAAGCGAGAGGCAAGCGCCGGGATCAGTTCACGAAACTGATGTGAGGACGCGGGCCAACCGTGCAGCAGAACAAGCTTTGGGCTCAAAGGATTGCCCGCTTCGCGATACGCGATGTTGAGACCATCCACAGTGATGGTGCCGAAGGTCACGGTGCTGTCAAGAACGGCTGGAGTATAAGTCTGGGTCATGAGTTCTCTCTGCGGATCAGGATGGCAAGCCAAACTCTTCTGGAGTATGCCTGCGTGTTCAGGTATAGAGATTTATTGACACCGTTAAACGATTCAATAACGGTGTCAATAAATACAAAGGACAGTTCAGAAGGAAGCGCGTTCAGCGATCCTTTTCGCATGCGGCCTGCAGATGTTTCAGCGAATCCGTCGCAATGGGCGTAAAGAATCCCCAGCCACGGCTTCTGCGTCCTATCCGCAGGAGAGATGACCTTGAGCACTTCTGCGCAGCAATCCCGAGAATGGGTCGATGGCTTCCTCTTTGTAGGAAACCAGTTAGCTCTGGATTTCCTGAACACGCGCCTGGTGAACGAGGCAGGTCCCGTGGAGCTGCTGCCCGATACGGCATCGCTGGTCCGGTGGTTCATCGCTGGAGGATTGGTGAAGGCCAGGGGAAGAGACTTAGCCGCTCCAGCGTGGCGAAATTCGCAAGGGACTCGACGATTACTAGACGATCTTCTTGTCTTCCGGGAAAGGCTACGTTCTACAGTCCTAAGGATGGAAACCGGAAAGAAACCGGAGCCCGCCTTCCTGGAGGAACTGAATCAGAAACTGCTGGCATACCCGCATCGTTACGTTGTGGTGAGTGGCCGGTCGTCTGCACGTCGGGAGACGTATCTCGACGCTGCCGCCAATCCAAGCGAACTTTGGCGGGAGCTTGCTGATTCAGCGGCTCATCTTCTAACGGACGTGCCCGTAGCTCGACTTCGCAAGTGCGAGGGATGCGTTGTCAATTTTTATGACATCAGCAAGAAGGGATCTCGGTGTTGGTGCAGCATGCACCTATGCGGGAACCGGGCGAAGGTTTCGACTTACCGGCGGAAGCAACGCGCGCAAGAGGCCTAGTTCCAGGTAGGGTACGAAGCGGGGCACAACGTGGCAGTGCACATCGGGAATCCCAGAGACATTGAGCGTCTTTGGGAGGTTCGTCACGGTTGGTGATTAAGGCCGATGTACCCATTGAACCTGGCGTCTTATTCTGCTGCGATGCGGACTGATCGACGCGCTTCGGTCTACTAATCAGCGCCCGTTCGAAAGACTAGTAGGAAGCGACTAGCGTCGTAGGAAATTGGCAAGGAGTTACGGGGCGAGTTTGCCGTCGAAGGTGGGGCAGCTTTGGATGGTGCCGCCCTGGAGGCCCTTGTTGAACCACTCTTCGCGCTGGGCGCTGGAGCCGTGGGTGAAGGACTCGGGGCTGATGGCGCGGCCGCTCATCTTTTGCAGATGGTCGTCGCCGACTGCTGCGGCGGCTTTGAGAGCCCCGGCGACGTCGTCGGGGTGGACGATGTTGCGCTGCTCGGTGGAGTGGCCCCAGACGCCGGCGAAGCAGTCGGCCTGGAGTTCGAGATCGACGGAGAGCGGGTTGCGTTCGCCGGGTTCCTGCTGGGTGAGGTGGCGCATGCGGGATTCGATGCCGAGGAGGTTCTGGACGTGGTGGCCGAGTTCGTGGGTGATGACGTAGGCCTGGGCGAAGTCGCCGGTGTCGCCGCCGAAGCGCTTGAGCTCGTCCCAGAAGCCGAGGTCGATGTAGATCTTTTGGTCCTGCGGGCAGTAGAAGGGCCCGGTGGTGGCGCGGGCTGTGCCGCAGCCGGAGTAGGTGGTGCCGCGATAAAGGACGAGCTTGGCATGGCGGTATTGCTTGCCCTGATCGGCAAAGATCTTGGTCCAGGTGTGCTGGGCGTCGTCCAGGACAAAGCTGATGAGATGGGCGTCGCGGTCTTCGCCGGCGGGGTGTGGGCGCGAGGTGCCGGAGACCTGGTTCCCGCCTTGGGCGCCCGTCTGGGAGCCCATTTGTGAGCCCTGCTGCACGGAGGGCGGGTTACTGCCGCTGTTGCCGCCTGAGAGCATGCCGCCGATGAAGTTGTGGCCGGTGACGAGGCTAATCACGAGCAGGATGAGGAAGCCGACGATTCCGATGCCGCCTCCTCCGCCGAGGTTGAAGCCGCCTCCGCCGCCTCCGCCGGATGAGTCTCGGCGGTCTTCTAAGTCGTCACTCATGCCACCGGGTGTCCAGTCCATCGTTCAGTTCCCTTCTCTTTCG
>CAHJWN010000127.1 GCA_903642265.1 Acidobacteriaceae bacterium | reverse complement strand
CCGCGTCCGGCTTCAAGGCGCAGTCTCTTTGGGCAGATGCTCTTCGAACCAGGTGAGCTCTCGACTAAGGCTGTCGATCTGATGTTCACGCTCGCTGAAGATATGCGGCTCCCGCGGGTAGGTCACCATCTCTGCTTCGCGATGTAAGAAATGGAGTGCGTGATAAAACTCCTGGCCTTGCGAGAGCGGCACACGGACATCGGCCTCGCCGTGAAGTATGAGGACCGGCGTGTGGCAGGCCGCCACGTAGCGGATGGCCGAGTGCTTATCGTAGCGCGCGGCGTCCTCTGGCGTCTCCAGCGGTCCCATGTAGCTGGAAGCATAGCTTGGGGCAATGTCGGTGGTTGTGGCCATGCTGTACAGGTCATTCACGGCTGCTCCGGACATGGCCGCCTTGAAACGATCGGTGTGGGTGACGGCCCACGAGGTCATCAGGCCCCCATAGCTCCAGCCCGCGACAACCAGGCGATTGGGATCTGCTATGCCTTGCTTCTCGACCCAGTCGACGCCAGCCATCATGTCATCGAACTCCTTGCCGCCAGCGTCCTTGTAGTCGCCTTCTGTGAAGCCGATCTCCTGGCCGGCTGACCCGCGATAGTTCGGCTGAAGCACGACGTAACCCTGCGATGCGAAGAGCGCGGCGTAGTTATACCAGGTCGCGTTGAAGCCCACCGTGAACGCCTCTTCAGGGCCGCCGTGAAGATGAATGAGCGTCTTGTACCGGACGCCTTCCTTGTAACCAGGCGGCAGCGAGAGAACCCCATAGATCACGTGATGATCCTTCGGGTTCTGCCACTGCACCTGGCGCTCCGTGCCGAGACTCAGGCTGCTTACCTGCGGATTGGTTGCGGTCAACACCTGCACAGTACCCTTGCGCCAGGTGGAGACTTCGAGTGGCTGTGACGGAGTCTCGCCAAGAAAGACGGCGATTGCGCCATCACGGGTAAGGTCAAAGTCCAGTGCGGTGGGCGGCAGGTCTGTGAGAGGAACAGCAGTCGCCGTGCTTACGTCCACGTCGTTCGCCTCGGTGTGGGCACCTACATAGGCGTTCACGAAAAGATGATTTCCCGGCATCCACACAAACTGTGCGAGCGTGCCCTTGAGCTTGTCTTCAAGCAGAAGGTCTTGGCCGGTCGCTAGGGTTCGGACAAAGTGGATGTCGGTAATGCGCTTGGTGGTGAAGCGCGAGTAGGAGATGCGTGTTCCATCCTGTGAGAATTTGGGCTCTTCATAGCCGGAGGTCTGCTCGATGACCTGCTTCGTAGCGCCCGTGTTTGCGTCGAAGAGCACTACCTTCGAGACGCGCCAATAATCGTCTAGACGCGGAGTGGGCGAGACACGCGAGAGGATGGATGTGCCGTCTGGGGACCATTCAAGAGTATCTATATTCTGATCGCCACTGGTAAGTTGACGAGCGTGGTGGGTGGAGACGTCATAGGTCCAGAGCCGTTCATAGTGATAGTCGTGGTCGATGACGTTCTCGTCGTTCTTAGCTTTTTTTCGTTCCTTCTGCGTCGTGGTGTCGGGATCTGTGCGCAGGAAAGCGATGCGCTTGCCGTCCGGCGACCACTTGAACAAGCGGATGCCGCCAGGGACGTTCGTCAGCGGCTCGGCTTCCCCTCCGTCGATGGCAATCAACCAGATCTGCGCAATCTTTTCCGCCTCCGGCGCGGTGGCATCCGGAACGACGGGCGGGGGAGATTGCTTGTCCTTCTGCTCTGGCGTGGGAGTCTCTGGTTTCGCTTCAGCAACGCTGAATTGGAAGGGCGAGCTTGAGTCCGCAAGAGGGTTTATGCGATCGGAGAGGAAGGCGAGGTAGCGTCCATCAGGCGACCAGGATGGTGCGGAGTCTGAGCCGCTGCTGTATACAAAAGGGCGCGTGGTGCCCGGTTGATCCGTCGCAGCGAGCCAGATGTGTTCGTTGCGTGGTTTACCCGATTCCATTGGTGTGTGGACGGTGTAAGCGACAAGCCGGCCATCGGGGGAGAGCTTTGGGTCACCGACCGTCTTGAGGTTGGCGAGGTCGGACGGTTGCATGACATGCACCTGCGCGGAGGCGACGAGAGAGAGTAATCCCGCGGTGAAGAGCGTTCCGCCAAGAGCGATCTTGCAGATATTGCGCATTGAGATGTAGTAAGCAGCAACCATCAAGGCTCCAGAGAAAGACTGCCGAAAAAGAAGTGCGTGCAATGAAGCGAATCTCTCCACCGCACGCGGGTTGTAGGAAATACCGTTTCCAGGGAAACTGCTCTAGAACTGTACCTTGAGAGCAAATTGGAGCGAACGCGGCGATCCAATCTGGTATAAGCTGCTGAAGCCGCCATCCGCACCACCGCCGCCGAGGCTGTCCGCCAGGGTGTGCGTGGATTGGCCGAAGCGCTGGTTGGTTAGCAGGTTGGTGCTGTCGTTGGTTCCGGGATCGCCAAAGAGAGGATGATTGACGATGTTGAATGCCTCGGCGCGGAAAAGCAGATTCACGCCATCGTGGATCGGGAACGAACGGCGGAGCGCCATGTCCTCCTGCCAGGCACCAAAGCCTCGCAGGGTGTTGCGCTGCAGATTGCCTTGCACGTTGAGAGTTGGTGTTGAGAATGCAGCGGCGTTGAAGACGCGATGTCCGGGAGCGGTCGCGCTGGACAGGTAGAAGGGTGCACCTGTCGTATCTGGCCGCTGGTTGATGGCGTCGTTGTTGTACTGCAGGCCAAAGGCACCGTATTGACCCGTAGTCACGTTGACTGGCTGTGACGAGTTGGAGCGGAATAGGCTATCGATCGCCCATCCATTGGTGGCGTACTTGAGCAGGCCGTTGCTACCGGAGGTGCCCTGGAGTTCGTAGGTAGTTGCGTTCGAGAAGGTGTTGCGAACATCAAGATCCGAGTTGCCGTAGTCGAGCGCGGGATCGTAGACGGTGTGATACGGCGACGGCAGAGCGATGCTCGAGCCATTGTCTAACGCGTGCGACCAGGTGTAGCTGAACAGCGACTGCAGGTGGTGCCAGGGGTTTTGCTTGAACTGGAGTTGAAGCGAGTTGTAGTTGGAATAGTCGTGGTTGAATTCGACATCAAGGTATGCAAAATTCGCGTTGCCGCCCATTGAAGGCTGCAGGATCTCGTTGCGAAGAAGGTCGACACCCTTGTTGCCAACGTAGCTGACCTGCAGGCTGCGGCTGCCGCCAAAGTTCTGTTGCAGGCTGCCATTCCACATGTAAACCTTTGGATCCTTCAGATGAGGATCGAAGGCGAAGGTGAAGCTATAGGGCGGATCGATACTGAGCGGTGCTGGCTGTGCGGCTGCCTGGCTCAGTGGGTAAGCGCCGTCCGCTCCGTAGAGGTATTTGGCAGTAGAGTAGGGCGTTCCCAACGTGCCTTGTGCGCCAACTTCATTGCCCAGGCCGTAGAAGATGCCACCGCCGCCACGGATTACAGTTTCGAAGCCGGGTTCCTGATGAACGATATAGGAGAAGCCAAGACGTGGAGCGAAGTTGGTTTTGCTCGCGGCCCAAAGAGTTGTGCCGGCGGGCGCAAGTGCGACGGTTGCAGGAGAATCGACATTGAGAGCGGTGTAGAGCGGATGGCCTGAGGCTTCGCTTGGCGGAGGATCATAATCCCAGCGCAAGCCGTAGTTGAGGGTGAGGCGCGGCTTGATTTGCCAGGCATCCTGCGCGAAGAATGTCAGGTCAGTGAAGACCGGGCGAAGGCTGGTGGATGCCGCACTGTCGACCGAGGCATAGACGGGAATCCCGGTCTTGACGAGAGTTGCGACGTCGGCAAAATCGTAGCCATAGTCGTAGGGCCGGTAGCCGTTCTTCGGGGTGAGACGACGAACGTCGCCACCGAACTTCAGGCTGTGACGGCGAATGTTCCAGCTGACGGTGTCGACGAAGTTCAACTGGCGTTGGTGGTTGGTTGCATCATCACCGACGTAGTAGTCGGATGTGCCGTCGTTGAAAAATAGGGTGAAGACGGAGGTGGCAGTTGAGTACTGTGGGGCGGATTGAAAGAGGTAAGCATCAGTCGGAGCGGTGGACCCTCCGAAGCTGATTGGCTTCACGATCGTTGCGCCCTTTGCATGGCTGACGTTGAAGCGAAAATCGTTTACGAGCGAGGTATTGAAGATGTAGGTCGCACCGGCTGTGATGCTGTCAACGTTGGAGATAGTGCTGCTGTAGGTAGAGCGGGAGTAGAAGTCAAAAGCACCATATTGGGATCCAACGGATGGCGCGTAGTCGCCGCGCACGAATACGTTCAGCTTCGGGACTGGGCTATAGTCCAGGCGAACGCTGGTGGCGTTCAGCGTGGAAGGGTTGGAGAAGGTGGTGTTAAAGTCAGCAGTGTATGCAGCTGCTACATCGGGGCCGTTGTAGGATGCGGGCACGTCATTGGTGCCGGACGGGAGCGGGTAGGCTGCCAGGAGCGGCGCGACCGCAGCCGACGCCAGGCTACGAGCATAGCTTGTGGGAACAATGTCCGTGCGGGATTCCGGTACACGGACGCGAGCGCCTTCGTAGGAGGCAAAGAAGAATGCTTTGTTACGGAAGATAGGGCCGCCAACGACACCGCCAAAGTCATTCTGCTTTTCTGCCGCGCGGGCGAGACCCGAGTTGTTGTTGAACCAGGTGTTCGCGTCGAAGACCTCGTTGCGAAGATATTCGAACGCAGTGCCGTGAAATTTGTTTGTACCGCTACGGGTGACGATGGAGAGCTGGGCACCGGTGGTGCGGCCATATTCGGCATCGAAGGAGGAAGTCTGGATCTTGTATTCCTGCATGTCGTCGACGGAGACGAGATTGTTGTACCCACCGCTGCTACTGGTCGACTGGGCCGCGCCGCCGCCCGCTGCGCCAAGATACACATTGCTTCCCTGGGTGATGCCGACGTTGGCGCTGACACCATCGATCGAAAAGTAATTGGCATCGGTGCGCTGACCGTTGACGCTGAACTGGCCCGAGTTGGTGTAGTAAGTCTTCGCCGTAACGTTGCCGGGCGTTAAAGCAATGAGCGCCTGAAAGCTGCGACCGTTTAGCGGGAGGTTCTCTACAAACTTGCGATCGACCGTGGTTGAGATCGAGGCAGAGGTTTCGATCTGCTCCTGGTCTGCGTTCACTGACACGGTATCGCTGGCTGCGCCTACTTCGAGCACTATGTTCTCCGAAAGCGAATCCTGCGTGTGCAATTCGACGTCCTTGAGGACTGATTCTTTGTAGCCTGTGGCCGAGACGCTGATGCGATAGTGGCTGGGACGAAGCGTGGCAAAGTGAAAGCTGCCGCGATCAGTTGTGGTGCTTGTCTGAGCGACGTTGGTGCCAACGTCGATGATGCTGACCTTCGCGCCCGGTACAGCACCGCCGGAAGGGTCGGTTACCGTGCCATTGATGGTCCCGCTCTCAATCTGCGCGAACACAGGCGCGGAGAAGATCGAAGAGGCAAACAGGACAAGCAACAAGACTACTTGGGTTGAGCTACGTTTCATGGCGTCCTCACAGTATGGGCGGTGGATTCTTCGTTGTGGGTGAACTGCCGGGGATACAAACATCGCAACGATCCCCGGAACGTAGATGTCTAAAGCCGGTCTGTATTTTGCGTTCGGATCATCGCAGCCAGCGCACGGTCCTGGGGCGCGGGATGAGTTGCCAGAACATCAGCCACGGCGAGCGCATCGCGAATGGGCTCGTCCTGACCAAGTTTGAACTTTGCTTCAGTCCGCGAGACGATCATGCGGAATCCGGTGATGCCAGCGAAGCGGCGCGTGATCTCGCTGCGTGGGATTTCGCGGTAGCTCCAACCGTTTGTGTGCGGAGCCTCGAGACGCTGTGTAAGGTCTTCGAGCGATGCATCCAGCTCTGGCTCCTGTTGAAGCTCGAGGTGACCGTAGCAGTGGATGGCGGTGTAGTAGTAGGTCGATGGCATCTGCCGATTTGGGTACCAGCTTGCCGTGACGTAGCTCCAGGGTCCTTCGAAGATCGCAAGTGAAGGCTGCTGTGAATTGTTGCGGATATGTAAGAGGTGCTCATTCGCTTTAGCCATATGACCGACGAGCACAAGCGGCTCTTGACTGCTGACAGGCTGTTCTGCGAGCAGCGGGATGTTTGTAGCAAGTGGGCCCTGGCTTCCATTGCTGACCAGCAACGCCCAAGGATTCTCGTCGATGATCTGCCGGGTGTCGGCTTCGGTCTGCGGGATCCAGCAAGGGCGAACAAACATTACAGCTCTCCTCATCACGTGTGTTGGACTTGATGCTTTATTGCAGCTGTTACTGCCTGACGATCTCGCCGCCGAGAACGGTGGCGACAATTTTGACGTTCTCGATGGCGACCGGATCCATGTGGAATATGTCCTCTGAAAGAACATCGAAGTCCGCCAGTTTGCCGGGCGTGAGGCTACCTTTGATATCGTCCTGGCTCTCCGCATAGGCAGAGCCGACGGTGTAAGCGTGGACAGATTGGGCTACGGATAATTTCTGCTCCGGAAACCAGCCGCCTGGATGCTTGCCGTCGAGAGTGCGCCGCGTCGTGGCGGCGTAGATCGTGATCATTGGGTTCATGGGTGCAACGAACCAGTCGGTGCCGAGCGCAAGGACAGCGCCGGAGTCGAGCAGGGACCGGAAGGCGTAGGTTGTCGATGCGCGTTTGTGCCCTATGCGGGTCTCTGCCCAACGCCCATCATCGATGCAGTGATATGGCTGTACCGAAGCGATGACATGCAGCTGCCCGAAGCGCGCGATGTCCTCTGGTCGCAGATGTTGCGCATGTTCAATGCGAAGACGGCGATCTGCAGGACCGTCTTCCTGTTCAAGCCGCGCATAGAGGTCAAGCACTGTCTTGTTTGCAAGGTCGCCGATGGCGTGCGTCGCGATGTGGTTGCCAGCGCGGTCTGCGACTTGCAGCTTCGCAAAGAACTCTTCAGGATGGGAGAGCTGTTCACTGGGTAGACCGGAGTTGCCGGGCTGATCGTCGAAGGGCTGCACGAACCACGCGGTCGCCGAGCCGAGCGAGCCGTCGGCAAAGGCTTTTAGCGAGCCGATCACCAGGGTGTCGTCGCCGAAGTTTGTCATGATCCCGAGATTGCGCAGGCGGGCACCTTCGTCCAGAGGAAAGCGGGCAGAGACGCGGACCTTCCACTTGCCTTCAGCGATCAGGCGCTGATAGCCACGGACAATTCGGGCCTGCAGATCTGCGCTATGCGAGCCGGTGAAGCCCATGTCCTGCACACTGGTAATTCCGTTATCGAGCGCGTACTTCTGTGCGGCCAGCAGCGCAGCATCGACCTGCGCATCAGAGGGTGGCGGAATGACGCGCTCGACGAGATCCTTAGCCGCATCCTTAAAGATGCCTGTGGGATTGCCGTCGGAATCGCGACCAATGAAGCCACCTGCGACATCGGGCGTGTTCTTCGTGATGCCAGCGAGCTTCATCGCGAGCGAGTTGGCAAGCGTCATGTGGCCATCCGAGCGCTGAACCCAGACGGGGTTGTTCGGCGTGACGGCATCGATCAACTGATGTGAGGGAAGCTTTACGGGCGACCACTTTTGCTCATCCCAGTTGCCATCGACGATCCATTCGCCCGGCGGAACTGTCCTGGCGAAGGCTGCAATCCGGTCAGCGAACGCATTGCTGGAGTGGGCGTCCGTAAGCTGGACGCTGGCCAGACCCTGGCCGCCCCAGAAGAAATGCACGTGCGCATCGTTGAATCCCGGCACGACACGCCGGCCCTTGAGGTCCAGGGTGCGAGTGTGCGGGCCGGCCAGCTTCATCACTTCCACATCGGTGCCAACAGCCACGATGTGATGCCCGGAGACGGCGATCGCCTCTGCCTCAGGATGCTGCGCATCTTCAGTCCATACTTTGCCATGTATGGCGACGAGATCAGCCTGACCATAGCTGGTAAGACACGACAAGCCGAGAATGAAGATTGCAAACCGCATCAATGCTCCTGCTGCTCAGAATTTTGAGTACTGCTCCGCCGGCGAGAAGATCTCGCAAAAGAAAACGGTATTCCGACTTCGGTAAGGAAGTTGAAATGTTGCAGCCATGGAAGCGATGTCTGAACATATGATGAATCCTGGCTTGTGTAAAGGGCCAGAACTTGCCGCTACGATGGTGCCAGGCAACGCCAATCCGGAGAGCAGCCATAGAAAGCCTCGAAAGTGTCCACCTTGACCGCAACCTCAAGCGGTCCTTACAAGCACAGCTGGCTGACCAGATGAAATCCATGATCCGGGCCGGCAAACTGCGTGCAAATCAAAGGCTACCCTCAACGCGCAGCATGGCAGAGCAGTTGCAGGTCTCGCGCAACACTGTAGTGGCCGCATACGATGCGCTGCATGGAGAAGGCTATCTTGAGGCAAGAGAGCGCTGCAGCTTTATCGTAGGGGCAGCCGCGCAGGCGTTCCGGTCCGAGTCGCACCCTGCTTCTACTGATAGTCGGAGAGCACGGAGGCCGCTGCAGCCTGTGGCTCCAAAGCCATTCCGCCCCGCCCAGCCTGACGTAAAGCTTTTTCCGCTGAAGATCTGGAACCGTCAACGCACCAGGGTTCTGCGCCGGGACTCCTCTCTTCTGCAGTACCAGTCACGTTTCACAACGGGGCTGGACGAGCTGCGGCAGAATGTCGCCGGCTATCTTCGCGACAGTCGCGGAGTTCGTTGCGACTGGGATCAGATTGCGATCACGGGAGGCTCGCAGCAGGCATTGTTTCTTCTGGGCCAGCTCCTCCTGGATGAAAACCACAGCGCCTACATGGAAGATCCCGGTTACCCAGGCGCCCTGCATTCGTGGAGGGCAGCCCGCGCGCCGATCGTTCCAGTTCCTGTCGATCATGAAGGTATCTGCCTTCCGTTGCCCGACGCTCCCAACGCTGCTCTTATCTACGTGACACCCTCACACCAGTTTCCGTTGGGGACCTGTATGTCTCTTTCGCGGCGGCTCGCGTTGCTGGACGTCGCGCGGCGCCGCCGTCTCTGGGTCATAGAAGACGACTATGATGCCGAGTTCCGTTACAGCAGTGCACCGCAGCCAAGCCTGCAAGGGCTCGATGAGCACCAGCGCGTGGTCTACACGGGATCGTTCAGCAAGACGCTCTTTCCCGGGCTGCGCTTGGGCTACGTCGTACTGCCTCCTGAATTGGTGGACCCGTTCACCCGATTGAAGATGATCGCCGACGACCAGGGCCCGCTGATTGATCAGGCGACCCTGGCCGCTTTCCTGGAAAGTGGCGCCTTCTCGGCGCACCTCCGGCGTTGCCGCAAGGTCTACTCCGCAAGGCAGCAGTTCTTCCTCGATCTCATGCAGCGTAAGGGCCTTCCACTCACGTTTCCGATTACAGGCCGAGGCATGAATCTCGCGGGCAGATTGCTCGATGGCTTCAACGACCGTGAGCTGAGCGAGCGTCTGAGCACGAGCGGCCTGGATGTGCCGGCCCTCTCTGAATATGGGATCAAGACCAAACTTCCAGGGCTGCTCTTCGGTTTGACGGCGTTCGACGAGAGGAGCATAG
>CAHJWN010000126.1 GCA_903642265.1 Acidobacteriaceae bacterium | reverse complement strand
CCACTCCCTACCCCCTCCCCGCCGTCGATCCCAACACCCCAAATCTCGCCTCCGAGATACAGCCATTCCCACTGCCCCCGCAGCCGGGTGCCCCGGCTTCGCGTCCGCCTCTGGACTCTAAGGCGGGCAATCGCGAAAGCGATCCGCCTTCCTCCCCCACTCCCTACACCCTCCCCGCCGTCGATCCCAACACTCCAAATCTCGCCTCCGAGATGCAGCCATTCCCCTCCCCCCTGAAGCCGGGTGCCCCATCTTCGCGTCCGCCTCTGGACGCTAAGGTGGGCAATCGCGAAAGCGATCCGCCTTCCTCCCCCACTCGGGAAGTTCTGCCGGACATCTACGCCGAATCCACCATCAAACCCACTTCGGCTCTCGACCCCGACCACCTTCAGCAAGCGGCGGTTGACGCCCTGATGTCCGCGAAAAGTCAGACGACCGCTGCGGATGCCGTCGTCGACTCCGACTTCACCCTCACCCCGACCGGCCTGTCCATCCAGACCACGCACTCGAAGACGATGCTCCCCACGGTCATCAACCCGGAGGCCGAAAAGATCATCCGGTCGGCGATCCAGTCGCTGGCACCCGGCCTCAAGATCACGCTTCTCCCCGCCACGGCCGCAGCCAAATCCACAGCATCAAAGAAACCCCGAGCCGCCGCATCCGGTTCCGCCCAGGCCCGGGCCATGGAGCATCCAATCGTCCAGGAAGCCCAGCGCCTCTTCAACGCCGAAATCCGCAACGTCATCGACCTCACACCAAATGACTGACCCCGCTCCGTCATCCTGAGCGCGAATAGCGCTTGTCTCACAAAATCATCACCAGGAGCACCGCATGAACTTCTCCGATCTTGCAAAGATGAAAGACATGATGGGCCAGGCCAAGCAGATGCAGGAGCAGATGGAGCGCAAGCTCTCTGACACTGTCGTCGAAGCCACTGCGGGTGGTGGCATCGTTACCGCCCAGATGAATGGCAAGAAAGAACTTCTCAAACTCAAAATCGACCCCACCGTGATGGGCAGTTCCGCCTCCGACATCGAGCTCCTGGAAGACCTCATCACCTCTGCCGTAAACGAGTGTGGCCGCCGCGCCGACGAAGCCATGAAGTCAAACGTCCAGGGCATGATCGGCGGCCTCAACATCTCCGGCCTCACCGACTGACGAAATTGCCATACAAAGATGTGTCATCCTGAGCGAAGCTACTCGCGGCTTCATCGCGAGTAGTGAAGTCGAAGGATCTGCGGTTCCTCTCGACCTCGCAAGAACCTGAAGGAAAACATGACCACCCGCTTCGCCGAACCCATGTCGCGCCTCATCGAAGAGCTTCGCAAGCTCCCCGGCATCGGCACGAAGTCCGCGCAGCGCCTCGCCTTTCACGTTCTGCGGTCTTCAGATCAAGACGCAAAAGCCCTCGCCCATGCCATCGAGCAGCTCAAGCAGCACCTGCGCCTCTGCTCCATCTGCAACAACATCACCGACGTTGACCCCTGCACCTACTGCACGAACCCCACGCGCAACCAGCGCCTTATCTGCGTCCTCGAAGAGCCCACCAACATTGCAACCATCGAGAAGACGCGCAGCTATAACGGCGTCTACCACATCCTTCACGGCACCCTTTCGCCCGTCAACGGAGTAGGCCCGGAACAACTCCGCATCGCCAACCTCTTCACCCGCGCCGCCAACCTGTCCGATGTCGACGAAATTATCCTGGCCACCTCGCCCACCACCGAGGGTGAAGCTACTGCCAACTATCTCGCTCACGAACTTCATCGAATCTCGCGAAGCGGCACCAGCCAGGCCCTCATCATCACCCGCATCGCCACCGGAATCCCCGCTGGCTCCGACATCGAATATGCCGACGAAGTTACCATGTCTCGCGCCATGGAGCACCGCCGCTCACTCTGAGGGTTTTACTTCTTTAGATCGTCCATCATAAGGTCGGCCTTGGTCGCTAGGATTCCCGCACCTTCCGCATCGCCACCCTTAAGCGCGTCCGAAGCCTCTTTCAAAAACTGCCGCACCTTGGCGATCTGCTTTTGCTCCTTATCCGCAGTTGCACTTGGCACCTCGCCGATGCGCTTTTCAACCGCGGCAATCCTTCCCATTACTTCCTGCTGCTGCTTGGGGTCCGCCGAACCGCCCCCCGGGGCAAGCGCACCCAGCGTCGCTGCGGGTGTCTCCTCTGCGATGACCGTCGGCGGGGCTGCAGGCGCAACCACTGGCGGCTGCACCGGCGTTGGCTGCCGCTTCACCTTCTTCTTCGGCTTAATCTCTTCCGCAGCAGCTACCGGTTTTGCATCGGTCAACTTGGGCGGCGTGTCCCCCTCTTTCATCGGCGGCAGATTCGCCTCGGCCGGCGGGGGTACATAAATGTTTGGAGTCTTAGCCTGCGGAGCAAGCGGGGGCGGCTGTTGTTGATGCAAACAGCCCATCAACAGCACAGAAAAGCAGAGTGCACTATGTCCCAAGGCGCGCTTACAAAGCAGTGTCACAAGTACCTCGTTCTTTTCCCTGGGGCCGCTAACTTCAGCCCTCTTTATACCGCCAGATTTGCTCTGGTCAGCGCAGCATCGCCCCGCCCACCGGGACCCAGCGTCGATATGGGCAATCGAATCGTGAAAACACTTCCGTGGTCGGGCGAGTCAGTGTCCGTAGCAGAACGAACATCGAGCGCGCCGCCGTGCATCTGCAGGATACGGTAGGTCATGGCAAGCCCGATGCCGCTACCTGTCTTTTTTGTAGTGAAGTACAGGTCAAAGATACGCGGAAGCAGCTCTTCTTGTATCCCGGTTCCTTTATCTTTCACCTGGATTACTGCAAGATTTTGTTCGCGCCGCAATGAAATGCGCACCACGCCCCCGTCTGGCATCGACTGCACACCGTTCAAAACCAGGTTCAGCAGCGCCTGCTGTACCAGGTCAGGATCCACATGTACCAGTAATGCCTCACGCGGAGCTTCCGCCTCCACTGTGACATTATTCTCGCGCATCTGCTCCCACAGCAGGTCGATCACGGTCGCCACAACGTCCCGCAGATCAACCACCTTCAGCCGCAACTCCATCGGCCTCGAGAAGTCTGCGAGCGTCTGCACCACGCGATCCAGCCGCTGCATCTCGCTTGCCAGTATCTCAACGTGTCGACGCGCACCATCACCACCATCCGGAGCAGTAGCAAGTTTGCCGCGCAAGAGCTCAAGATGCACCACCATCGCGTTGATTGGGTTCTTCACCTCGTGGCCGACACCCGCTGTGATTCTCCCAATCGCTGCCAGCCGTCGCGAGACTTCAAGCTCCTGCTCCAGTTGCAGCGCACTCTCCTTATCGCGCAGGGTCATCAGCGTCCCGATATGCCCGCCTGTTCCCTGGATGTCGCCAATACGATCGAGTGAAAGCTCCACCTGCCGCCCATCTTCCAGCAGCACTACCTCGGCAGAAATACTTCCTCCGCGCTGAAATGCTGCCAGTACGGCCTCGCCAAGTGACGTATCCGGAGCAAAGATCTCCTCCACTCGCTTTCCAACCATGCGCGCACTCAAGACACCAGGAATCACGTCTGCAGGCCTGCCAAGGAAGTGTTCTACTGCGTCCGATACCATCACTGCCCGAAGATCGGTCGGACCCTGGTCCTGTCCTCGCCCCACCCGGTCCGCGGCAAACAGCAGTACACCGTCTCTGAGGGTGTCCAGCATCTGCTCCATATTGGTCTGCAGCGCCGTATAGCCTGCCTCCTTGCTGCGCATCTTTCGTTCCAGGCGGCCCAGCGTCTTTGTTACCCGCATCACCGTGTCGGTTCGATCTCTCGAGAAATCGTGAGGACCACCGGCATCGTCCTCGGCACCCGCTGTCAGCAGTTCCAGCTGTAGATTGATCGCCTCCAACGGCCGCAGCGAGTAGTTCGTCAGCACCGCCGCACCAATCACCAAAGCTGCCGCCGCCAGGCCCGCAAATACCAGGGCGTCCTGCATCCCGGGCAGAAACGAGGCCCTCAGGAACGTCGACCGGACACCCACATGCACCACCAGGAACGGAGCACCATTCCGGTCAAGCGGTGCCGCAATATCCAGCACTCTGGGAGCTCCGAAAACGCGGTGCCATTGGTACGAAAAACTGCCTCGGTTCACCTGTTTCAAGTCTGTCCGAAACGTAATCGCTTGGCCTTCGGCGTCCGGATCCGTGCTCACCAGCGTCACCCCGTGCGCGTCCGCTATGCTCACGTCCTGCACCGTCAGCGAGTACCGCACGATCGAACCCATCAGCACCCGCAGTCCGGCATTCTCGCGCAGCACGTTGCCCACCGCCAGAAACAGCGCCTGCTCTGACGTATTCTTAGGGGAATGATGCACCAGCCCCGATTCGAGTGCCTCTCGCGTCGCCGACCGTACCTCGTTCGCCAGCACATCGTTTGCCGCTGCAGCCTGCGCGATTCTCTGCCGCAGCAACTCCTCGAGGAAGAGCCCGGACAGCACCAGGACCACCACCAGCGTCACGCCGGTAGCCGCCAGCACCAACTTGGTCTTCAAGCGCATGGTTCTACTCTACCCGCGCTCACTCGACGCGTGCAGCCGCTAGGTATTCCTTTAGCTTGTTCTGCAGCGTCTTTGAGCTGATGCCGAGTATCTCTGCCGCCTTGGTCTTGTTGTTCTGTGTCGATTGCAGCGTCTTCAGGATCAGCTGCCGCTCCAGCTCATCCACCGTCGTTCCTACCTCCACAGACACGGTTCGTTCCTCTACCCGGCGCTCCTCTGCCGGCGTCAAAACGCCAGTCGCCGCACCATTGCTTCTCATGGCCCGCGCCTGCCTTACCACCGGGGCGGATCCCGCCTCACCAAACTTGGGTGGCAGATGTTCCACGCCAATCGTTCCCGTGCCTGCAAGGATCGTTGCCCGCTCGATCATGTTCCGCAACTCCCGTACATTGCCCGGCCAGTCATACGCCTCCAGCCGCTCCACCAGCTCCTCAGACATGCCGGCAACCGTGCAGTCATGCCGCTCATTCATGTCGTCGATCATCTTGTCTGCGATTGCATGCACATCGCCCAGGTGCTCCCGCAGCGCCGGCATATGGATATTGAAGACATTCAACCTGTAGAAGAGATCTCCGCGCAGTTCGCCGTTCTCCACTGCCTCCTGCGGATCTTTGTTCGTCGCAGCCACCACCCGTACATTGGTTGACGTCTCTACCTTGCTTCCCAGTCGCCGGAACGCCCTGTCCTCAAGCACGCGCAGCAGCTTCGCCTGCGTCGCCGCCGGCATCTCACCAATCTCGTCCAGCAGCAGCGTTCCTTCTTCCGCGAGCTCGAAGCATCCGGCTCTCCGTTCTACTGCTCCGGTAAAGGCTCCTTTTTCGTGGCCAAAGATCTCACTCTCAATTAGCGTCTCCGGAATAGCTGCGCAATTTACCGCCACAAATGGCTTGGACCTCCGCGCGCTCAGGTCGTGCAGCGCCCGCGCTACCAACTCCTTGCCCGTCCCGCTCTCGCCCGTAATCAGTACCGGCACATTCGAAGGTGCCACCCGCTCGATCATCTTGAAGATCGCTTTCATCGAAGGGGTCGATCCCACCATCGCACCCAGCGTTCCGGAATCGCGCGCCAGCCGTCGCTGCGGCTCAAGCTCAACGTCGGTCTCCCTTTGCAGCGTCGCAGTCTGCAGAATCTGCTTCAGCCGTACCGGATCAACCGGTTTCGGCAGATAGTCATACGCCCCAAGACGCATCGCCTCTACGGCTGATTCAATCGAGCCCTGCGCCGTAAGCATCACCACCGCAATCCGTTCCGGCAGCTCCGTAATGCGGTTCAGCAGACTCATTCCATCCATACGCGGCATCTTCAGGTCCGTCACCACCACCGTGGGTGACCACTGGATGACCTTCTCGAGACCTTCCAGCCCGTTCGACGCTGAACTCGCACGATATCCCCACGATTCGACGAGCTCGGTCAGACCAGTTCGCGCATGTTCTTCATCTTCAACGATTAAAACCTTTTCCACAGGACCCCGACCTTCCGTGCTGCAGTGTTCAGAGATCAACGTTCAGATGAATCGCTCTCCGGACCCGCTTCGTCATTTCCGATCTGTATGTTCATGTTGTACAGCTTACGGCCTCTACCCCTTGCATTACCTAAGTGATGGGTCACGTTATCTCTGGTTCGACCTGCTCTGCTTATCTGCAGCGTCCTAGCTCGCAGCACGATCCGCCGCCGATGCGTATCTTTATAGAATGCTCGATCCAGAGATCACCGCGCAAGCGCTCGCTTTACAGCTTCAACAGCCGAATCCCCCGCTCCTGCTGGATGTCCGGGAAAAGTGGGAGTTCGACACCGCCCACATCCACAACTCGCTCCTGATGCCGATGGGCGATGTTCCTTCGCGCGCCCACGCAGAACTCGACCCCGACGAACCGATCGCCGTCCTTTGCCACCATGGGGCCCGCTCCCTCAACGTCACCATGTGGCTTCGCGCCCAGGGCTTCGAAAAAGTGCAATCAGTCGCCGGCGGCATAGACAACTGGTCCCGCACCATCGACCCCACCATCCCGCACTACTAACCAAAACCCCCAAACCCCAGGGGTCTCACCCCCCCCGTAAACTCGGGGTGCCCCATCCAGCACAATCCCGGGTGCCCCATCTTCGCGACAGCCCCACCGTCGCTAAGATGGGCGTTCGTGCTCCGCACGAACCGCCCTCCTCCAACGACCACCAATCTAAAGCCCCCCTTCCCAAGAACAGTCAACTCCCGCCCACCAAAAAACCGCCGCTTTCAGAAGCGATAAATTCTGGCCTCCCATCCCTTCAAGGTCATCCCTTCCGCCTCGCCTTCGTTCGACAGAACGACCTTCCCTAACTTCATTCCCTCCGGCACCGAAAACTCCGCCGCCTTATCCGAAAAGTTCAGCACCACCAGGTACCGCTCACTTCCCAGCGTCCGCGTGTACTCAAACACCGACTTATTCGCCGGGTCGAGGTCCTTGTAGTCCCCATACACAAACGCCGGCGTCTCCCTTCGCAGCTTCACCAGCGTCGCCATATAGCGGTACGGCGATGCAGGATCCTTCAACTCCTCCGTTGCATTGATCTTCGTGTAGTTCGGATTCACCGCCAGCCATGGCTTCGCTCCAGTCGTGAATCCCGCATTCGCCGTCGTATCCCACTGCATCGGAGTCCTTGAATTATCGCGTGAAGTCCGCCGCAGATTTGCGATGTAATCTGCCTCCGGGATATGTCCGGTCAGCACCTGCGCCTTATACGCGTTCTTCACCTCGATATCGTCGAAATCACCGATCTTCTCAAACGGATAGTTCGTCATTCCTAACTCATCGCCCTGGTAGAAAAACGGCGTACCGCGCAGCGTCAGCAGCATCGTCGTCAATAATTTCGACGAAGCGACCCTATATTGATCGGAATCATCTCCGAAGTTAGAAACAACACGCGGATTATCGTGGTTCGAAAGAAACACGGTGTCCCAGCTTTGCTTGTCCAGCTCCTCCGCATGCTTCGTGTAGATCGCCTTCATGTCCGGGAGCGCCCATTGCTTCCACTGAGCGCCCTGGCGATTCAGCCGGATCGCATCAAAGTTGAAGATCATGTTCAACTCCTTTCGCTGCTCGCCCACCATCAGCGGAGTCTGCTCAAGCGAAATCCCCAGCGCCTCACCCACCGTCATCACGTCGTAGTT
The DNA here is from genome assembly GCA_903642265.1 of Acidobacteriaceae bacterium. Taxonomy (GTDB): domain Bacteria; phylum Acidobacteriota; class Terriglobia; order Terriglobales; family Acidobacteriaceae; genus Edaphobacter. The sequence goes on along the minus strand of CAHJWN010000126.1, from coordinate 1,838 downwards.
CGACATCACTTCACGGTTCATCTCCTGCAGGTACTCATGCATGTGCGGTCCATTTGCATACGCATTCCCGTAGTTCCTCAATTGCTCCGGCGTCAGGTCCGGAAACTCCTGGTTTTTTGAGATCAGTGGAATCACATCCATCCTGAAGCCATCGACACCCTTGTCCAGCCAGAACTTCATCAGCCCATACACTTCAGACCGGACCTTCGGGTTATCCCAGTTCAGGTCTGGCTGCTTCACCGCAAAGTAGTGCAGGTAGTACTGGTCTGTCACCTTGTCCATCTGCCACGCTGAACCCGAAAAGAACGACGGATCATTGTTCGGTTCTTTCCCATCCTTCGGCGACCGCCAGATATAAAAGTCGCGGTAAGGATTGTCCTTCGACTTCCTGCTTTCCACGAACCACTTGTGTTCATCCGACGTATGGTTCACGACTAGATCAATGATGAGCCGCATATGCCGCTTCTTGATCTCAGCCAGCATCGTGTCGAAGTCGGCCATCGTGCCGAACTCCGTCATCACCTTGCGATAATCGCGAATGTCATACCCGTTGTCCGCGTTAGGCGAATCGAAGTGCGGACTCAACCAGATCACGTCTACCCCAAGCCCCTTGACGTAATCGAGCTTCGACGTAATGCCCTTCAGGTCGCCAATGCCGTCCCCATTTGAGTCCTTAAACGACCGCGGATAAATCTGGTAAACCACCGCCTCTTTCCACCATGTCGGCCGATACCCATTTACCAGCTTTGCATCCGTATCCTGCGCGCCGGCAACCATTCCACACGCCACCATCACCGCCACCAAACCCGCAATCAATCTCTTCACCAAACCCCCAATGTTTCCAGCACCGCAATCTTACTCCGCCACACAAGCCGGGCAGTTTTCGCGGAAGCGAAAATCCCTTCCACCCCCACAATTCCGGGTGCCCCATGTTCGCGACAGCTTCATCGTCGCTAACGTGGGCAATTTTCGCGGAGGCGAGAATCCCTTCCACTCCCACAACTTTGGGTGCCCCATGTTCGCGACAGCTTCATCGTCGCTAACGTGGGCAATTTTCGCGGAGGCGAAAATCCCTTCCACTCAACTCACCACATGCCCCACCTCCTCAAGCGATACCAACAAGAAGGAGACGACCACTTCATCACCTTCAGTTGTCACGGCCGACGACCCTATCTCGCCTCCGAAGAGGCAAAGGCTCTCTTCCAAACGTCCCTGGAGCGCACCCGACTCCGGTACCACTTCGAAGTCCTCGGCTATGTCATCATGCCCGAAAACGTTCATCTCCTGCCATCGGAGCCCGACACACATCCGCTCTCAAAAGCCATTGCTGCCCTGAAGCTTTCCATCTCGAACAATCTCAGCCTCGACCTTGAAGCCGCACTACTACGACTTCAACGTCTTCGCTTACAACAAACGCGTCGAGAAGCTGAAGTACATGCATCGAAATCCGTAGCTCGAGGCCTCGTCCCTGCCCCAGAACACTGGCCCTGGTCGAGCTATCGCCACTTCCGCTTCAACGAGCCCGGCAAAGTCACAATCGATCAATAGCTTTAGCGCAACGGCTCCCCTGCCGCGTCCGTAACAGCCACACCCCCAGGTGCCCCATGTTCGCGACAGTCTCCCCATCGCTAACGTGGGCCATTTTCGCGGAAGCGAAAATCCTTTCCACCTTCCTCTCGTCACGCGGCACGCAGCCAACCCCCAGCCTTCTTCCTCTCGCCCCATTAACGTTTAACTCCACCGCAAGCCCAAACGAACCGAATCCTCTAACACCAACCCGGTTCGCTGCACCAACCACACGACCCACACACCCGCTACTTCGCCCGAGGATGCGTCTC
>CAHJWN010000125.1 GCA_903642265.1 Acidobacteriaceae bacterium | reverse complement strand
GAAGGTTCAGTGCTGGTCAGACTTCTCCTGCTGCAGTGTTTCAGGCAGCCTTCTCCAGATCAGCGCGGCACATGCAAAGGTGAAGCTGCTGACCATCATGCTGAGACGCAGGCCGATGTGCGCGGCGAGTGTGCCCGTGATCAGTGGAGAAAAAAAGCTGATGAGTCGACCCCAGTTGAAGATGGACGAAGCAGTTGATTTGAGATGAGGCGGATAGAGTTCCGCGAGCCACGGACCCCAGGTAACGCTGGCGGAGAGGCAGAATCCGTAGACGAACCCCAGGCTGAGCAGCAGGATGAAGATGGTTGGAACACTCAGATAGGCGATGATCGCTAACGCTGCAAGGAAGAAGCCCAGGGCTCCAAAGCGGCGGCCATAGCGGTCTCCCGCCCAGCCCCACGCAAATCCACCAAGAATGTTTCCGGCAAACTGCGACGACACGAGATGCCCGATCACCGTCAGCGGCAACATCCGTGTGCTTTGCAGGTAGGTTGTAATCCAGCCGCTGAATGCCTGGTATGAGAAGAAGTTGAGGCCGGTGAGGGCGGCAAGCAGCAGGGTCTGCCGGCGCAGGGCAGGTGTAAATAACTCGGCAAGTGGAATCCTGGTGCGTGCTTCACGCGGCCGTGACGCAAGGCGGGCTTGGGGAACAGCAAGATAGGCAAAGCCTGCAAGCAGCACCGGCGGAACGCCGCCAAGCCAGAGCAGCGTGCGCCAGTCATGATGGCCGAGATGGCCCAGGGCAATACCCAGGGTGATGATGGCGGCGGAGAAGGTAGTGTTGATGGCGCTGGCGAGTTTGCCGCGAAGGTTGGGCTGAAAGAGTTCCACGTAGATGCCCACGACAACCGGGAAGCTGCCACCCAGGAAGAGGCCGAGGACGAATCGCTGCAGCAGCAGTTGCACGTAGGTCGAGACGAAGACGCCCGTGATAAGCAAAAGCCCATACCCGGCCATGACGACGACAAGCATGGTGCGTCGGCCGAGACGGTCTGCAAGCTGTCCGATCGTGATTGCCCCGATCAGCGCGCCCGCACCCTGCGCGGAGTAAGCAGAGCCTGCCTGGGTGAGGCCAAGGCCAAGGCTTTGCCGGAGGAATGGCCGAAGAACATCGACGGTGTTCCATGCCCAGCCGTAGAAGAACTCTGCGATCAGAAGAAAGCTGAAAGCTACAAGGCGGCGAAAAAGCGGAAGGTCGCAAAGAGCACCTGAGGGTTGCACCAGTCCGGCTGAAGACGGAAGCGCAGGCGCGAGGACCGTCGTCTCCGCTTCGAGTGGTGGACGGTCGTCACGAGCCGGGAGCGAAGCAGCGGGTTGATCGGCTTGCATGCCTGCGTCCTTTCTACGCCGAGCGCGCGGCTAAGCCGCTTTGTGGAGTGCGGCAAGCTTGAGTTGCACCAGCATCGAAAGTTCGTCGTAGAGCACCCACTCATCGACGATCCTGCCGTCGCGGATGTGGAAGTGCGTAAATCCCATGACGGCAAGCTTGTGTCCGGTGGGCGGGCCAAGCGAGCCGTAGCCGAGGTGGTGGCCGTCCATCATCCAGCGGACGGCTACCTTGGTTCCACCCTCCTCGGAAGGAACAGAACAGATGTGCTGCGGAACAAAGGCGCAGTCGGGGACCATGGCGACCAGCCGCATCGTCTGCTGCATGACCGCCGCAATGCCGTAGAGTTCCCGCATGAGAGGACCGTGCCACTGGCAGTTCGAAGCGTAGATCTCGCCTATCTTGCCGAACATGCGCTTGTTGTAGATGTGGTGCAGCCATCGAAGCACCTGGGTCTCTTCTTCGGTGTGGGCAAGGGAGAGGTCGGGCTCGGTCTCTGGGGGATACTGGCCGAGGAGCCGGCGATTCTCCGCAACTTCTACAACCGCCTCGCCTGCTTCAAACTTGCGCTGGGCAAGGACCGCAGCGTAGGCATGGGGATCGATGCCGAGCTGGACCAGTTGCGCCATGTTGTCGCGGGCCACCCACTCGCGATAGATCTTGTTCTCAAGAATCATGCAGTCGACGATGGTGCGGGTGACGAATGTGCGGCCAGTCGGCTTGCCGAAGATGCCATACTCCGTGTGCCTGCCGGTGCCGTGGGTCATGTGCGAGGTGTAGAAGCCGTCCACATCATTGCCGCGCCAGATGACTGAGGTCGCCATGCCGCGACGGTCCGGCAGTTCGACGATTCGCTGGATGGTTTCGCGGACGATGGATTCGCGGTCATACATCGTGCCGAGTACCCCGTAGAGAACGCAGTTGTGCGTGTAGTGGGTGTAGATGAGGCCAACGTCGCGCTCGTCCCAGATTTTATGGGTACAGCGCACGATGTAGTCGACAATGTCCGTGTAGATGGGGTCAAAGCCGCGCATCGACTGCGCCTGGGGGCGATTGGTGGGGACGAGTTCGGTGAAGTCACGCCGCTCGACCTGGAGGACGTTACGGACGTCTTCAGGGAATGCTTCTGGTTCGCTCACTCGTTCTCCTGGATTCCGTACCTGGATGCATGACAGTGTAGAACCATGCTGCCACAGACTCGGTAGCTGCGTCCTGCTCTTCGCCGGTAAGTGACTGCGATTGCGCACAAGAGATGTCGGGGAAGAGCGTGAAGGCCTGTGGCGACTTGTATAAAGTGGTAGGGGAGCAGATATGCCGCAGTGGACCATTGCAGCGATGACGGCGCGTCTTGTGCGCTATGCCGACCTCCAGACCTGCCGGAGAATGCAGAGCCATACCGATGCCCTGGATTTGGATGAGAACGAAGCGTTCGTCATTCTCGAAGCGCATGCACCTGGCCGTGCGGAAGAGCGTGAGCCTCCCGGCACGGGCGCTGGCTTTAGCCTGGGTGGCAAGCGGCAGACACCTGGCAGCGTCAGCCCGCCGTACACGCGCGACAGCCCGGAAGTCGTCGTCGTACATAGCGGTCTTTGGCGAATACATTTCGGGCCTGATAGGGAGATGGGATCAATCGACCTTGCGCCAGGCGATGTGATCTCGGTGCCGGTGCATGTGTTTCGCGGATTCAGCAGGCAGGATGCAGGCAAAGGCTTTCTCTGGACGCTCTCCGGTCGAGATGCTGCTGGCGAGGTGATGCGGACACCGGCGATGCCCGCAGGACGCGCAGATCAGGCCATGACGCTGGCCATGGGTGGTCGCTTTATCGATACAAGCAGCGGCTCGTACCAACTGAAGGACATTGGATTGGGAGGCGCTGATGAGACGGAGCTTGCCGAGCTGAACATGCCTTCTATAGAAAGACTGATGGAGTGCGTGACACGGGCAGACGCGATGCCCAGCGATCCTGCTTTACCGCTGGCTGCCAGTGATGTTGAGGAAGCAGGCATCGTCATTCCAGGGGCAATGTGCGATGGCTTCCCTGCTGCTCCCATTGCGGGATGGCGGCCGCACGGCTTCACTCTGCGCCGGCTTACGCTGCAGACCGCGGGCTATGTGCCGATGCATGCTCGAGGCGAGCCGGAAGTACTCCTCATGCAGCGTGGGACCTTGCAGGTGGGCTGGGGTGGCGGCGAACTGATGCTGGGTGCGGGCGACACCCTATCCGTTCCTGCCGGGCTACAGCATGCTTTTCGCAACACCGCCTCGGTACCTGCGGTGCTGTTCGTTGTGCGCGGGACGGAGACTCCGGAGATACCCGTCTTTGCCTCCGCCCCAGCAGCAGGGTAGTGGAATGCCGTCTTTATGCTCGTAGTGACTTATCGCAACAACGTGGCGAGTGTTTCCAGCTGTCGAGTGTGGCGGATCGCTGCAGCCTTCTGGTGGCCATCGAGACCTTCGCTTCCACTCTGGCGGATCGCGGGCGGCGCAACAGTGGGAATGGCCGAGTCTTCGAGCCACTGGTGAGTGGCGATCTTCACGTAGGAGCCCACCCAAAGTCCGCCAGTGTAACGGCTCGTGTTCATGGTGGGCAGGGTGTGATTGGTGCCGACGCACTTGTCGGAGTACACCACACTCGCGTTCTCGCCGATGAACAAAGACCCATAGTTTCGCAGCTTCAGAGCGAAAGCCCTTGGGTCCTGCGTATGAACCTGCAGGTGCTCGGCGGCGACATGGTCGGAGTAGCGAATCATTGCGGCCTCGTCCTCGCAGACCGTGATCTCGCCATAGTGGGCCCAGCTGGCGCCTGCGATGCTGGCGGTGGCAAGCGTCTCCAATTGCCGCAGCACTTCCCTGGCAGTAGCTTCTGCGAGTTGAGCATCGGTCGTGATCAGGCCAACGCGGGTGCGCACGTCGTGCTCGGCCTGCGCCAGCAAATCGGTGGCGATGAGTTCAGGGTCGCCCGTACTATCGGCGACGACGAAGATCTCTGACGGGCCGGCAAGCTGGTCGATGCCAACCGGGCCGAACACCTGGCGTTTGGCCTCGTTGACGAACGCGTTACCAGGGCCGACGATCTTGTTTACCTGAGGAACCGTCTCCGTGCCAAACGCCATCGCAGCGATGGCCTGTGCGCCGCCGATGCGGAAGATGCGGTCGGCACCGGATAAGTGGCATCCCGCAATCATTGCGGGATGCGCATTCGGCGGCAGGCAGGCGATCACCTCGTCACAGCCCGCGACCTTGCCGGGAACGATGGTCATAATGGGGGCAGAGAGCAATGGGAATCGGCCGCCGGGAACGTAAGCGCCTACACGCTCGATGGGGATGATGCGATGACCGAGGTGCAGGCCGGGCAGCACCTCGATCTCCAGGGGCAGGATGGTCGCGAGCTGTGCCCTGGCAAAACGGGTCACGTTCTCGATCGCGAACTCAGTGTCCGCGCGCGTCTGGGGATCCATGCTTTCGACGGTTGCGCGGCGGTCTGCGGACGACACCTCAAAACTGTCGAGGTCTGATTTATCGAAGCGACTGGAGTACTCGCGGACGGCGGCGTCACCGCGGGTGCGCACAGCGCGCAGAATGTCTGTGACAAGATCGACGACATCGGCTGTATCGACGCTTGAACTACGCTCCGGCGCCTTAACGTAACGGACGCTGCCTGCAAACCCTTGGGGAGAACTCATCCTTAACTCCTTGGTGTCACGGATGACACCCTAACAGTTTCTGGCTTATCGCAGCAGAAGCGGTTGATTGAATCGTTTAGCTGTATCTAAGCCAGCGGATGAGTTCGGGAAGATTAGGCTTCTTGCCGTACATGAGAATGCCGACGCGGTAGACGCGGGCGGCAAACCACAGGATGGCGATGATGGTAACGATCAGGCCGGCAAGCGAGAAAGCGATCTCATACCAGGGTGGCTGATGGACGGCGATGCGGACGTACATGATCAACGGGGTGCAGAAAGGGATGAAGGAAAAGACCTTCGCGACGGTGCCGTCAGGGTCCGAGACGACCTGGAAGACGACGCCCGAGCAGGCGATCAGGGGGAGCATCAGGAAGATGTTCATCTGCTGGAGCTCCTGCTCGGAGCTGGTCATAGCGCCAAGGGCGGCGGCCATGCCGGAGTAGAGGATGTAGCCAAGCAGGAAGAAGACGACGAAGAAGACCATCTGGGAGATGGTGAGTTTGAAGGAAAAGTCGCTGCCCATAGCGAGCAGGCCCTGGGCGCTGAGGACGATGGCTCCAATAAGCCAGATGCCGACTTGGGTAAGGCCGACGGCGCCAACTCCGAGCACCTTGCCGGCCATCATCTCTTCGGGCTTAATAGTGGCGAGGAGGACTTCGAAGATGCGAGACGTCTTCTCTTCGATGATGGAGCGGGCGACGTTCATTCCATAGAAGAGGATGACGAAGTACATGATGAAGAAGAGCCCGAAGACGCTGGCTTTGCTGGCCGCAGAGGCGTCGCTCTTATCGCTGCTGTCGAGGTCGATGGGCTGCATGAGCGTGGCGACATCGCTGGTGTTCATGCCAGCGTGGGTAAGACCTTCCTGAGTGAGGACGCTGCGGATGGATTCGCCGAGTTCATTTTGGGTATTGAGGTAGCCTTTGGACTGGGTCTTCCACTCGAAGGTTGGGCTGGCGTGGCCGGGCGCGGGTGGAGTGACCCAGAGATAGCCATCCAGGCTCTTGCTGTGGAGTTGGCCGTCAAGGACGCTGCGCGTGCTCGAGTCTGGCGGTGAAATGACATTCGTGGTGATGGTCGGGTGCTTGTGGGTGGCGAGCTCGTTCTGCATGTCGAGGCCGAAGCGGGAGTCCTGCGTCACAATGGCAATCGTGACGTCGGTCTTGTTCTTGCCGGTGGCGTAGTTCATCGCGAAGGTGAGGCCGCCCATGAGCGTTGGTATAAGGACGGTCATCACGATGAAGCTCTTGGCGCGGATGCGCTCGACGTACTCGCGTTTCGCGATGAGCCAGGTGTTATGCAGCATGATTGCCTCCAATGCGGGACTGAATGCCCGAGCGGGCAGCGGTTTGGGCGGTAACTCGCTCGATGAAAATCTCTTCGAGCGTGGGCTCGACCACTTCAAAGCGTGAGATGCGGGCCATGCTGAGGGCTTCCGCAAGGATGGCATTGGCGGCGGCGGCAAGATCGGATGAGGGCGCGAGCTTGATCTCGGCAAGACCGTTGTAGTTCTTGCCTTCTTCGATGGCGGGATGTTTCAGGAAGGCGTCGGAGCCGTCAAAGGCGATCTGGACGCGGTTGCGAGGGTATGTGGATTTGACCTCGCGCATGGAACCCGAGAGCAGGAGCTGGCCGCTGGCGATGAGGGCGATCTCGTCGCAGAGTTTCTCGACCTGGTCCATGCGATGCGTGGAGAAGAGGACGGCTTTGCCTTCCTTGCGAAGGTCGACGAGGGTGTCCTGCAGCAGTGTGGCGTTGACAGGGTCCAGGCCGCTAAAGGGCTCGTCCATGATGATGAGGTCGGGTTCATGGAGGAGCGCGGCGATGAACTGGATCTTTTGCTGCATGCCCTTCGAAAGCTCCTCAGTCTTCTTGGGGATGGCCTCGGTGATCTCCATGCGCTCGCACCAGATGAGGGAGCGCTTCTTCGCGGTGGCGGCGTCAAGGCCGTGAAGCTGACCAAGGAAGACGAGCTGATCGATCACATTCATCTTTTTGTAGAGGCCGCGCTCTTCGGGGAGATAGCCGACACGGGTGAGGTTTTTACGGTCGAAGGGCTGGCCGAAGAGCGTGACTGTGCCGGAGTCGGGAACGGTAATGCCGATCATCATCCGAATGGACGACGTCTTGCCGGAGCCGTTCGGACCGAGGAGGCCGAACATGGTGCCGGGCTCGATCTTGAAGGAGAGATTTTCGACGGCGATCTTGGTGTCGTAGACCTTACGGACGTTATGCAGCTCGACTATGGGCATGGATTCTCGGAGGTGGTGTGATGAGGAGAGTTTATCAGGGGAGACGTTCAGGCAGATGTGGCGATGCGACCGGCATTGATCAGTAGCGGGTGGGTGCTCATCGGTGAGTATTTGGAATGGTGGTAGGCAATGCAGGTCCTTCGACTCGCGGTACTCGCTCAGGATGACCCTCCTTGTTTGGTGGTAGGCAATGCAGGTCCTTCGACTCGCGGTACTCGCTCAGGATGACTCTTCTTGTTTGGTGGTAGGCAATGCAGGTCCTTCGACTCGCGGTACTCGCTCAGGATGACCCTCCTAATGGGAGGGGTGCGGGGACACGTGCTTCAGTGTGGGCGGTTTGAGACGGCTCTGAGGTAGGCGCAGGCGAGAAAGATGAGCTCCCGCTTGAGGGGCTCGATCTGTTTTTCGGGGTGAGGGGCTTCGAGGAGGCGGCGGCTCACGCCGGCCATGGCGCTGGTGAGCATGGCGGCAACAAGCTGGGGATCGGCGGTGAGGCGGTCGCTGGTGGTTGCCAGCATGGCGGCAACGGCTTTGCCGGAATGGAGGCCGGTCTGGCGGGCGATCTTCACGCCGTCCACGTCGGAGCTGACCGAGTACATGGCGACGCTACTCTTGGCGTCGCGCATCTTGGCGTCGAGGAAGGTGGTGACGAGGGCGGTAGCCATCTCTTCAAGCCTGTTGCCGTGCTGGTCGCGGCAGACTTGCTCGATGGCGTCCGTGACGAACTGCAAATGACGGCGAAGGACGGCCTGCAGGAGCGAACTCTTGTTGGGAAAGTATTGATAGAGGGTGCCGACAGAAACGCCTGCGCGGCGAGCAACGCGCGTGGTGGTTAGGCGCTCTTTGCCGACTGAAAGCAAAACCTGAACAGTAGCTTCGAGAATGGCCTCTACGCTGGCAGTGGAGCGGGCCTGAATCGGCGATTTACGGGGTTCCATGAGGATTGCTGAGGGTGGCGGCAAATGCGAACTCCGAATGTGAAGCTTCCTTCATCTAAACATGAGTACGGCGGGAAGCAGCTAAAACAGCTAAGGGCAGCAAGAACAGCAAAGTGCAGCTAAGGGCAAGAAGCACCAGTGGCAGCAGAGGAGAACAGGATGAGCAAGCAGATGGATTTCACGTTTCCGGGTACTTCGATGACGGTGGACCGGATGGGATATGGCGCAATGCAGCTTGCGGGACCGCATGTGTTTGGGCCGCCGAAGGACAGGGCGGCGGCGGTTGCCGTATTGCGCGAGGCGATCGAGAGCGGCGTAAACCATATAGATACCAGCGATTTCTACGGACCGCATGTCACCAACCAGATCATCAAGGAGGCGCTGCATCCCTACAAAGATGGCCTGGTGATTGTGACCAAGGTGGGTGCGACGCGGGGCGATGATGGTTCATGGATTCAAAGCCACTCGCGGGAGACGCTGGTGAGCGGCGTGCACGACAACCTGCGGAATCTTGGCGTCGATACGCTGGATGTCGTAAACCTTCGCAACCTGGGAGTCGAGCAACCGGCAGCTGGGTCGCTGGCGGAGCCGCTGAGTGTGCTGGTCGAGTTGCAGAAGCAGGGTTTGATCCGGCACATCGGCCTCAGCCACGTGACGGCGGCACAGTTTGAAGAGGCGGAAAAGATCACGCCAATCGTATGCGTGCAGAACCTCTACAACCTTGCGATACGAGGTGATGACGAGTTCGTAAAGATCCTTGAAACGAAGGGTGTGGCCTATGTACCTTACTTTCCGCTGGGTGGGTTTACGCCGCTGCAGTCTTCAGACCTGGATGCTGTGGCAAAGGAAGTCGGCGCGACGCCGATGCAGGTAGCGCTGGCCTGGCTCTATCAGCGATCGAAGAATTTGCTGCTGATTCCAGGAACGTCTTCGACCGGGCATCTGCGGGAGAACCTCGCAGCAGCAAAGTTGGAGCTCTCGGCCGAATTGGTGAAGCGGCTCGATGCGATCGGAGCTTGATGGGCTTTCAGCTTTTGTGGTGGTAGCAGGCTTTGGGCGTTGCGCCTTGCTGTCTTGGAGAGCTTCTAGCGCTGAAGGGGAGGAGGTGCGAGGCGTACCTCAGGGGCTAAAGCCCCGTTAGACTCACGGTCGGTGTGGCACGGCTAAAGCTGTGCCCTTAAGCAGGACGGGGTTTGCGGGATTGATAAGGCAGGGCTGAAGCTGGACCCCTAACAAAATGGGATATGTATCAGTGTGGCAGGGCTAAAGCCGTGCCCTCAAGCAAGGCGGGGTACGGGGGTGGGTTTGCGG
>CAHJWN010000124.1 GCA_903642265.1 Acidobacteriaceae bacterium | reverse complement strand
CAGCCAAGCGCGGTCGAAGCCAGCTTCAGAGGGCTCGATGAGCCGCCGCTGCAAAGTTCGCCTCATTTCGAAAAGCCTCTTACGCTTGAACGTGCCCTGAACGGGGACGCTTTCATCGCCTATGAAATGAACGGCGCTCCCATGCCCATGCTTAACGGGTTTCCCATCCGCCTGGTTGTTCCGGGATGGTTTGCAACCTATTGGGTCAAAGCACTTAGCCAGATCGAACTCCGAACCGATCCACTCGACAACTTCTGGGTGAAGACGGCTTATCGCATTCCCGTGACCCCGGGGCACACAGAAGATCCAAAGCATCCCAGCGAAGAAACGACGCCATTGACCAACTATCCGACTCGCGCAGTTTTCGTTTCGCCGGATGGCACCGGCAAGGTGAAGCGCGGCAGTCAGACGGAGATCCAAGGTATAGCGGTTGACGACGGGCCGGGCATCCGGCGAGTTGAAGTGTCGACGGATGGCGGCAAGACCTGGGGCGACGCGAGGCTTGACGCGGTCATCGACAAATACTCATGGCGGCGCTGGCGGGCTGATTGGCGACCTCAGCAAGCTGGGAAATACACGCTTCAGTGTCGCGCCACAAACGCGGCTGGAGAAACGCAGCCAGACTACGAATGGAATCACGGCGGATATCGCCGTCGAGTGATTCAATCGCTCGACGTGGAGGTTGTCTAACAATGCAGACCCTGCGCGTATTGGCCGTTCTTTTTCTCGTCGGTCTCGGAATCGTTGCCTATGCGCTCTGGGGACGTTCAGGGCGTGAGGCTTCGACTGCTTCCGCGGCTCCCGCGAGATCGATTCCGATTGAGCTATTGACCCAGATGCAGCCAGTCAAAGATATCGAACTCGAATACCACCAGCCGGATTTACCGCCTGGACCCGGACATGAGCTCTTCGCCACACAGTGCGTCATCTGTCATTCACCGCGCTATGTGCTGAATCAGCCCATCTTTCCGCGCAAGACATGGGCGACCGAGGTCCACAAGATGGCCAAGGCTTACGGCGCCCCGATTACGCCTGACCAAGAACCGCTGCTCGTTGACTACCTCGTAAGTTGGCACGGCAAAGAAGACGCCCCGGCTGCACCAACACAGAACACAAAATAGACAGCCACAGGTATCTACCGTGTGTAGGAGAACATCTTGACCGAATCAAACAGCACTGTGGGTTCAATCGCATCTCGCCGGTACAGGACAGACGCCCCCGTGCCGCGAACTGAGTACGATCTCGTTCGCTGGCATGGCCACGCTGCTTTGCTCACGGTACTCATCTCCGCATTGTTCGGAATCCTGGTCGCGACCAAATTCAACTTTCCGACATTTATGGGCGGTCACGCATGGGAAACCTGGGGGCGCCTGCGTTATAACCATACGCAAGGAATTTTCTTCGGCTGGCTCGGCAATGCGTTCATCGCATTCCTGTATTACGTCACGCCACGTTTGACGAATCGCCCTGTAACGAGTCGCAAACTCGGATGGGCAATGTTCTGGATATGGAACTTCGCTGTGGTTCTGCCAGGATGGGTACTGGTCTGCATGGGGTTCAGCCAGCCGCTGGAGTGGGCGGAGTTCCCGATGGTCGTGGATGCGTTTGTCATTCTCGCCTTCGTCCTCATGCTCGTCCAGTTCGTCAGACCCTTTCTTCGTGTTCCTGCAGGCGAACTGTATGTCTCGGGTTGGTATATCGTGGGCGGCCTGGTTTTTACAACACTCGCCTATCCCATCGGCAATCTCGCACCGGAGCTCCTGGCGGGTGCAAAGGGCGCTGCCTTCAGCGGACTTTGGATTCATGATGCAGTGGGGCTGTTCGTCACGCCTCTTGCGGTGGCGATGGCGTATTACGTCATTCCCGCGACGACCCGAAGACCCATCTACAGCCACTTCATCTCGATGCTGGGATTTTGGCTGCTGTTCTTCATCTACCCGCTGAACGGAACCCACCATTACGTCTATTCGGCAATCCCGATGAGCGCACAGCGTGGAGCGATCATCGCCTCTGCGTATCTCGGACTGGATGTCATACTCGTCGTCACCAATCTCCTTCTTTCTTTGCGCGGTGCAAGCGGGAAGGTCAGCAGCAACGTGGCTCTCCGGTTCATATGGTTTGGTGTTGTGGCGTACTTGGTGGTCAGCTTGCAGGGTTCTATGCAGGCGTTCATGCCGATCAACCGTTTCATTCATTTTTCCGATTGGGTGATCGGTCATTCGCATCTCGCAATGATCGGCTTCGCGAGTTTCACGGCGGCGGGAGCACTTGCTCATATCTGGAGCAATATGCCAGGCGCTCGATACAGCCCACGTGCGATGGGCTGGGCCTTCTGGCTGCTTACCATCGGCCTCGGCTTGATGGTCGTAGACCTCACCGCAGCTGGCCTGGTTGAAGGCCAGATGTGGGTCAGTCGTGCGCCTTGGATCGACTCAGTCCGCGCGGTCTACCCCTATTGGTTGACACGCACGATCTCCGGTCTTCCAATCATCGCCGGGTTTGCCTGCTTCTGGTTGGGACTCGTGACGGGGCCACGGAATGCATCTGTACCGGCTTCGTCGACATCTCCGGTCCGTCCTGAGACGGCTGCGACCCTCGAAGATGAAGACCGCCAACCCTTCGGCAAACACGAGAGTACACCCTCGATCCTGAGCTACGCCTTTGTCGTTGCGTTTGTTGCTGGCTTCGGCTTCTTCGTCCTGTCCTTCGTTGTTCTGGGCATCCTACCCGCGATGCAGCTGCAGGCAGAAATCAACAAGACGGCACCCCACGCCATGCAGCCGCTTACAGCATCCGAAGAACACGGAAGGCAAATCTACGGGCGGGAAGGGTGTGCCTACTGCCACACCGAGCAGGTCCGAACGATCACCGCTGACGTGCGGCGATTTGGTTCTCCCACTGCCGCGTGGGAGACGCAATATGACTATCCGCAACTCTGGGGAACGAGGCGTATTGGTCCTGATCTTTCGCGGGAGAATGGGATTCGCACGGACGACTGGCACTACGCTCATTTGTTCAACCCCAGGAGCACGGTTCCGGATTCCATCATGCCGGGATATTCATGGATGTTCGACGGCTCGGGCGCGCAGCCTAAGACCGATGCTCTAGATCTTGTCGCCTACGTTCGCTCCTTGGGACGCGAGCGCGCCTTGGCTGGCGAGTCGGGGAATGAGCAGGTCGACCATGGAACGGCGATGGAGATGAGTTCGAGCTATGGTTCGCAGGGCGTACCAGATACTGTGCCCCGGATTACGGCCATGGGCTTGGATGATTCTGCCCCGGTCTTCGCTATGGCACAATCGCCTGATTCCAACCGGTTGACGCACGGCGGAGAGGTCTTTGCGCACAACTGTTCGGGATGCCACGGTGCAAATGCCGACGGTCTTGGACTCGCGGCGAGTGCGCTGCTACCGAAACCGATCAACCTCCACGCCGAGCACTTCTCTGACCAGCATTTGGCAACTGTCCTATGGGATGGCGTCTATGGATCGTCCATGCCCGCATGGCGGCAGCTGGAGAAAACCGATCTGGAGGACGTAACCAGCTACGTTCAATCACTGCAGGCGCAGGCGGTACATCCCCAGATGTCTCCCGCTGATGCGGCTTCTGCCAAGACAATCTACGCGGCGAACTGCGTGAGTTGCCATGGGGCAACAGGGCAAGGAAACGGCCCAGCGGCAGGCGCTCTCAAGCCTTCTCCAGTGAACTTCCATGTGCGACAGCCAACCACGGAACGGGCCTGGACAGTCTTGCGAGACGGAGTACCCGGTTCCGCAATGCCGAGCTGGAAATCGAACCTCACGGAAGATCAGCGAAGATTGCTCATCCCTTACATCCAGCAGATGTATGGGACGGAAGCGAAGGAGCCACAACAGCCATGATCAACATTATTGTGGGCATCGTTACCGTCATTGCGGCAAGTTTTCTGTTGCTTTGGATTCTTCGGCCATCGTTTCGGAAATGGGTAGAACAGCCGAAGTACACCATGTTGGAAAACGACGAGCGATTCAAGCGCGCTGAAGAGCAATCCAAGCCTGGGGATTTTAGATAAGCACCGTGTTTCATCAATGGGTTATTGCCAATCAGGATTTGCTATTCGACACACGTTCTATCAGGGGCCATTCTGAAAGAGAAGAAGACGTCCGATGGAGGACATTATGAATAGCAAAGAACTTGAAAAGCATGTCATTGCCGACCTTAAAGTCTTGGAGAAGGATTTCGTACACGACGCGAAGGAAGAAATCGCACACGTTATCGACCCGTCACAATGCGGCGTTGTTGTTCAAAATCACTTCAACGGACTCGTCATTGCGCTGTATGTTTTCATTTTCCTCTTTCTCGCCGCTGCCGGCGTTGCCATCTATTTCTACACTCACCACTAGAACGTTTGCTTTCCCGGATCTTCCGAGGCAACCGACTGTGGCCAACAGACATAGATAGCGAGCCTAACTGTGAATCAAATCAATCGCGGGCAAGAGATGATCCGCCAGTTCACACCGAACTGGTTCACTGCAACGATGGGGACTGGGATTCTCGCACTGGCACTCAACCAATTCCCCCTACATATTCCGGGACTTCATCAGGTAGCGAGAGGCCTTTGGTTTCTGAACATCGGGCTATTCCTTCTGTTTAGCATTCTGTACGCGACGCGCTGGATCGTCTATCACGACGAGGCACGCCGCGTTTTGGCCCACTCGGTCGTGTCGATGTTCTTCGGTGCGATCCCTATGGGTCTTGCGACGATCATCAATGGCTTTCTGGTGTTCGGTATTCCCCTTTGGGGCAATGTTGCGCTGCAAACGGCGAGGGGCTTGTGGTGGCTGGACGTCGTACTCGCAGTGGGTTGCGGCATTTTGGTGCCGTTCATGATGTTCACCCGTCAAGATCACAGTCTGGAAAAGATGACAGGAGTATGGCTCCTGCCCATTGTTGCTGCTGAGGTTGCAGCCGTCAGTGGTTCTTTGCTCGTCCCGTATATGACTGAACCCCATGCCGCCGAGCGCATCATCGTGATCTCCTACATGCTCTGGGCGTTGTCGGTGCCACTGGCCATGAGCTTTCTTGTCATTCTGCTCATGCGGCTTATTCTGCACAAGCTTCCACCAGATGACATGGTTGCCACGAGTTGGTTGGCGCTCGGTCCGATCGGAACGGGCGCACTTGGTCTAATGCTACTGGGCACCAACGCAGCTAAAGTCTTCCCAGCCGCTGGTCTGCCGTGGATTGGAGAAGTTGCCTTTGGTATCGGAGCTATCGGCGGATCGATGCTATGGGGATACGGCATATGGTGGTTTTGCATCGCACTGCTCACGACGGCACGCTCGATCCGAAGCGGAATATCCTTCAACCTTGGATGGTGGGGGTTTACATTCCCTATCGGCGTGTATTCCGTTGCAACGCTTGCGCTAGCCCGAATCACACATATGGGAAGTCTTGCTGCTGTGGGAGGAGTTCTCATCACTGGCTTGGCGGGGCTCTGGCTGTTGATATCGACACGAACATTACACGGAGCCTGGGTAGGCTACCTGTTTGTGTCTCCCTGCCTGGTGCCCGGCTCGATACCCAGTGACCGACCTGAACGATAGCCTCCTACAGAATGTGGGATTGAACTAGTCAGATGGATGTACGGTGGGATGACCGCCGGAAATCGGCAGGCACTAGCCGTCGTCAAATGATAACAACAGTCACCGGCTCAGCACTTCGCTGCATCACGACAAAGACGAATGGCTGTCTTACTCCGGACGGAGTACCGTGGTGCTCCTGCATCGCTGATTTCAAACGAAAGTGATCCCGAAAGACCTTAGACAAAAAATCCCTGTCGTAGCGATGGACCGGCAGACCGCTGCAGCTATCTGGGCCATTCATCTAGAAAGTTCCTACGATCAAATGTCCGCCCGGCTTGACCGTCCTGGCAGCAACCTCCCCATACGCGGCCTGGTCTTGAGAGCTTGTAAGAAAGTGAAAGGCGGCACGATCGTGCCATACATCACAAGAACGTAGATCAGGAGTGGACAGCACGTCACCACCTAGCCAGTTGATTTCGGCCTGGATCGAAGGTTCTAGGCGGTTTCGCGCTCGTGTCAACGCGGCTGGTGCAATATCCAATACTGTGATTGGCCTGAAACCTGCAAGTAGTATCTGACCCGCGAGCGAGGACGACCCTCCTCCAATATCAATCACACTGCTCCGCGGCCTTGAAAACTGTGTGATCAGTTCGAAAGACACTCCAAAGTGGAGGCTGATGCCGGCCGAGCTCATCGTCCCGTTTGAGGCGTATATCTTTTCCCAGTAATCCGTTGATTCAGAGGACATATGCCAAGCTTAGTAGCTATGGTTCACTTTCGGAAGGATATGCGGCTCTTGCCCAATCCATCGCTCGTATGGATGAGAGCATTCCACGCCGGGTGCGCGCATCATTTCCGCCTACGTTGCATGTCATGTTTTCACCTCACTCACTGAGATGCGTCAACGCGCATCGCTAAGGTCAGCCATATTGCAGGGTCGAAATCTCATCTATGGAATTCTGATGACGTCCGCTCTCACGATGTCTCAGCCGTCGCTCGCCCAGACCGGCGGAGCCGGTCAAAGCGCTTGGTACATGTACTTGGGAGATCACCCCATAACGGATCATTGGGGTGTGCATCTGGAAACGCAGATACGACGGGAACCCTGGGTTGAAGCACCCGAACAGAGCCTGACGCGCGTGGGCGTCAACTACAAGCCGTTTCATGGGTGGACCTTTCGCCCTGGTTACACCTACGTCCGCGGCTACTCGCCCGAGTCCACGGATGCCAGCAAGATCCGGCACACCATCTTTGAAGACATCGAGTGGAGCAAGAAGCTGACTCACGTCAAACTCGGACAGCGGCTGCGATTCGAACAGAGCTTTTCAGGAGATCGAGACCAGGCGGACGATGTCCTCGATTGGGACTTCCGGGAACGTGGTCGATATCGGCTAATGGCAGAGATACCGGCGTTCACACCTACAAAAGGACCCCTCCCCGATTACTACTCTCTTTATGACGAGGTAGCTCTCCGATTCGGAGCTCACAACGAAGGGCGAACCTTCGATCAGAATCGCGCTTATGGTGCGCTGGGATGGAATCTGAACGAAAGCTTCCAGCTTGAACTTGGGTACCTGCGTCAGTCACTGCCGGTCGCGAATGGCGTGATCGGAACCCAGAACAACGCCTTTCAGCTTTCCATCAATTCGAAGCTGCCATTCCGTCGAGGCCTCAAGTAGTAGACCTGACTCGAGCCGTCGCGCTGGAGCCTTGACGCGCCTTCTTGTGCTTTTTCAGTTTGCGATGGGTCAACGCCATCAGCATCTGGCGGGAGATCATGGCTCGTACCGAAAACGCTTTGCCACCCGCAAGCTTCTTCTCTACCGCTTCCGCTTTGCTGAGTCCGGTTATGCTCAGAGTCGAACCCAACAGAGTCTCTGCGAACAATCGAAGAACCATAAGAGTTCCTTTCCGGTCAGGTGACGGTGACTGGATGTGCGATCACCGCGTTGTACAGATAGCCGTGATGATTCCAGGGCACATCATCAGGTTGCGTTCGGCCCCGGTCGTCTGTGGCACGCACACGGATCTCGTGTTTGCCCGGCGACGGCTGCCAGGGGAATCTCCACTGTCGCCAGCAACCCTCAAGATCAGGGCCAAAGAGCTCGGCCCGTTGCCACTCGCCTTCGTCAATTTTGCAGGAGACCTCGAGCACCCTGCCTTCTCCGGCAAAGGAACGTCCCTGGATGGCGTTTGTATCGTTAGCGAGTAGTTCGGCTGGCCAGTCGAGGTCGATCACGCTCATCACCGGCATCTCGGTGATAGCCGGTCCAAGCGCAGGAAACTCCATCGGGTAATTCGGGCCGACCATGATGTACTCCATCGTGTTGTACGGCGAGTGGAGGGACTCCTCTGCTACCTGAATGCGCCCTACCCACTTGATGCTTGCCGTTCCCGTCCATCCGCTGACAAGGACCCGCGCCGGGAATCCGTGATCGGCCGGAAGTGTTTCGCCGTTCATCTTCAGTACCAGCAAGGTATCGTCCCGCATCGCCTTGCTGAGTGGCATTGGTCGACGCACCTCATGGTCGTCGAGGCCGATTGGCATGACATCGCGAGCTGTCGGCTTGACACCGGCCCGCGTGAGTACGTCACGCAAAAGAACCCCGGTCCACTCCGCGTTGCCCATGGCACCCGTACGCCATTGACCGCCTTCCCCCTCCACCCCGAAGTGTTCCTTGTAGAAACGCCGTCCGTTCCCCGCACACTCCATCGTGCGGATGAGCGTGACTTGTGGGAAAGCTTCCAGGTCGGCATACGCCAGTTCCACGGGCCTTTCCACGCCGGTACCGTCGATCTTCAACCTCCAGCTGTCCACATCAATCTTCGGCGTTGGACTATGACTACGCAGGTAAAAGCGATCGTTCGAGGTGATGAAGCCGCCCCACGCCGACGGTCTCGTCTCAAAATCCGTGCCGGTGCCTTTCGGCATGAATAGATCCGTGGGAACCGGCTTCTCTACGCGAGGAAACGAAAAGATCATCTCCGTTTTGGGCATCAAATCTTCCATGAGCGCCACCTTTTCCGGCACTCGGGTCAGAGCCTCTCCGGCCATGCCCAGCAGGGAGCCAACTGCTGCACCGAGCCCAAAGCGGACCCCTGTTCTCCAATCCGCAGACCTGCTCCCCAGACCTTTCCGAGACGTTGCGAACAGCAGCACACCCACCCCTGCTGCACCCGCCGTCACTCCGGCGAATAAAGATCGTTTCCGCATGAAAGCCTCTTCCGAGAGCAGCTACACCTACATGCGCCCTTCTTGTTTTGGACGCGTTAGCTCACAACGCGGTTATCTCCTGCGTCCCGTCTGTGACCCGCCTTGAACCACCTCCGACATCGGCAACGTATTTGAAGAGTCGACGAATTGTTGACCAACGCGGAAATTCCACATAATCTCAGTTATGTGGAATGACTCAGTAGTCATTGTCTAATGGACTTCGCGCCTAGAGGCGTATCAGTTCCATTTTCGCTCACTGTCGGTTCAAAGCCGGCGCAGGTTCATCCCGGTCAGAGCTTCCTCGACCGTGTCGCATTGAAAGCGAAAACCATCCCTCACTAGCCTGTCGGGGACCGCCTTCACACTGCCAAGGATCGTCTCATCCGCCAGTTGTCCCAGCAACAATCGGAATGGCCAGGCTGGTAAACGGAGGCGCACGTTCGAGTCGACGGCTTTTCCGACCGCTCGGTTGAGAGCCTCGCTCGTTACTGGTTGAGGAGCAACGACGTTTACCGGGCCGTTCATTGCGCTGGTTTCAACCAGGTGATCTATTACGCGGACCACGTCTTCCAGGGCAATCCAGCTCACATAGCCTCCACCATCACCGACGATCGCTCCTAGCCCAACGCGGAATGCCGGCAAAAGCCGCGGAAGTAATCCACCTTCTGCAGCGAGGACGACGCCGATTCGGAGGTGAATGATGCGTGATCTGTTTGTCAGTGGTTTCGAAGCAGCCTCCCACGCTCTGCATACTTCGGCGAGGAACCCTTGCCCCGAAGGGGCCGTTTCATCGAGTACGGTATCACCTCTGTTTCCATAAAAATTGATTCCTGAAGCGGACAAGAATAGGCGAGGAGGCACAGCTGCTGACGCA
>CAHJWN010000123.1 GCA_903642265.1 Acidobacteriaceae bacterium | reverse complement strand
GTTTGGCGCGCACTTCGCGCCGAACGGAGTCGACGGGCCTGCGTTTCGCTTTCAGTTCCCCCGCAGCTCAAGCAAGACAGATTCCACCGCCAAGACAGCCGTTCTGTTAAGGGCACGGCTTCGGCCGTGCCCTTAACAGCTCCAGATTACGTGGGCTTTAGCCCCTGAGGTACGCTCTCCTTCGATCGCACCCGTCCCAATGAGCCAAGCTCTAAAAATCTGTCCCCAAGCTGCCGCCCGCTGCAAAGTTCATGATCTTCCTCGCCTGCTCTTCGCTTCCGCTCGCGATCGCCGCCCATCCCATCGCCCGCCATCGACACGGAAGCCCGCAGAATAATGTCCCAGACCCACATCGGCATCTCTCCAAAACCGCCATTCGCCGCAAGTGTAGTGCTCGCCGCGTAGAAAGGCTGTCGCTCTGTTGGGTTTTCATATAGACTTGAGAGGTTGTCAAGCCTCACCTAGTCTCCAGCCACACCAGGAAACCCATGCCAAAGTTGAAGACCCACAGCGGCGCGTCGAAGCGCTTCACCAAGACTGCCAGCGGCAAGTTCAAGCGCGGGCACTCGAAGATGCGCCATATCCTCACCTCGAAGGCAACGAAGACCAAGCGCAAGCTCGGCGGTTCGGCGCTCATCTCGAAGGCGGATACCTACAACGTCGCCCGCATGCTCCCCTACGCCTGAGTTCTTTTCAGCCGTAGCACCAAGCACAAGTTGTTCAGATCGAGCCTCTCAGAACGAGAAACGGGCCAGAAATGCGTTACGGCCCCTGGAGTTGCGTCAGCGACTCCACTGAGATCTGAAGTTGCATAGCGCGTGAAGAGGACCACCTTCCTCCAGCCGCTTAACCGTAGTACGCCAAAGGAGAAACACCATGCCCCGTGTAAAACGGAGTACAAAACGTAGTGACCGCCGCAAAAAGATCCTCAAGCGCGCGAGTGGCTACTTCCTCACAAAATCCAAGCTCTACCAGGCAGCCCAGGAAGCCGTCGAGCGCGGACTCATGTTCGCCTACACCGGCCGTAAACAGAAGAAGCGCCAGTATCGCGCTCTCTGGATCGTCCGCATCAACGCCGCCTGCCGCCTCAACGGGATGAGCTACTCGACCTTCATCAATGGCCTCAAGCTCGCCGGCAATCCGCTCGATCGTAAGATCCTTGCAGACATCGCAGTGAACGACGCCGTTGGTTTTGCAACCCTCGCAACCCAGTCGAAGTCCGCCCTCTCGAGCGCAAAATCCGCTCGCGAAAAGGCAGCCGCCGCCTAAGTACCTGCATCATGGACTCGCAAAAGGGGCTCGGCAACCGCCGTGCCCCTTTTCCTTCCTGAGCGACCTAGATTGCCCGCATCCTGCAGCCCTCGTTTGCCGGATCTTTCCCACCCACCCACTCGAACAACATCGTCCACTAAGACCACGGCGTTTCCAATCATAGGCCAGGCGCGAGACCGCAGGTATGCTCAAGACCGCAGGTATGCGCGAGACCTCCTCGCAACCATAATGCGCATTCAGTGGATACTCCGGCCCGACGGGCTGTGCGGCTCACCCACTGCGGCGCCTCTACGCCGGTCCATTGCAGTGCTGCTTGGTTTAGTGCATCCTGAACACCTGTCGAGGAAGTGCATTGTTCAGAATCAAAGCTTTGGTCGCCCTGCTGCCCGCGCTCCTCTTGCCGCCCGTACAGGCTCATGCACAAGCCTCTCCCCCCGCGCCCGCACCAACGATCTCTGCTGTCACCCCTCCTACGCCTGGTAAGTTCACCGACATTACGTCCGCCAGCGGCATTCACTTCGAAGGCGTCGCCTCGCATACCAGCCATAAGTACCTGATCGAGACCATGGGCTCCGGCGTCGCCATGTTCGACTATGACAACGATGGCCTGATGGACCTGTTCTTCGTCAACGGCGCGCCTCTTGATGACCCAACGCCCAAAGACTTCGTCCCTGAAAAGCGCACCCCGAAAGACTGGAACCGGCTCTTCCATCAACGCAAAGACGGCACCTTCGAAGATGTTACCGAGAAGGCCGGCCTCAAGGGCATCGGCTACGGCATGGGCGTCGCTGTCGGCGACTTCGACAACGATGGCTATGACGACATCTTTGTCACCGGCTATGGCGGCAATCACCTCTACCGAAACAACGGCAATGGCACCTTCACCGACGTCACAGACCGCTCGGGGACCGGCGGCGACAAGACCCCCGGCAGCTCCTGGTCAACCAGCGCCGCCTGGGTCGATCTCGACAACGATGGCCTCCTCGACCTCGTCGTTCTTCGCTACGTCCATTGGAGCTTCGACGACGTCTACTGCGGGGAGCATCGCGAGGGTTACCGCGCCTACTGCCACCCCGACATCTTCCCCGCCATCGCCCCGCTCGTCTATCACAACAACGGCGACGGCACCTTCACCGAGAGCGCCACGAAGCTCGGCCTCGGCGTCCCCGGCAAAGGCCTTGGTATCGCCATCGCCGACTTCGACCGCGACGGCAAAATCGACCTCGCCATCGCCAACGACTCCATGCCCGAGTTCCTCTTCCACAACAAGGGCGATGGCAACTTCGAAGAGACCGGCCTCACCGCCGAGATCGCCGTCGATGGCGAAGGTCGCACCTACGCCGGCATGGGTATCGACTTCGAAGACTATGACAACGACGGCTTACCCGACCTCGTCATTACCAATCTTGCAAACCAGAAATACGCCCTTTATCGCAACAACGGCGACGGCTCCTTTACCTACGACACCTACGTCTCCGGCCTCGCGCCCATGACCCTCCTGCACTCAGGCTGGGGCATTCACTTTCTCGACTACGACAACGATGGCCTGAAGGACCTCCTCATCGCCCAGGGCCACGATCTCGACACCGTAGAACTCAACTACCCGCAGCTCCACTACAAAGAGCCCATGCTCCTCGCCAAGAACATTGGCGGCGGGAAGTTTGTCGACGTCTCCGCAAGCTCCGGAAGCGTCTTCGCACAAGCCTGGGTGGGCCGCGGCATGGCTGTCGGCGACCTCAACAACGATGGCCGCCTCGATGCCGTCGTCAGCACCAACGGCGGCCCCGCTTACGTTCTCCGCAACGACACACCCAGCGGAAACCACTGGCTTACCCTTCAGCTTATTGGCCACAAAAGCAATCGCGACGCCATCGGTGCCGAAGTCAAGGTCGTCACCTCGCACGGTCCACAGTACTGGACCATCTCCACCGCCGGCAGCTACCTCTCTTCGAACGACAAGCGCGCCCACTTCGGCCTCGGCCCCGACACCGCCGCACAGACCATTGAGATCCGCTGGCCTAGCGGCATCCACCAGACCCTCATCAATATCGCCGCCGATCAGCTTGTGAAGATCGACGAGCCCTCCGTTTCCGGCGCCACACCAAAGGCCGGCAAGCCTTGATTGCTGCACTGCGTACCCGGCGACCGCGCCGCGTCCTTGCAGCGCTTCTAGCAGCCTCTCTTGCACCCGTGCTGACCGCCTGCATGTCGTTGTCAGCCCAGGGCTCGCCCGACCCAATCAGCCAGGCGCAGCAGCTCATCGCTTCCGGCAACCCCGCCCGAGCTGAAACCCTTCTCCGCACCTATCTCCGTACCGACCCAAACTCCGCCAGCGCCCACTATCTTCTCGCCTACTCGCTTCTCCGTCAGAACAAGCCCAGGGAATCGCTTACGGAGTACACCCGCGCCGCAGCGCTCCAATCCCCCTCCGCCGGAGAACTTCGCAGCGTCGGCCAGGACTACGTCCTCCTCAACGATCTTGACGACGCCAGCAAGTGGATCACGCGCTCCGTCCAGCTCGCACCCGACGATCCCGAAAGCTGGTACGCCCTCGGCCGCCTTCGGTACACCCAGCAGCAATATGTCGACGCCGCGAAATGCTTCGAACACTCCCGGCGCCTGGCTCCAGGCAGCGCAAAGGTAGAGAACAATCTCGGCCTCGCCTACGAAGGCCTCAATCGTACCGACGATGCCGTCGCCGCCTACCGCCGCGCCATCGCCCTGCAGGATGCCGGCCCTGCAACTCCTGCCAGCGAGCAGCCACTGCTCAACCTTGCCGTCGTACTGCTCCATCGCGCCGACCCTGCCGCCGCCCTGCCTCTGCTGCTTCGAGCCGAGACCATCGCGCCCAACGACCCGCGCATCCAGGAGCAGCTCGGCCAGCTCTATCTCCAGCAAACCAACTACCCCGAAGCCCGAAAGCACCTGGCAGCCGCAACGCGTTTGGATCCCGACAAGTCGAATCTGCACTTTCTTCTCGGCCAGGCCTACCGTCACCTTGGTCAGCAGCAGGAAGCCAAAGCTGAGTTCGACGCAGCCGCGCGCCTCGCCGTCCCTGCCCCATTATCTGGCCCATGATCTTCCTCATGTGTTGCTCATAATCTTCTTGATTACTTGCCCCATGTTAAGGATTGTTTGCAGAACGAAACAGCTGAGTTCCTCGCGTTGACAAAATAATCACCCGTCCGATAACGTTTTCTCTAACGATCGAAAAGAGAGTACGTAGCCGCCATGAAACCGTTTTCGCGCGCGAGCATACGTACCAAGTCCTTTACTACTTAATGCATCACCTCTGGGAGAGTTACACATGGCCAGTACGTATAAACAACTGCGGCACATCTTCGTCCTTCTCGTGCTGCTCGGATCGTTTGTTAACGCCGCGATCTCACAATCAGCGAGAGGCGAACTAGCCGGAAGCGTCGCCGACGAAACCGGCGCAATCATCCCCGGGGCAACAGTCTCTGCGATCAATCAGCAGACCGGCGGCAAGAACGATACGATATCCACCTCCGCCGGCACCTACCGCTTCTCCGATATCCCCCTCGGCACCTACGCAGTCACCGTCACGGCCCCAGGCTTTGGCACCGTTACGAGCAGCGGCGTTCAAGTGACAATCAACAGCACCACCGCCTTGAACATCGTCCTTAAAACCGGCGTCGTCACAGACGTCGTCAACGTCGACGCCAGCGGTCTCCGGCTTGAAAGCGAATCCTCTGACATCAGCGGCACCGTCTCCAACAAGCAGATCGAAGATCTACCGATTGCCCTCGCGCAGGGTGTCGGCGGTCTGCGTTCGCCAGAGACCTTCGTCTTCCTGCTTCCAGGGACAACCGGTCCCGGCAGTGGTACCAGCGGCAACTCACAAAATGGAGTTTTCTTCTCACGTCTGAGCGGTGGCCAGGCATATGGAGCTGAGGTCCTTCTCGACGGTGCCAGCATCCAACGCTCCGAAAACGGTTCTTCTTTCGACGAGACCTCGCCTTCCATCGAGGCCTTGCAGGAATTCAAGGTCACGACCTCCACACCACAGGCGGAATTCGGCCGCACCACGGCTGGCATCGAGAGCTTCTCGACAAAAAGCGGCACAAATACTTTTCACGGTAACGCCTTCTTCCTCTTTAAGAACAGAGCGCTGGACGCCAACAGCTGGTTCAATAACGCCTTTGGTTCTACCCAGTGCGTCGGTGTCTCTGAAATAAACTGCCCTTTCAAGAAAATTCAAGACAGCAAATATGACTACGGTGGAGTACTAACCGGACCTGTCAAAATCCCACATCTGTATAACGGCCGCGATAAATCATTCTTTCTCTTCGCCTGGGAAAAATATCAGCTGCACACAAGTACTACCTTCCAATCGACCGTACCCACTGCGGCCGAACGTACCGGTGACTTTAGGGACGTTCTAGGTGGTCCCGTCTCAGCCACGCTTGCTCCTAATAACATCAACCCTTGCACGGGCGAGCAGGTCTATTACAACGAAATTTTCGATCCCACAACGGACCGCCCTGGCCCCGGCGCTGGGCAGTTTTGCCGGTCGTCCTACGCGACCATGAATGTTATTCCCACCACTCTGCTGAGCCCAGCCGCCCAGAAGTTGATTGCCGGGCTTCCCTTGCCCAACCAGGTTGGCTTCGCAAACGCCCCGTTCCCGAATAATGGCAACTACGCGTCAACTGGCACAAGGCCGATTACAAATACCACTTACTCAATTCGCATCGACCAGAACATTGGCTCAAGTAGCAAGATTTTTGCTTCTTACAGCACTCGGGAAAATTTCCTTCTTACAGCAGCTCCTAACTTTCCCTCATCGTTCAATAGCAGTGGCTATGTGCAGGACTTCACGACACACTACACCCGTATAGGCTGGGATTACACATTAAGCCCCACGCTTCTGAACCACGTCAATCTTGGCTACAACCGAACAAATAGCATTAACCTTGGGGCGGGCTATAACTCGCCGGACGCCACCGCTGCAGGAATTCCCGGCTTACTCGCTCCGTTCTTTCCGATCCTCAACTTTGTGAGCGATGACGATCTTACGCAGCTAGGTCAGCAGCAGAATGGTCAGAATATCGACAATGGTATTCGCGCCAGCGACAGCGTTAGCTGGCAAAAGGGTCGTAACAGCTTCAAGTTCGGTATAGATGTTCGCTATCAACAATACTCCGTCATTAACTACAACCAGGACTCACTTACCTTCTACCGTGACCAGAGCGCCGTGCAAAATGAAGGTCCCCAGTACCTTTTTGATGGAAATGCCTTTGCCAGCTTTCTCACCGGATACGTTGGCGCTTCTAACCAGACAGTCTTCAACGATCATCCACGCTGGAATTCGCACTACTTTGCCGGGTTTGTTCAGGATGACCTGAAGCTCACTCCTAACCTCACCGTCAATCTCGGTGTGCGTTACGACGTCGACGCTCCACGGCATGAAGCTGAGGATCGCACTTCCAGCTTCAGCTTCACCGCTCCAGATCCGGCAGCAGGGAATCTCCCTGGCGCATTGGTCTTCGGTGTCAACTGCAAATGCAACACGGCATGGGCTGACACGTGGTACAAGGACATCGCACCCCGGGTCGGTTTCGCTTATACGCTTCCGGGCACGAACAACAAAGCCGTTCTTCGCGGAGGTGGAGCTATCATCTATGGCCCGCTCCAGTACAACGACTTCGGCGGTTCCATGTCCGGCGGCTACACGCAGGGTCGCAGCCCGGCAGGTGTACACCCCGAACGCGGCACCTTTGGCCACTCCTTCCAGCTTGATACCGGCTTCCAAAATGCTGACGGAACGCCAGTCAACTTTGATACCAGCCTTGACCCGGGTCAACTTACAGGTGTTTCTCCGGGTCAGTTCAATGCTGTCGCTGGTGAAGTCATCACGCCAAGGGATGGACGTCCTTCCATGACCGACAACTGGAGCCTGCAGCTTCAGGACGAGCTTGCCCAGGACTTGATCTTCAAGCTCGGTTATATCGGGCAAGTTGCGCAGAATCTCCGTTCCGGTGACCTGACCAACTCCAATAACATCTCTAAGCAGTACTTTGCTCTCGGCGACAAACTCAATAATGCGGCCTATTACATCCCCGAAGGCGGTGCTAACTCCGGCGTTGCTGCGCCGTATGCGACCTTTGCCGGTAACCTGGGACAGGCGCTGCGCCCATTCCCGCAATACGACTACATCGCCGGCGATTGCTGCCTGGAAAATCTCGGTCACTCCAGCTATAACGCCATGGTTGTCTCGCTCGAACGTCGCTTCCGCCAGGGCTTTAACCTTCAGGCGTCCTACACCTGGTCTAAATCCCTCACGGATGCAGACTCCGCCATCCCGTTCAGCTACGTGTCCGGCAATCAGTTGGAGCAGGGTCAGGACAACACCAACTTACGGCTGGAGAAAGCTGTCAGTGTTCAGAACATCCCGCACACTGTCGTTGTCAGCTATCTGTATCAACTTCCGTTTGGCAAGGGACGAAAGTTCTTGAGCAGCAACCGCGCTCTCGATCTACTCATTGGCGGCTGGGAAGTGGGAGCGATTCAGCGATATTCATCTGGACAGAACATCTCGTTCGGTTGCGCTTCCGGGATTCCGTACTACCAGAACTGCATCAGCTATACCCAGGGACCGGCAGCGGGTGGAAACCAGAACTTCACAAGCGCCGCCTTTAAGCACAATAAAAACGGGCCCAACCAGTTCAACGGTCAATCATGGTTCAAACCTGGATACCGCCCTGCTGGCACAAACGGCCCGGCAGATGCCGGCATCGCTATGAATCAGGCTGCTTTTATCGACCAGAACGCCGAAGGATTAAATCAACCGCGGCCCTACGATCCCGGCTGCAGCAATGGTCAATGCTCCTTTGCACCATATGCACTGGGTAACATTGCTCGCGTCGTTCAATCCGTGACCGGCCCGATGTTCCAGTCTGAGGACGTCAGTCTCTTGAAGGACTTCCACATCACCGAAAAGCAATCGTTCCAGATCAAAGCAGAGGCAATTGACGTCTTCAACCGCCACCGCTTCGCTCTGCCGAACTTGAACCCAAACTCATCCACTGGCGTCGGCGCTTTCGGTATTCCAACGGGCACAGACTACGGTCCACGTAATCTGCAACTAACAGCCAAGTATTTCTTCTAGAACTTGAGCCGTACTCAAACTGGAGGGGCCATCGCCTAGCGCTGGCTCCTTCTTCCTTGTGCGGTATCACCAATTGGGAACGCTATAAGCACCTTGCGCCAAACCGTGCTTGCTCTCGCCATCGCCGCACTCCTATGCCGCCCTGCTTCCGGCCAGATTGCCTCATCCCTTCCCGCCCAGTCCCCCACGTCTTCAACCGATCGCGCCGCGCAAAAGGCACTTCTCACCCGCGTCCTCGCCGCAAACCCCAACTCGCCTGAAGCCAACAACGCTCTTGGCAACTTCTTCCTTGAAGACCATCTCTACCCCGAAGCCATGGACCGCTTCGAAACCGTCCTCGCACTCGCACCCGCCAACCCTGCCGCCCGCAAAGGCGAGCTCGCCGCCGCAACCGACCTTGCCCTCTCCGCGAAGCACGCAGACCATCCAGACATCGCCTTCGAAGTCCTCGAACACGCGCTCATCCGGCTCCACGACGATCCGCAGCTGCTCTTCGAGGCCGGCAGCCAGGCCTACGAACTCCACCGCCTCACCGACGCCTCCGACGCCCTCAGCGCCGCCCGCAAGCTCGAGCCCAGCAATCCCGAAATCCTCTACGCCCTCGCTCAACTTGAAATCGACGAGCGTCAAATGCCCGCGGCCGAAACCGACTTTCGCGCCTACCTCGCCCAGCGCCCGGACGACGCCACCGCCCACTTCGGCCTCGGCCACGTCCTTGCCATGCTCCAGCGCACCCCCGAAGCCCGTGCCGAATTCGAACGCTCCATCCAGCTCCAGCCCGTCCAGACGGAGGCCTACTACCAGGTCGGCCAGATCGAACTCGACGCGCAACATGACGCTCAGGCCGCACCCCTCTTCCGCCGCGTCCTCGCCCGTGACCCCACCCACGGCGGCGCGCTCACCGGTATGGGAATCCTGGCATTCCGCGCAAAAGACTACCCGACCGCCGAACGCCAGTTAGCCGCCGCAGAACAGTCCTCCCCCGACTACGGCCCTGCCCACTACTACCGTGGTCTCGCCCTTGCCCACCTCGCCCGCAAGCAGGAATCGGATGCCGAACTCCTTCGCGCCACACAGCTCGGCAAGGCAAACACTACCGTACCGCCAGCCAATGAACCCCGCTAAGTTCGTCACCGCCCAGGCCACGTCTTGCCTGGAGCACTGTTGCCAGTGGATACTCAGACCCGGCACACACACTCAAGCAACATCCGCATGGAGAAAATTCAACATGACATCTGCATCGCCTCGCGCGTGGCGTCCCGGCCTCAAGGCCACCCTTATCTC
>CAHJWN010000122.1 GCA_903642265.1 Acidobacteriaceae bacterium | reverse complement strand
CGGCGCGCGCTTGGTTCAGGCTTCATCGTGGATTCACGCGGCTACATCATTACGAACAATCACGTGGTCGACAAGGCCGACAAGATTTATGTGAAGCTCTCGACCGATCCCGATGGCGGACCTGGGGATAACGGCCGTCCGGCACACGTGGTTGGTGTGGATAAAGATACGGACATTGCTGTAATCAAGATCGACGCGAAAGAGCCGCTGCCGACGATCAAGCTGGGTAACTCTGAAGGCGCGCAGGTCGGCGACTGGGTGCTGGCAGTGGGTAGTCCGTTTGCGCTCGCGAAGACGGTCACGGCAGGCATTGTTTCGGCGAAGAACCGCGCAATCCCGGACGGGCAGCAGAGCCAGTTTCAGCGATTTATCCAAACGGATGCGGCGATCAATCCGGGCAACTCCGGTGGGCCGCTGGTGGATATGACGGGTGCCGTGATCGGCATGAACACGGCAATCTATACGCAGTCCGCCGGCAGCGAAGGGGTTGGATTCGCGATGCCTTCAAACACGATTATCAATGTGTACAACATGCTAATCGGGCCGGACCACAAGGTGACGCGCGGGTCAATCGGGATCAGCTTTCAACCGACGACATCTTCCGCCGTGGGCCGGGTATATGGATTCACGAATGGCGGCGTGATGGTGAACAGCGTCGATCCTACAGCGTCGGCTGCAAAGGCAGGGATCAAGGCAGACGATATCATCGTGGCGATCGACGGTCGGCCGATCAAAGATGGCGACGACCTGGTTGAGGACATTTCACGCCGCAAGGTCGGTTCAACGATCCAGCTGGGTTACCTGCGCGATGGCAAGAAACAGGATGCAACGGTGACCATTACCGATCGGAGCAAGATCTTTGCGGCGCTGGCGACCGATGCCGATGACAGCTCTGCACCCTCTGAGCCTGATGCAGGGCAGGGCAAGCTGGGCATCACCGTCGCGGCGCTTCCACCAGCAATGGGAAGCAAGTTAGGTGTACGCGGCGTGATTGTGACCAGCGTGCGGCCAGATTCCTTTGCGGAGGATATCGGTCTTGCCAAGGGCTACGTGATCACGGCGATCAATAAGAAGCCTGTGACCGATGAGACAAGTTACAAGGCAAACGTGAACAGCTTGAAATCGGGCGAGGATGTGGTGTTCGTTGTGCGCATCCCGGGGCAAAAGCAGGCTGGGAATTCGTATGTCGGTGGGACTTTACCGTAGGCGGTCCGGATTGAACTAAGAAGGCGCGGAGATGAACTCTTCGCGCCTTTTGTATTGGATGGAGCGGAAAACGGGCAACGACAGGGGCCAGGTTGGGATTTTCGCTGGGCTCAGAGTGGGGCCTAGACTTTGGAGGTCGGTGGTGTTGAGGCTGGAACGCAGGTTCTTTCGGAATCTAGAATACAAGCGGCCGATAGATCATGGGGAATGCCCTGCGAGCAAATGTGTTGCGAGCAAGAAAACGGAGACGCTAACGCGTCTCCGTGGTTTACCGGTTGGAACTAGCCGCGGAGCTTGGCCAGAAGGTCGGTGGGGTGCACGGGCTTGGCAAGGATTTCAAACTCGTGGCCTTCGGAGCGGGCTTTCTCGAGGAGGTCGGCGGTGGCGGCCTGGCCGGAGAAGAGCAGGATCTTGCACTTCGGCATGCGCTGACGGGTGATGATGGCGGCTTCGATGCCGGTCATCCCGGGCATGATGACGTCGCTGATTAGCATGTCGGGCTGAAAGCCGTCGAGCGCTTCAATGGCCTTGTCACCGCTATACACCGCGCGAGCTTCGAAGCCGGCCTGATTGAGAATGATGGCCAGGGTGTTCGCGATCACCTGTTCGTCGTCGGCAACAAGGACCTTCGACTTCGGCGCAGCAGTAGGGATTGTTTCAGACATGCGTTGGTTTCCTTGGGAGTTGTGCAAGAGCTCTGATGTTGGTTCTATTATGTTTGCCAGCTAACAGTTGCTGCGTTCATCTCGCATCGACAAACCTAATGATACGCTGACGGCTGGACATCCACTTCGTTCAACCCCAACATTTTGTCAACGTTGTACTCAAAAATCCATAACTAAAGAATGCTCATGCAAGAAGCGATCATACGCGCGGAACGTGTAGAGAAGTATTACGCCCAGCCGAGTGAAAATCGGATCCAGGTAATCTCGCCGACAGACCTGTCGATTGTGCCGGGAGAGATTGTTGCGCTGCTGGGGCCATCGGGTTCGGGCAAATCGACGCTGATGCGGATGATGACGGGTTTGTCGGAACCTTCGGCCGGGCAGGTGTACTGGCACGAGAAGCCGATCGCGATGGCAGACGTGAATGTGTCGATCGTGTTTCAGAGCTTTGCGCTGTTTCCATGGCTGACGGTGTTCGAGAATGTTGAAGCGCCGCTCAAAGCGCGCGGCATGGAGCCGGCGGACCGTCGCAAGCGGGCAAACAAGATCCTCGACACGGTGGGATTGGATGGGTTCCAGGCGGCGTATCCGAAGGAGCTTTCGGGTGGGATGCGGCAGCGGGTTGGCTTTGCAAGGGCGCTGGTGGTCGAGCCAGAAGTACTGTTTATGGACGAGCCGTTTTCGGCGCTCGATGTATTGACGGCGGAGAACCTTCGCAGCGAATTGCTGGAGCTGTGGCAGAAGAAGACCATCCCGACGCAGGCCATCTTTATCGTCACGCACAACATTGAAGAAGCGGTGCTGCTGGCGGACCGAATCATCGTGCTGGGAAGAAATCCGGGTCATATCCGGACTGACTTCAAGGTCTCGCTCGTGCATCCGCGGGACCGAAAGGCAAGTGCGTTTACACAGCTGGTCGATTACATCTACAAGGTGCTGACCCAACCCGATGCGAAGCCGCCGGAGTTGCCACAGACCACAACCGGCAGACCCGTCCGCGACCAAAGACAGATGCATTACCAGATGCTGCCGCATGCGAGGCCGGGTGGGATTGCGGGACTCCTGGAGATCCTGCTCGATCACAGTGGCAAGGATGATATTTATCGGCTGGCAGATGATCTGGCGTTCGAGATCGACGATCTCCTGCCGATTGTCGATGCAGCGCAGCTGCTTGGATTCCTGAAGGTGAACGAGGGCGACGCGGCGATAACCGAGACCGGCACGGAGTATGCAAACTCCGAGATCCTGCGGCAGAAGGAGCTGTTTCGGATTGCGGCGGTCGAGAACGTGCTGCTGCTGCGCCAGATCGTTCGTGCGATCGAGGCGAAGAGCGATCGAACCGTGCCAGAAGAGTTTTTTCACGACATGCTGGACGAGCAGTTTAGTGAAGATGAGACGATTCGGCAGCTGGAGACGGCGATCAACTGGGGCCGGTATGCGGAGTTGTTCGACTTCGATGCGTCGCGGCGAAGATTCATCCAAACGGAGAAGCTGCATCACGAGACCGAAGTCGAGACTGCTGCCGAGATTGATGCATGATCGACCTTGGAGACAGCCTTTCGGAGAAGATTAAGGACAGGTTCAGCCGGTTGCAGCCGCGCGAGACGCTGGCACGGACGCAGGTATTCGAACGGGGATGGCCGGTCTTTATCGACCTTGGGATCGCGGCAATCGGGCTGGCCTGTTTCTATGCGGTGATCCGGATTGCGATGTTCTGGGCGGGAACGCCGGAACCGGAGATGCACGTCGATCTCAGTCCGCGGGCGCTACCGCTGTATGCGTTTTATTCGGTGGTACGGATCGGGCTGGCCTACCTGCTGAGCCTCCTCTTTGCGATCACGTATGGATATGTTGCGGCTTACAACGTGCGTGCTGAGAAGGTGATGATTGCGGTACTGGATATTCTGCAATCGATCCCGGTGCTTAGTTTTCTACCGCCAGTGATGCTGGCGATGATTGCGCTTTTTCCGACGCGGCAGCTAGGCGTGGAGATGGGAGCGATCGTGCTGATCTTTACCGGGTCGGTATGGAACATGGCGTTCAGCTTCTACTCTTCGCTGAAGGCCCTGCCGCGCGAGTTGACTGAGGCGACGGACATTTACGGATTTTCGCGAGTGCAGCGGTTGTTCCAACTTGAGCTGCCTTCGGCGGCGATTGGGTTGATCTGGAACTCGATCATGTCGGTTGCAGGGGCGTGGTTTTTCCTGATGGCGTGCGAGATGTTTCATCTTGGGTCAAGAGATTTTCGGCTGCCGGGACTGGGATCTTATCTGCAGACGGCTGCGGACCAGGGGAACGGTGCGGCGATTCTTTGGGGACTCTTCACGATGGTGGCGATCATTGTGGCAACGGACCAACTGGTATGGCGGCCACTGATCGCCTGGAGTGACAAGTTCAAGTTCGAGCAGGTGGAGAGCAGCAAGCGGGTGAGCTCGCCGATACTGCATTTGCTGACGCACTCGGGCGCGCTGGCATCCCTGGGGCGGCACACGCTTACACCGCTCAGTGAAAGCATCTACAGCCGGCTGGCCGCGCGGCGGGCTTTGAAGATGCGGGCGCTTGAGGTTGCGCCGCGGGTGCGATCGAGGATTGGCACGTATGGCGTTCCGGCACTGATGTTGATCGTGGCGGCGGTAGCAGTTGGATACGCGGCGTTCCAGGGAGTGGCGTTGCTGCGGCCGCTCGCCGTTCACGAATATCTGCGCATACTTGGTGGGGCGATCATCACGTTTCTGCGCGTGAACCTGGCACTGGTGCTGGCTTCAGCGTGGACGATCCCGGTAGGGGTGGCGATCGGGTCGAACCCAAAGCTGGCGCGCATTGCTCAGCCGCTGGCGCAGATTGCGGCGTCGGTTCCGGCGACGGCTTTGTTCCCGGTGCTGCTGCTGGCGCTGGTGCGGCTTGGCGGGGGTATGGGGATCGGTTCCATCGCGCTGATGATGCTGGGAACGCAGTGGTACATCCTGTTCAACGTGATTGCGGGAGCAATTGCCATACCTTCCGACCTGAAAGAGGTAGCGACACTGTTTCACTTCACAACAGTGCAGCGATGGAAGACGGTCATTCTGCCGGGCATCTTTCCATTTCTAATTACCGGGCTAGTGACGGCTTCAGGGGGTGCCTGGAACGCCAGCATCATCGCGGAGTATTTCCCGATCAAGGGGCAAATACTTCAGACGCGCGGGCTGGGCGCTATCATCAGCGAAGCGACAAGTGGTGGCCAGTTTCCAGTGCTTCTGCTGGCGACGATCATCATGGCGTTGATGGTGGTGACGACGAATCGGCTGGTTTGGCGGCCGTTGTTCCGGTTGGCGGAGACGCGGTATAAGCTGGGGGCTTAGAGAGCTGAGAAGCAGATTCCCTTTGCGGATGACAAACAAGCATGGATGTACGAACGAAGTGCTGAGACGCAGATTCCTTTCGGGAAAGACAAACCATATAGGTTGACAAACCAAACAGCCCGTTACTTGGTAGCGGGTTTGTCGGCGTGGTACTGGGGTATTGGGTCGGCGGATGTTTGCCAGGCGGTATAGATCATGTCGCGGAGCTCCGTTGCGCCGGCGGCCAGGCGTTCGTCAATCATGAGCTTGCCTTCGGCGGTCCCGGGGCCGGTGAAGGCGCCGGTTTTCTCAAGCTGATAAGTCTTTTCGACGAGCGAGTTTGAATGGCGGAGATAGGCGACGTAGTCGGTGAAGACGTCGTTCAAAGCGACAGGTCTCGCGATGACGAGGGGCGCTACGTCGGAGGGTTTGACGTTGGCGGAGACGTAGTCGCTTTCGAAGAGCGCGTGAATGTGATGCTCCGTGGTGTAGCCGTTGGGGTTGGGGCCAGTCCAGCCGTTGTACTGGATGCTGGTGTGGAGCGGCATGGAGCCGTCGGCGACATAGTGGCCAAGCCAGCCGGCAAGGAAGACGATCTCGCATTCGACGGGTTTGGTGTCGGCATGGGAGGACTTGAGGGCGCGGTACTCGCGCATAGCGGCCTTTAGGCGTTCATAGACTTCAACAGTGACATAGGGCTGAAGACCGACCTTCTCGGGGGTGAGTGGAAGGTCTGGATGTGCGAGCTGGGCGGCGGTAAGCGCGCGGATAAAGTCGTAGCGGCGGCGCGGTAGAGGGCCGACGAGGTCGGCGTATTCGAGGTCTATGAAGTGCTCGGGCGCCTGGGCGGCGTTGAGTTCGGGCTCGGCGGAACTGCGCCAGCGGTCGGGGTCGGGGCCGTAGTAGGCGAGAGCATCGAGCGCTTCAGGGGATCGCAAGAACAAAGGGACATCGGCGGGGAGAGCAGCACCGGCAAGGCGGTTGATGAGCTTGTGGCCATCGGAACCCCAACCGAAAGCTGGAGTGACGGCGATGATCGGAAGCAGAAGGGCTGCAGCGGTGCGAAGACAGAACAGGCGGAGCATTCCGCAATTATAGATAGAGGCGAAACGAGCAAGATCATTGTTGCGGGACACGTGCGGATGTAAGTCTTTGACTTTGCAACTCGCCAAACTGCGGCATTCGACCGAGTTCAGAATGACAGCTGCAAGGGCCGAACCGCTTCACGTCAGGATGATGTCGCGATGGGAGCCCGGCTTTCGATCGTAGCGCAGCTAATGTAAAGTGTGCTTGACTAAAACGATCCTCAGAAGTAAAGTTAGCTTGCCTTAAAAATAAGGAGGCTTTACATGACATGTGAGTTGTCCGCCGAAGCAAAGCGGCATAAACAGCGGGAGATGCGCCGCAAATTTTTCCCTATCTACATCACCT
Source organism: Acidobacteriaceae bacterium (assembly GCA_903642265.1). Taxonomy (GTDB): domain Bacteria; phylum Acidobacteriota; class Terriglobia; order Terriglobales; family Acidobacteriaceae; genus Edaphobacter. Next base: position 3,370 of record CAHJWN010000122.1, on the reverse strand, counting down.
ATTTCGTCTGCTGGGCCTTTTACAACTTCAGCCATCCTGCAAAAGACAGCCTCTGGGCTTACCTGCTGGCGATTGGTCTCTCCGTTTCGATGATCGGAATGATTGTGACGCTGGCAGTTGTGACGACCAAGCAGAAGGACGAGTATCAGCAGCTTCTGCTTATGCAGTCGATGATGTGGGGCATCGGCGGTATGCTGTCTGTCACGACGATCTGGGGACTTTTGGAGTCACTGACAAGCGTTCCGCACCTTCCGATTCTGATGAACTTCCCAATCTTTCTGATCATTGCGCTTACGGCGAAGCTTATGCTGTTTCGCAGTAACCGGCCTGTCGATGAATAATCGACTTCGGATCCTGCGGGCTGAACGACGATGGTCGCAGGCAGATCTGGCGCAAAGGCTGAAGGTATCGCGACAGTCGATCAATGCGATTGAGACGGGAAAGTATGACCCGAGTCTGCCGTTGGCGTTCAAGCTGGCGCGGCTGTTCGAGACCACGATCGAGGCGATGTTCAGCGATGGAGGTGAGGCTGTGGCTGATTAAATGAAGATAGTCGGCTACCGACGCCTTCAGCGAACAAATCGAGAGCAGGGGCGCATGGGAGACTACGGTTGGCAATCATTCCGGAGATTCATTAGAGTGGCTGGGTAGTTCCAGTGGCTGGAATGTTCGAGAACGAGGGCCTCCTGAAGCGCAGATTGGATAAGACGGAGTTGGATGTGAGGCCGGAGGGTAATGCCGGCCTGACATCGGAGGTGTTTCCTGCGGCGCCAGCGAATGAGAAGTATCAGCGCATACTCGATGCGGCTGTGGAGGTGATTGCCGAGAAGGGGTACTTCAATGCGCCGATCTCGGCGATTGCGGCACGGGCGGGGATGGCGGATGGAACGGTCTATCTTTACTTCAAGAGCAAGGATGAGGTGCTGCGAACTGCGATTGACCAATATGTGGAGCGATTTCATCAGCGGGTGATCGAGCGATTCAAAGAGGTGCACGACCCTCGGGAGCAGCTGGAATTTATTGCGGAGACGCATCTCGAAAGCAGCTCGGTGAACCGGGCAACGGCGATCGTGATGCAGACCGAGGTGCGGCAGAGCGCCAAGTTTATCGCGGAGTTCTCGCATCATCACCTGGTGAAGTACATCCAGGTGGTGCGCGAGGTAGTGCGGCGTGGGCAGCAGCAGGGAATCTTTCGGCAGGACATTTCCGATGGCGTGGTGGCGCACTGCATGTTTGGGGCGATCGATGAGCTGCTGAGTTCTGCGGTGTTCACGGGCCGGGTCTATGATGCGAAGGCGACGGCGAAGCAGGTGTTGGATGTGCTGTTGAATGGAATTACTCAGAACCAGGGGACAGGGTACTGAGGACCAGGGACAAGGACCAGGAACCAGGAAATTGAGGGTGGCTGATGTTTGATTTTCGAACGGTGAATGATGTGTTTGCGCTGGCAAGTGGACGCGGCGATTTGGTTGCGATGCAGGCGCAGGATGCAAATGGTGAGTGGACGACGATCAGCTCGAAGGAGCTGTATGGCAGGGTGCGGGCGCTGGCGGAGGTGTTGACGAAGTGGGGTACCCGGCAGGGCGATGCGGTTGCACTGTTGAGCGAGAACCGGTGGGAGTGGCCGGTGACGGACTTTGCTACGCTGGCGATTGGCGCGGTTGTGGTGCCGCTCTACCCGACGCTGACAGCGGAACAGGTTGGGTACATGCTGCGGGATTCCGGGGCGAAGGTGGTGGTGGTTTCGTCAGTAGAGCAGTACGAGAAGGTGCAGGCGGCGGGAAACCTGCCGGTGCTCGAACACGTAGTGGTGATGGATGCGGGAGAGTATCCGAACGCGGAAAGCTTTCAGAAATTGATGGGCGGCGCAGAGGAGAAGCAGGAACATGATGCGGGCTTCGATGGGCGGGCGGCGCAAGTAGGGCCTGGCGATCTGATGACGATCATCTATACATCGGGAACGACAGGCGAGCCGAAGGGCGTGATGCTGACGCATGGCAACCTGGCGACGAACCTTAATCACTCGACGACAACGCTTGGGATGAGCAATGAGGATGTCGCAATCTCGTTTCTGCCGCTGTCGCACATCACGGCCCGGCATGTGGACTATGCGCTGATGGCGCATGGGGCACAGCTGGCCTATCTACCGCGCTTCGATCTGCTGCCGGTGGCGATGAAGACGGTGCGGCCGACGGTGTTTGTGGCGGTTCCGAGGGTGTACGAAAAGATCAAGCAGGGCGTGACGGGCAAGTCGGCGGCGTCGCCAGTGAAGATGAGGATTCTAAACTGGGCCTTGCATACGGGCAAGAAGAACCGTGAGGCGGTGCTGCTTGGGCAGGAACCGCAGGGGATGTTGTACAAGCTGGCGCACAAGCTGGTGTACAGCAAAATTCGCGAGGCGTTTGGCGGGCGGGCAAAGATATTTATCTCGGGTGGAGCTCCGCTGGGCATGGACACGGCTGGCTGGTTTGCGGATGTGGGGATACGGATCTACGAGGGGTATGGGCTGTCGGAGACATCGCCGGTGATTGCGTGCAATACGCCCGATGCGCATCGGATTGGGTCGGTCGGGAAGCCGCTGCCGAATGTGCAGTGCCGCTTCGCGGAGGATGGTGAGCTGGAGGTGAAAGGGCCTTCGATCTTTCCGGGATATTGGAAGAAGGAAAAGGAGACGGAGGAGAGTTTCAGCAACGATGGGTGGTTCAAGACGGGAGATATCGGGCAAGTAGATGGGGATGGATACCTATCAATCACGGACCGGAAGAAGGAACTGTTGAAGACGAGTGGCGGGAAGCTGATCGCTCCACAGCCGATCGAGAACAAGCTGAAGGCGAACTCCCTGGTGGCGGAGGCGGCGCTTGTAGGAGACAAGCACAAGTTTGCATGTGTGTTGATTGCTCCAAACTTTGCGGCGCTAAGTAGCTGGGCGCAGGGGCAAGGTGTCGCGACGACGGACCGCAAGATGCTGGTGAAGGATCCTAAGGTGGTGGCGTTGTACCAGGGGATTGTGACGCAGGTGAATGGAACTCTGGCGCACTTCGAAGATATAAAGCGAGTGAGCCTGGTGCCGGATGAGTGGTCGATTGAGGCGGGTGAGTTGACGCCGAGTATGAAGCTGAAGCGACGCGTGATTGAGAAGAAGTATGCGGCGGAGATCGCGGAGTTCTATAAGGATGAGGCTACGAGTTCGAAGTAGCCTGGGCGCAGCTGGTAAAGCGAAAGTTCTTGTGAGAAGGTTTGAGCGGTCGAGGTAGCCTGAGTCGCGTGGGGTCTTTCGCTGCGCTCAGGATGACGACCAGGAGTGGGCGAAGCAGATTTGCTTTGAGAATGACAGAGAAAACTGCGTATAGACAGGAAGAACAGCAGACAC
>CAHJWN010000121.1 GCA_903642265.1 Acidobacteriaceae bacterium | reverse complement strand
CTTCCACTCTGCCATTCTTCCCGAACCGTTCGAGCGCGGCGTCTCCGTCTACCTACCTACTGCGTACTTCGATGATCCCGACCGGCGCTTCCCCGTCTTCTACCTCCACGACGGTCAAAACCTCTTCGACGACCTCACCGCCTACGTCCCGGGCCACTCCTGGCATGCCCACATCACCGCCGATCGCCTTACCGAGTCCGGCGAGATCGAACCCGTTATCCTCGTCGGCGTCGCCAATACCGGTTTACGCCGCATGGCTGAGTACACGCCTACACGCGATTTCAAACTCGGCGGGGGCGAAGCCCGCAGCTACGCCCAACTGCTTATCGAAGAATTGAAGCCGCGCATTGACGCCCTCTACCGCACCCGGTCGGCATCCGCGGATACCGCAGTCGGTGGCTCCTCGCTTGGCGGTCTAGTCTCGCTCTTCCTCGGCTTCGAGTACCCGCAGATATTCGGCAAGATCGCTGTTCTATCGCCTTCAATATGGTGGAACAACCGCAGCATCCTCAGCTTTGTCGAAGCTCCGCCCACCCGCCCCGATCTCCGTATCTGGCTCGACATGGGCATGAACGAAGGCGCGCGGCATCTCAAGGACGCCGATCAACTCTTTCGCCTGCTTCAACGTCGCGGCTGGCGCGAGCATATCGATCTTGCCTACCAGCGGGTTCCTGACGGAGTCCACAGTGAAGATGCCTGGGCTAGCCGGTTTGATGATGTCCTGCGCTTCCTCTTCCCAGGAACCTGAGGCCGTCATGAAAACGGTTACTTCGGATACTGTTCACCCGTTTCCTTGCATACGCTTTCCTGCGTTTAGCATTGCGGAATCGCAGGATCTCCGTCATACTTAGGTGTTGGTGCAGCAGTTGCGATCTCCTGCCCAGCACACCGGCGGCCAGTCCCGCCAACATTCAAGTTTTGAAAGGTTTTCCCTGTGTTGATGATTCGTCTAGCGCGCGTTGGAGCCCGCAAACAGCCCCACTACCGCATCGTTGTGATAGAAAAGGACCGCGCTCGCAATGGCCGCTCCGTTGAAGTTGTAGGCACCTACAATCCTCGTACCAACCCCGCCAGCGTCAATCTCAAGCATGATCGCATCGCCTATTGGACCGGCAACGGTGCCCAGCTTTCTGAGACTGTTGGGAAGATCCTGACCAAGAATCCCGCCGCTGCCGAGCTCGCTCCAGCGGTCTAGTAATCTCGCACATGATCTTTGGGTCGCTTTCCGCATTCCCTTTGATTGATCGAGGCATTAAATTTCGCTTGATGGTTGGCAAGTTGCATCTATCCTGAATGTGTAGTCGTCTCCCACCGAGACGCTCTAAACAACATCATGAATGATTTGTCCATCCTTCAAGTGAACTTGTCACAGACTTCGCACTACGACGAAGCGCGACCGCAGGAACCTATTACAGGCATATCTCTCCCATCAGGAACCTACATGCCGCAATCGGATAATCTGCCCGAAGGCCAACCAAGCCAAAGGATGCAGAGCCTCATCGCTGGATTGGCAAAAGCTTTAGTAGACCAACCGGATTTGGTCAGCGTCGAGATCATCCCTGACGCAGGCTCCACCATCCTGCGCCTTCGCGTCTCGGTGGGGGATATCGGCAAAGTTATCGGCAAGCAGGGACGGACTGCCCGATCCATTCGGACGATCCTTGGTGCTGCCAGCATGAAGCTTCAGCACCGCTTCTCGCTCGACATCGTCGAAGAGGGTGTGCCAGGCTCCGCCAAGGTCCTGGAGGAAGCGACGCCCGAGTAGCTTCTGCCGCGCCGCCGATTGCTTCTGTGAAGACCAAGAAAACCACTTCTAAACAGGATTCCGCCAGCGCTCTTCCCACCCCAGGAGAAACGCTAGGGTGGATTGTCCTTGCGCACCTGCTTCGAGCGCAGGGCCGAAAAGGCGAAATCCTCGCCGAACTCCTCACCGACTTTCCAGAGCGCTTCGACACTACCAGGCGCGTCTTCCTGGCGAGGCCCGGCTTTACAGGCTCTGAGACTGAAGCCAGGGTCGCTGAGGTTTCTGCGTGGTGGCTGCCCGTTGGTCGTAACGAAGGTCGCATCGTTCTCCACCTCACAGGCGTTGACTCCATTAACGCCGCTGAACCACTTGCCGGACTCGATCTCATTGTCCCAGCTGCCGAACGGGTGGAGCTCGAGGATGAAGACGCCAACTACGTCAGCGATCTAATCGGGTGCGCCGTCTTCGATCTCGCAACCCCGGGGGAGTCGGTAGCCGTCGGCACAGTCACTGACGTCCAGTTTGCCACCACGCCCGATGGCGCACGTCGTCTCGATGATGCCGCCCCCTTGCTCGCCGTTGAGACCGCAGAAGGCGAAGAGATCCTCATCCCCTTCGTCAAAGCTTTTATCCTGTCCCTGGACCCGCAGGATAAACGCATCGAAATGGCCCTCCCACCGGGACTGCTTGAAGTGAACCGTCCCTCCTAGCAGGACCCCATCAATGCTCCGCCGCCATTGTTTATAGGGGCCGCGCTTTTTAGGGTTCTTACCGTCAGTCTGAAAACAGCCCACGCTCCCGCGCGGTCACACATCACCAAACCCGGAAACCTTCCTCCACCATCGCTGCAGTGGAAAGATCAGCCTCGAGCTCTACCTGCGCCACTGATACACCACGGTCTGCCGCACCACCCCATCCGCTCCTGCACCCTCAACAAATGTCTCTGAATCCAGCGTTCGGAACGCCTCACTCAGCCCTCCCACATCCTTTGAGAAAAACGCTGGCGCCGCCTTATCCGTCGATCCATCCCCGGTCTGTGGTGCTGCATGATTCCCATCCAGCAGTGCGGTAAGTCGGAGATACTCTGCCCGTTCCGCTGTATGGCTGAAGCCTGCAACCCTCCTCACCTTTGCGTAATCAGCGCCCCCCGTCCCAATGCATTTTGAGCTTTCCAGGAGGTGCCGCATTGTCTCTGAATCAGAAGCCGCCACCAGGGTTCCTCCGCGCACCGCCAGCGTTAGCGGCTGCAGGCCTGTCAACTCCATCCAACTCTCGCCGCCCTGTTCACGGACCTGCCAAGTCAATCCAGCTCCGCCAATCGTCAGGCGCTCTCGCAGCGCCGCATCCATCGCCTGCTCGACAGCCCCCGGGTCCCACGCAGCATCACTCGCCAGTATCACCGCCGTATGGGTGGATCGAAAAATCGCATCACCTCTACCTGAACTCCCGGTTGCATAAACCATCATCGCCTTCGGATGCGCAGCCTCAACCAGCCCTCGCAACCCATCGAGCGATTGCGCCATCGGCTCTGTTGGTACTGGCTGCTCATCAATCCGTGTATCAAGATCGCTACTGTTGCCCGCGCTCGGATCCGTCAGGTCAGCAACCGGAGCGACCCGCAAACTGCGATTCGCCGCCATACTCCGCGAGATGAGCCGCCGATCGAGCTCTTCGATCACCGCCGCGGTTCCCGGCCGAGCAGTCGCTCGGTACACCCCCGAATCCACCGGGACATACCTCAGCACGGCTTCCAGGTCCTCCGTAATCACCGGCGCATCCATTGCCTTCGGAACCAGCGTCCGCTCCTCACGAAACGCTTCAGGTGTCCGGTACAGGTCGGACACAGCCGTGCTGTATTGCTTCATCTCCGTAACGTTCCGCTGTACCCAGTAGCTGCGGAAGTACGGCGAAGGAGCAATCTTGGCCAGGTTCAGCGTCATCCGCATGGCCCGCTTCGCATCATCCTTGCCCGGCGCGACTGCCGACACTGCAGTCGCATACCAGGGTTCACTCCTCAGACTTGCGTCGCCCTGGTGTTGGGCCAGCAGCAGCGCATTCGCGATCAGGTCTTCTCGGGTGGCCAGCATCAACAGATCGCCGTGGACTGCGAACGCCACCGTCCTCGCCTCGCCGGTTCCCTCTCCCGAAACGTCCTGCCCACTCGCAGCCCGAAGATAGAAACTATCCGCTCCAACCCTCCTCATCTGAAACTTGTCTTTCAGCTTCATCAGTGGGTTGTTTGCCGCATCGCTCGCGTTCATCCGGGTCACATAAAGAAATTCGAGCTTCCCTATGTCGTACCAGGCAAACAAGCTCTCGCTCCCCGCCACCTGGCTTAGAAACTCTGCATCTGGAGCCAGCCCCGCTGACGCAGCAAACTCTCCTTGTGCCTCGCCCAGCCGCGAGAACAGCCGCGACTGCGAGAACACCGCATAGTTGTCGCTCTTGATCCAGGCCTTCTCTTCAGCCGAGTTCGACCAGGCAGCCAATAGCCCCGCAAAATCCGGCGCTTCAACCGCCATCAGCGCGCCCTGCGGTGCATATGCCGTCAACGGCTCAGCCGTTTCGACCCTGGGCTGCATCAGCCTGTGCATCGCCGCGCCCGCTAATGTCGCCACCACCGCAATCGCGGCACACACAAGTAGCTTCCTGCTTCGTATCACTCCGGAAAGAAAGGTCATTGCCTGACCCCCGTCTCCGCAAGTCCCACACGCGGCCTCACCATCACGGCCTGGTCGATGGACTCCTTGATCACCGGCCGGCGTTGATCATTCTCCGCACCCACCCGCGCCCGCCTCCGGGCCGCCGTAAGCCGGGCGGCAAGGTTGGTCTTCTCCTTCGAATCGTCTGAGAGCCTCCGTGCCGCCATCAACCAGGTTACGGTCTCGCCATCATTCCCCAGGCGTTCCTGCATCTTCGCAACCTCGAGCGCAAACGCCAGCTTCTCCTCACGCGACGAAAGCATGGCTGGCATCATGACGAGCGGCGCCTCCTCTGAATCGCTTGCCGACTCCGACTCGGCCGACTCCGCCACGTCCCCCTTCGACGAGTCATCTTCGCTCATGTCTCTGCCGCCGTAATACCGCCGGTCGCTCAGGATGAGGGGGGTCACTGCAGCCAGCGCTTGTTCATCCTCCCCCGCCGCGACCTCGGCCCTGAAGACAGCCAGCCTCAAAGCATCGCCCGGCGCAAAGCCAATCGCGGCCCTCAGAATCCCCGGCCGAGCCGCCACCGCCGCTCCTTCCGCAGCAAACTCTCGCCCTTGTACAAAGTAAGGCTTATCTGCCTGCGCGGAAGTCGCAGTCTTCGACGCCAGCAGCGTCAACTCCTCACTCGCGAAAGAATGCGCTCCCGGCAACGCACGAAGCGCCTTCGCCGCATCCGCCCGCGCTTCGTAGGAAGCATCTCCGCTCCCCGCTACCCGATTCAACTCCGCAGCAGCATCGCCAGTGTTCCCATGTGCAAGTTCCAGTTGCGCCAGTCGCAGCCGATACTCCGGCTTCCACGGGTTTGCCGCCACCAGCACCTTGAAAAACGGCATCGCCTCTACCCCGTGTCCATTGCGCGCTAGCAACTCCACCGCCGCGTCCAGGTTCTGGTACAAGTCTCCCGGCAGCATCGTCATCCGGTGCAGCACCTCGATCGCCTCCGCTACATCCGGCTTCGCCGCCGGCGTCTCCAGCCGCGACTGCGCCAGCGCCAGGTAATCCGGGGCTGCAAGCTCATTCAAGGCCAGCTTCTGCGCAAACGCGTACTCCCGCAGGACCCGCGCCGCTTGCTTACCTTGGCCCTTGTCATCCCGCTGAAGCTCGTCAGCGGCAGCACCAATCATCTTCAGATCCGCAGCATCACTCGACCCCGCCACGAAGGAAGCAATCAGTTCGCTAACCTTCCCCTCGCGCGCCCCAAGTACAACCAGCAACTTCGGCAGATCGCCCTTGCTTCGACTCTCCTCTGGGATTCCTTCAACGACGCGATCCGCCTCGGAATACTCGCCCCCCGCGATCAAAAACTTCAAGTAGCTGGCCCGCACCGAATCAACTGCAGCAGCCTGGTAAATATCCGTGCCCGAATCGCGAGCCGCCACCGAAGCTGTCTCCGCAATCTGCAATCTCCGCGCAAACACTGGCCCTAGCCTCTCTCGCGGAAACCAGTTCGAACTGCACAGATCTGCAAGCAGCCGCTCCGGTTCGGACGACGCCTCCGCCAGCCCGACAATCCATGCCGCACTCGCCTCGTCGATGTGCGGCTTGCCCGCTTCATGTTCCCCTGCTCCTGCACTCATCGCAGCCGAGGCGGAATGCAGCAGCTCATCACTCCGATAGGACCCGTTCTTCACGATGTAAGGTCGCAGCACCCCATTCAGCTCCTGCTTGAACTGCTGCCCCAACCCACGCGTTCGAAGATCATCCGCGACATGCGCAAAGTCGATCCAGAAGCTCTCCGGTACCGCACGCGTATCGACCAGCTCCCGCAATTCTTGCAGCGCCACCTTCCACTCTTCCACTGCCTGCGGATGCCTGCCTGCGGCCCACAACACCTCCGCCTTCGCCATGTGGACGGAAGCATCATCGTTCGTAATCTCGAGCGCATGATCGTACTCCGCTAGCGCCGCATCCACCTTGTCTGCCTCCGCATACGCTTGGGCCAGGGCCACATAGCTTGCGCTTGCATCCGGATGCGCCTCGAGCCCTGCCGCGACGTAATCCTCCGCATCGCCCAGACCAACCGGCGCCATCTCCCGATACACGCCGTATCGCATCCCGTAGTAGAACCACGACGCCCCCACAATCTCCTTCTTCACATCGCTCCGCTTCAATCTCTCCGCAACCGTCATCTCGCCAAGCGCCGCATGAAACGCCTGATCGACCTTCGCCGACCTGTCCGCAAAGAATAGTCCCGTCACCGCTGTCATCGCCGACCCCCACACAGGTGCCCTCTGCGCCGCCCGCTTCTCGATAGCGCTGTATGCAACGTGCCGCGGCGCATGGACCAACGCGTAGTTCGCCGAAGCATCCGTATTCTCCCCCACCAGCGCATCCGGACCCGAACGCAGCAGCAGCTCAAAATATCGCTGGTCTGTCTGCGGAGCACTTTCCAACTTCCTCACTGCCCGCAAGACCCGCAACTCGCCAACAGCATCGCCATTCGCCCGCCAGGCCGACTCCGCCGCCAACAGCACGCCCGCTCGCTGCGGCCGCTTCACCTGCAACGCATACGCCTCCAGGGTCCGTGCATGCCCGGCATCATCCATACGCTCATCTTCAAGCGCATTGAACGCACTTAGCTGTGCCGATGCCTGCTCCTTGGTCCCCTGCTCCTTCGTCCCATGCAGCAGCACATCCCGCCGCCAGGCCGCCTCCCGGTCTTTCAACCCCGCCGCCTGTGCCGCAGGGAGCCACGTCGACACGACCTCCTCCAAAGGCCGGTTTGCCCGCCGCGCATCCAGCAGCTCCGCATAAGCCAGCTTCTCCTCCGGCGTGTACAGCTCTGCCACCGTCGCTCCCGCCTGGGCCAGCGCAAGCACATACCCCGCCTGCGCCTGCTGCTTCCGCGTCGAAACATAACGCTTGCGCCACTCCGCATCTGTCACCGAGGCGATCCCCTTATGCTCCACCTGCTCTACCACCACGGCAGGCGACATCGCCGACTCATCCGCCGCTGCCAGCGCCTTGTCCAAAAACGCCAGCGTCTCTCCCCAATGCCGTTCCCGCATCAGAATCCGCGCATAAACCGCCGCACCGTCACTCGCATACTTCGGCAGCAGATCGTCGCCCGCCAGCTTCACACCCTGCTCCGCAAACTGCCGTGCCGGCTCAAGCATTCGCCACGTCTCCAGCTGCGCCGCTACCTTAAAGTAGTTCGCTGCGGCCGCTGGTCTAGCTGTTATCCATCCCGTCTCAAGCGCCTTCACCGCAAGCTCACCCTTCCCCTGCCGAGCCCGGGCCAGCGCTGCCTTCTCCATCCACTGCGGGTCTTTGTAGCTCAGCGAATACAACCGGTCATAGTCATCGCAGGCCGCGTCGAAGGCCTGCGTCCGCTCCTCGATGTCCGCCCTCGCAACATACAAGTCCGTCCTGTCCTTCCGAATCACAATCGCCTTCGAGTAAGCCGCCAGCGCCCCTGCATAGTCTCCAAAGAGTGTGTCAGCCTCCGCCAGGTCAATCGCAAAACGCGAGTCCCTCGGCGACTCCGCCACCGTCCTGTTCAGGAAGCCCACCAGTTGCTCCTGCCGCCCATATCGCAGCGCATACAGCGCCGCTCGCTGCACCACGCCCACATCCTCCGGAAACGCACTCATCAATGCAATATGCTGGTCGACCGCACCCGCGTAATCTTTCAGGTCCGTATACGCGCCGATCAGCCCCTGCCGCAGCAGCGCCGTATCGTCCCGCTGGACATCCTGTGGCAGCTTCGCAGCCTTCACCATCGCCAGCCGCGCCAGGTAGAAGTCCCTCACACCTGCGTCGTCCTTCGCCAAGGCATAAGTGTCTGCGTAGATCGCTATCAGCTTCGGGTTGTAGGCATCGCGATCGAGCAGCGGCCCCAGCAGCGTCCTTGCCTGCGCATACTCGCCACTTGCATTCGCCTTTGTCGCCGCCTCCTCGATAAAGCTCATCGCCAGCTCCGCATTTGCGTCTTTCGCTGACTGCGTCAAAACCGATATCGCCGCATCCCCCTTCTTATGCTTCCAATCAAAATCAACTGTCCGCCGCACCACTCCAAGTAGCCGTGAATGCTCGCGATACACCGCGTCGACGATCCCTTGTGCCTGCGCCACATCCTCTGTACGCCCACCCTGCTCCAGCGCCGCAACCAGATCGTACTGCAGTTGGATCCGGTCCTGCGCGTCGGTGCTCTCCGGCTTCATCAGCGCAATCTCCCGCTCGAGCGCCTTCCGGTAAGACATCGGCAAGTCATGCTGCTGCGCAAACGCGGCATACTCTGCCGCCGCCTGTGCCGTCTCAGCCTTCGCAATCGCTCCATCGACAAGAGGCCCAACGCCCGCAGCTTCCTTCCTCGCCTTCAACACCGCAACCCTTAGCGCCAGGGCAGCAACCGTCGGGTGGTCCGCCGCCATCTTTGCCGTGGCCGCATCCACCAGGGTGCCATAGTCCTTTCGCCCCGAAAGGATAAGAAGCCGGTCCTGCGCCTGGCCCGCTCCATCCACCGCAGCCGCAGCGACGTATTCCGCCACCGCACGCGCCGCATCGCGCTGGGCCTCCCCGATTTTGTTTTCTCCATGTTTGTTCTCGTAGATCGCTCCAGCCTCGTACCCGTAAAGCGTCGGCTGATGAAACTGCTGCCGGGCCGCCTCAATCTCTCCCAGCGCCTGGTCGAACTCGAAGTAATCCCAGAACACCGTAGCAGCCTGCAGATATCCATTCGGCAAACCTGGATGCACCGTTGGAATCCTCTGCCAGTAAGGCGCAGCCTGCGCCAACTGCAATGCCGCATCCAGGTTCAATGCCGCCGATGTACTGTCTGCATAGATGTCCCCAACCCTTGCCATGCGCTCCGTGTTTGCCGGATCGGCCAACAATAAGTTCTTCTCAATCCCCACAGCCTTCTCGATCTGCGATGGATCGTAGTAAGCCAGCGACCGGAAGAGACTCGAAGCCTGTTCACCCACAACTTCATCCGCCGGATAAGCCTTCGCCACCGCACCCATCAGCGGCGCACCAGCCTCATAGTGCGACTGCCATACGTTGATCTCTCCAAGCTCCCGCGTCGCCGCGACGTCCTTCTGCCGCGAACCTTCTTCCGGCACTAGCTTTTCAAGCGCAGCCAGTTCCGCATCCATCTTTCCCGTACGCCCCAGGTAGTCGAAGAACTCATTCCGCAATCCGTCCGACTCCGTCCAATGCTCCCGGATCAGTCGCTCCCAGGCCCCATCGTCCCTGGTCGCCTTGGTCTTGTAAGCACTCAGCAGATTCTGCGTAAACGTCAGGTCATGCGGGAACCGTTGATGCGCATACAAATTCAACTGCACATACAGATCACCCCATCCGCCGCCCCGTGTCACGTTTGCAAAGTATCCCTCAAGCTCCGTCCCGCTGAACGTATCCACCACCTTGCGCGTCAGCGCACCAAAATCTTCACGCCGTTTCTCCTTCAGATAGAAGCGCGCAAGTTTGTCGTAAAAACCCGGCTGGTTGAACTTCGCAATCGCTTTCGTGTACACCTCTTCCTGTTGTGTCGACAGGTCATTCTGTTGCAGGAAATCTGCCAGCCTGCCATACATCAAAGGGTCATCCGGATTACGATCGAGCTGCCGTCGCAGTACGGCCAGCGCCTCCGGCAGCCGCTTGTTCATCACCAACCGCCCAAGGTACCGCTCCAGCACCTGGCTATAGAGCACCGCTTCGGAATTATCGACAGGCCTTACAGCGCCAACCGGCAACGCCCCCCCCGGCCTCGCCCCCTCAACCGGCTTTGGACTCGCATCCTCAGCCACACCGCCGCTCTCGCC
>CAHJWN010000120.1 GCA_903642265.1 Acidobacteriaceae bacterium | reverse complement strand
AACGATCCGGAGCTCAGCATTGTCCTCAAGGATTTCGATAAGCCGTTTGTCGTTGTCTCTGGTGAGGTTTTATTGCCGGGCAGGATTTTGGTGCGCCAGGAACTTACAGCACTCCAGGCAGTGATGCTGGCTGGAGGCTTTAAGGAAACTGCTTACGATACCCAGGTGCTCGTCTATCGTAGACTTGGGCAAGGGGACCTGGCCGAGGTTCACGAACTCAACCTGCATAACCTTCGGAAGAAAGGCAAGCTAAAAAATGATTTGCTGCTTCAGCCCGGCGACATGTTGATGGTGCCTGTCAACAAGGTGGAGCATGTTGAGCGCTATGTTCGTCTAAATCCGTTCGGACTTGGCTATAACCTTTCCGGTCTCTAGCTCCGACCACCGGTCAACTTCGGAACGGAATGCAGTGTTGGCCAAAGAAGCAAAGGAACAGGCAATGATTACGGCTGAGCAACCGGAGAGCGGAGTGCGCGTCGCTGCGGTCGCAGTCGCGGCGCCATCACAGCGCGGCAGCAAGTCAGTTGTTCAAACGATGGGTGCAAGGCTGACTACCCAGGCTCTGAGCGCTCTGACGGGTATCCTTACCGCGCGAACGCTGATGCCAGAGGGTAGGGGACAACTGGCCGCGATCACCTTGTGGTCCCTCTTTTTTGCAGGTCTGACTACAGTCGGCGTTCCAAATGCTATGGTCTACTTCCTACGCAGTCGTCCTGACATGCGTAACTCTCTGGTTAGTACGGGCCTGCTAATGGCCCTGATCACGGGAATAGTGGGCGGGATCATCGGCGTTGTCGGACTGCCTCACTGGATGCATCAATATCCTGCATGGATCATTCATTCTGCGCAGATATTCATGGTGCTGACGCCGCTTTGCTCTATTTCGTTCGTCCAGCGCTCAATTTTGGAAGCTAACGGTAACTTCTCAGCGTCGAACCTCTCGCAAATCCTCAGCCCTCTCATCACAGTATTCTGTCTTTTCTCGCTTTTTGCAGTCCATCGCCTGAACGTACTTTCAGCTTCCGTCTCTTATTGTGTCGCGATCATTCCGGTTGTGATCCTGCTTGGACGCCGGCTGAAACCTTATCTTGTTCACGTCACGCGACCCAGCATGGCGGCGGCAAAGCTGCTGCTGAGTTATGGTGTTCGTTCTTACGGCATCGATCTGATCGGGCAGCTGGCAGTGCAGGTTGACCAAGTACTGGTGATCTCGCTACTTACCCCTTCGTTTATGGGTACGTACAGCGTGATGATCAGTCTCTCGCGGATGTTCAGCATTTTTCCAAGTTCCGTAATCACAGTCCTTTTTCCAAAGGCGGCAGGCGGCTCGACAGACAAAGTTCTTGAAATGACGGGTCGTGCTGCTCGGGTGACGCTTTGCCTTACTGCAGTTGCAACCGCAATCATTGGGGCCATCGGTCCATGGCTCATCAAGGTCTTCTATGGCAAGGACTACACAAACGCCAGCACCTGCCTCCGAGTATTGCTTCTGGAAGTTACGGTTTCCAGCCTGGTTTCAGTGCTTTCGCAGGCCTTTCTTGCGCTCGGCCGGCCTGGAATCAATACGGTTCTACATGGAGTAGGACTTTCGACCAGCGTACCGCTCATGCTGGTGCTGATTCCTAAGCTCGGGCTGACTGGTGCTGCGCTCTCGCTCCTCATCTCGACGATCGTCCGTCTCGGACTGGTGTGCGGATCGTTTCTGCTTGTGTTGAAGACGCCTATTCCGGATCTACGTCCCAGGCCTGCAGATTTTGAGATGCTTTTCAGCATGCTTCGACCGAAACGCCTAAGGGCAGGTGCCTAGATAATGACCGAAACTTCAACGCAAGAACGGCGTTTCTCAAGAAGCGGGGTGAAGGCAACTCAAATCTCCGTCTTCTTCGTCCTGCTAACCCTACTACTACTGGTGACACCCGCAGCCGGTCCCATGCGGTACGGTTTTCCGGCTCTTGCGTTTATCTCTGCTTTCTTCGTTTATCGGCAATCGAAACCCTTCTACGCCGGTTTCGTCGTTTGGCTCTGGATGCTTGCTCCGCTTGTTCGGCGAATCGTAGAGTATAGAGCCGGAGGCACAGCTTCGCTAATCATTGCGTCGCCTTTTTTGGCTTGCGGTGTTCCTATCCTGCTTAATGCCAGTTCTTTAGCCGAGCTCTTCTCCCCTGAAGGCTATCCCATCCTGTTTGCTGCGGCTGGAATGTTGTACGGCCTTGGTATCGGTATAGCCTTACACAACCACATACCTGTCATTGCAATTGAATTGGCATTCTGGATAGCTCCGCTTTTTTTTGCATTCTTTCTGATTCTTTTTCGGCGCGAGGTGCGGGAGATACGAGCCAGTATCGAGCGGGCTTTTATCTGGGGAACTATTGCAATTGGGGTATATGGCCTATACCAGTACCTTGTTCTTGCACCCTGGGACGCATTCTGGATTGAGAATAGTGGTCTAGTCTCGATCGGACTTCCAGAGGCTCAGCAGTTGCGCGTATTCAGTACGATGAATTCCCCTCAGGGACTTGCTGCGTTCCTCGTAGGGGGCATTTTTATCGCTGTACTTTCCCGGTCATGGCTCAAATGGCTTGCTATCCCGCTCGCAAGTGTCTCGCTGCTACTTACTCAGAGTCGCACCTCGTTTTACGGGTTTGCGGCAGGCTTTATCCTCTTAGTATTCGGACTGCCGGCCAAACAAAAGCTACAAGTTGCGATCGTCTCTGTCCTCAGCGTGATCCTGGTACTTGGAGCACTTGAGGGAGACCGCAAAGATGTTCTGTTTGCACGACTTCAAACGGTGACCGCACCAAGCGAAGATGGCAGCTTCTCGATCCGGATGGCGGGCTATGCTGTCTTGCTTCCGCAGATGCTTTCCAATCCGTTTGGAGCTGGCCTCGGGATTGACACATCTTCAGCAAACTCACCACTTGAAGTTAATGGCGAGGGTCTCGGCAACGGAGATAGCGGCATCATTGCGCTTCTCTTTGGTCTCGGGATACCGGGCACCCTCGTCTATGTGACTGGCATTGGCTCTGCTCTTCTGACAGGTTTTCGTCGGCGGTCCAATGTAGAGGCAGACGAAATGCTTGCATTCAAGGCAATTATTCTCGCGTCGGCCGTTACGGTTTTTGCCTCCAACGTTTTCACGGGCTCTACTGGGTTCTTGACCTGGGTAGCCCTTACCTTCTACTACATGAACTCTAAACAATTGAGCGCTGCCGCTGTATATTCTCCGGCGAAGGCGCGGTCCGCAACCTCAAGAGTTCTTGATACGGCCGGTGGCACACCTTCACTTGGTTCAAACGTCCTAAGTTGAGGCACCGTCGCTTTACAACTTGAGAGGCCAGTTTGGAAATCTTGCAGCAATCATCATCCCTGACTTCAGGCAATTTACCGCGCAATCACGCATCCTCACTCTTCATAGCTGTCGATCAATCGCGAGGGCAAGCTAGAGGAAGCGCGCCACTGATTCTCTGGGAGTCAGATCGGGCATTTGGCGGAGACATTGCGCAAGCTCAGGCCGATTCCATCATTGAAACGGTGCGTCGGGGCGGCAGCCTGCTGCTTACTTTCGGCGCTAATCCACAATCCAAGATCATGCTTTTGAGTCGTATGCTTCCAGCTATTCCGTGGGCAGCGACCGCAGGCTGGTCCAACGATTTCGGGCCTAGACCTTTGGTTCGCGTTGGCGCAATTGAGCCTGATCTTTTTTCGGGCGCGAGTTTTCAGGGCCAACAACTACCGTTCTTCACCGCACTCCGACCGTTTGCAGCGGTCGAGCGCGGTCAGGGCATTTATGAGCGCTACGCGCAAACCATACCGTCAATTAACTTGAAGGTCGATGCTGGCAGTCACTTCTGGACACGCTCGCTTCTGAATCGGCAGTGGCGGGTGCGAGTCTCAGGCGATGACGTTTATGCCTCGCCTTTGCTTATCACCGGGGCTTATGGCGCGGGACGTGTCGCCGTATTTGCTTCGAGCGCTGGGGCTACCGACGGTTGGCAGGGAAGTACGCAGTTTTGGTCGACTGTGCTTCAGTGGCTAGGGGCCGCGGGAGCGGGAACAGCTGGACGAGCTTCCACTGCGGGAACATCGTTTTCCTTTGCTGCCTCTGTCAGAGACAATGGTATCGCCGATATTTCGGTGACGAACCCGGGGAACAGTGCAATCAGCGCCATGCTTGTAACACGGTCGCTTACTGCGGAAGGTGCCCTGCTTGGCACCTCTGAAGCGGAATCCGAGACCCCGATTAGCATTCCGGCTGGCGGCAAGAAGACAGTCCAAGTGCAACTCCCGTCGATGTCTGCGACGAACTACCGCTCGATGGAGACGAACAAGGCCGTCCGGCTCCGCATGGGGCTCCTTTCCGGGTCGGGTGCAGACCTGCTCATCGAAACTGAAACTACGCTCAACCTGGCTCCGCCTGTCACGATCGCCCTTCATACCGACAATCTCTACAAGTGGGAGTATCCGTTCGACGCAGCCGCACCCGAGGACATCAATACAATGATGACCCGCATGGGCAATCGCATGAACGCCTACTGCTATCCTCCAGGGGCAACAGTCCAGTGCGAAGCGGTGATCTCGAACGGGATCAGCAATCTAGCGTCAATGGCATCGATCGTAGACGAGACGCAGGCTGGCAATCCAAGCGTAATCGCTCTGAACGATGGAGCAGCGATCCAGGAGAAGGGACCTGGCGATAACATCCAGGGGTTTGGTGCGTGGGTTGGCATCGTAAATCGCGAGAACGTACTTCGTCTCACCTTCACCTCTCCCGTCCGCGTTTCTGCTGTCACGCTCGTCGGGTGTGGAAGCGAATTTCGTTTGGGTCTGGATCATAATCCTGGATCAGCGATCATCGAAGCTGACGGCCGGCAGATTGCCAACTTTCCTTCGATTGATCAGAATTTCCTTGATGGCTATGGCCGAGCGCGTCTGGAGCTTCCTCCTTTCTCCGTCACAACGTTGCGGATACGATTGCCGTGGATTGCATCGCGTGCCGACCGTCGGCGCCTGGTGCCATGGCTAGGCGAAATAGAGGTGGAAGCAGCTACAGGACAAAATCAAAATGCTGCAGGAAATCTGGAGATTGTTCTTCGAGATATTCTAAGCGGCCTAGCAGAGACGTCAATCTCCAGTGAACGCCTTGAGCTCGTCGCGGGTGGTCGGCATCGGGTAACCAAATCCTTTTCGCTTCCGCAGTCGAGCAACAATTCCAGCACGACGCGATTCTTCGCACTGGAGGCACGGTTCGCTGGGACGCAGACCCAGGCGCCGCTGATGACGGTAGCGCCTACTCATCCGATTCAGTCGCGACGAAAGCTGCTTCCACCGGACGCTCCCGCGCTTACGCAATTGGTGACACACGGGTTCCGTAACTGCTTTGCGCTTGGCACCGGAACCTCTGAGATCAACATACCGTGGGGTTCGCCGGACGACCTCATCTGGGCATATAGCCGTCAATTGAAGCAAGAGTCACACAACGCAACAACACAGGCCAATCGACTCTACGTTACTGCGTCCGATTTGAGGCATTACTGTACTCCCTGGGCAGTGTTTCCAAATGGCGATGACTTTTACGCGGTAGCCGCAGCCGGCCTGGTGCGACAGATGTCGAAACAGAAGAATTGGGCTACCTCACAGACCGCGGTGCTTTACCAGAGTGACCGGTGGGACAGTGGGCCGCAGATGTCCGGCATGCACCAGTGGCAGGAGTACGTGGAGTTTGACCGGCATTTGCGCGCCGCCGGCGGGGCAGGTCTACAGGCGCGGACCAAGTCCGCCCTGGCGGATGAGATACACGGCCAGCACGAGGCTGAGTGGCAGCAGTGGCATCTCGAACGCTACGTCCAGGATGTGGCAACGTTGCGCCAGGCGTTCCAGGATGCCGGAAAGAAGCTGGTGCTCTCCGCGCAAGGGATTCCGATGGTAGCTGGGCGTGAGGGTATGCAGTTGGCAGAGACCATCCAGGGAGCCGCGGATGACTCAACGTGGGGGATGGCGAACAGCAGTGTGCCGCTGACCACCGGTCGACAGATGGGTGAGATCGCTTTTAATCCAGTTTGGAAGCTTTCCACGCTTCTCGAGTATGGCTTCAACACAAATATTCTGAATAATCCTCAATGGCACGCGCCCGTCGGGACACTGGAGCCGAGTCGGCGCCACACGTATAACCGCGCCTGGCGGGCAACAATCTGGCCAGACGGCAGGTACGGTTCGGTGTACACGGTTGGCTATAGCGAGAACGTTGGCACGGCGTATACGTTGTCCGAGGATGACTGGCAGCAATGGTGGCGGCTGCAGCAACGGCAAACGTTGATCGCGCCTGAGTCGCCCGTCGGTGCCGGACTTGTGATCGCAACCAGCTTTCGTGCAAGCGGACCGCAGACGCAGTTCAGCGGCGGCGGCGAAACGGGTGGGGAAGGTCTGGAGGTAAAACTGGTCGCGCAGAGCTTCCTGCGCCTTCACGAAGCAGGCATCTCCGTTCCGTTTGCTGCAAATATCTCGGCGCTTGGCTCCTGGACAGGCAATGCGCCGCTTATCGTTGTCAACCTATGGCAGTTCAGCGATGTCGAGATTGCGACGCTGAGCAAACTGCAGGCACGAGGAGTACGGCTTGCCGTGTTCCAATCGCCGCAAGCCCTATCGCCGCAGGCAACTGCGCTGCTGCAGCGTCAAGGTGTGACTTCGCTGCCACTGCAAGCCTCGGCGCTTGCGCCTGACACTGCGGCGGAGATCTCCGGGGTGCTGCACCAGGCCCTGGATTTGCCTATCGTCTTCCCAGCCGGCACGGCAGGATATGGCTTTCGGTCAGGTGGCGTCACGTACGTCGTTGTTGAGGACTGGCAGGAGCAGGGAAGAGAGATCCAGGTGCAGGTGAAGGCGTCGCGCAGCACCGGAAGTGCGGCTGCCTGCGACGTCAACGAGCATCGGCCGCTGGGCATCACGCGGCAGGGAGCTTGGTGGCACATCGACCTGCCAATCCGACCCGGCGATGGTGTCTTGATCGCGGTCAAGGAGAGTTGAGTATGCGACGCAGAGACTTTTTATATACGGCAGGAGGAAGCCTGGCTGCGGCGTCAATAACTCCCGCGCTGCTAGAGGCGCTTGCGCGTGGTGTCGCACCCGGATCTGTGGACGCCTCGCAGCGCGGCCTTCTCATCATTCTTTCTTCAAGCGCTTCGCCAGGAATGTTCAAAGTTGCTCATTCGTTACTTGAAGCTGCAACGCAACATCCCTTACTGCGTGTAATGGCAGGATCGGCGGGAGCAAGGATTGCAAGCTACGACCAACTGCTGAAGAGTGACCCAACGGCCATTGCTTACAACCACATTATCCTAATCGGCAAACCTGATGAAGACCCGATCCAATCAGCCTGGCAGCGCGAGGCGACGATTGGCTATGGCGGAAAGGCGAGCGATATATATGTTTTCGGCTATGGGCATCTGCGCGGAGATCTGGGGTACATCGAAAGTGACCGCAACCCGTTTCTGCACGCAGCCAACATACCTTTCGCACCCTACGAGACCGAGGTGATCACTCTAAGCGGCACCTCAGACGCTGGGATTGCGGCGGCGTCGAACGCCTTCTTGACGCACAGCCTGGTGAACGGCATTGTTGCTGCTCCAGGGTGGAAGCGTCCCGAAACGACGCTGCTCGACAGAGATCCTCTGGCCTTGACCTTCGCACTGCCGACGCTTGCACCGCCGACGCTTGGCGGCATGACGCGGATTGGCGTTACTCAATCCAGTGAAGATGAGTACCGAGGCGTACTTGCAGACACCGGCGTGGAGACGGCTGAAATGTGGCGCTTCAAGTATTTTCCCGCGAACGGCTGGGATATCGCCCGCAGTGTTGGAGCTTTTGACGCGTATGCGGCAGGTCTGCATCGCCGCGCTTACGGCAACACGCTCTGGCTGGCGAGGTTCTCGGATGCAGGTGCTGCACAAGGAGCGCTTCCAAAGATTGCCGCTGCGGCCAAGATACAGCAGGGTGGGGCGCAACCTTCCTATGCTGGCGGAGGCTACCCCGGCGAACGTGCTTCAGCGGGGCCACTCACCCTTACTCAGCAAGGCGCGTGGCTGATGATGCGAACGTTCTAGGCAGGCTTTGCGAATTGCCGAACCTGCTTTAAGACGTAAGACACGTGTTTCAGAACGTAGGCTCACATCGGATGGGATTTCACACTCCGGTTTCCTGCATCTCGTACGATGTGTCCATGAAGAATTGGAACCGCAGAGACTTTCTCGGGATCTCCGCTGCTGCTGTCGCAGGAGTTGCCGTTTCACCGGAGTCGTACGCTGCCACCGGGTCTGCAAACAGCCAGGATTTCTCATTTCTCTTCATTACCGATTGTCACCTCCAGCCCGAACTTGATGCCGTGCAGGGGTGTCATCAGGCGTTTCGCCACGCACGGACGATCCCAGCCGACTTCGTGATCCAGGGCGGTGATCACGTGTTCGACGCTCTTGGTGTGCCCCGCGAACGTGCCACTTCGCTGATGGATCTCTACACAAAGACCGAGCAGGACCTGGGCCTCAAGGTTCACCACGCCATTGGAAATCATGACTGTTTCGGCGTGTATCCGGTCAGCGGAGTGTCACCCAGCGATCCGCTTTACGGCAAGAAGTATTTCCAAAACCACTTCGGCGAACTCTTCTATTCGTTCGACCACAGGGGCGTCCACTTTATCGTGCTCGATTCTATCGGCATCACCGCCGACCGTGCCTACGAAGGCCGCGTCGACCAAGCGCAGCTAACCTGGCTCGCCGCCGATCTTAAGGCCGTCGCTATCGCCAAGCCAATCATTGTCATTACCCACATTCCCCTTGTAACGGCCTTCGAAGCATATGAGCCTGCGCCGGCCATGCCGCCCCTCCACCATGGCCTGAGTGTCGCGAACGCCTATGAAGTTCTGCCGCTCTTCGAGGGACACGATGTACTTGGAGTGCTGCAGGGCCACATCCACATCAATGAGACTGTAACCTGGCACGGGATACCTTACATCACGAGCGGCGCTGTCAGCGGCAATTGGTGGAGGGGGATACGCATGGGCACACCAGAAGGCTTTACAGTCGTATCCATATCCGGCGGCAAACTCACGACGCGGTACGAGACCTACGGCTTCCGCTCGATTGCGCCGGCAAACACCTAAGCAGACAGATCTACCAGCATCGGAGCTAAAAGAATTTGGGAGGACGATATTCAAGACAAACAGCAGGCACAATTCCTAGCTAAAGAATGGCGGAGAGACAGGGATTCGAACCCTGGATACCTTGCGGTATACACGCTTTCCAAGCGTGCGCCTTCAGCCACTCGGCCATCTCTCCGCGCCTTGGAACCTCTCCGAGGCTAACACATCCGGTGCATGGGCTGGAGGCACCTCGTTCTGTTGCGAATCGCTGCTGAAAATGTCGTACGGTGACGGCTTGTGAAGCAATAGGGGATTGGCTTGGGTGGATCAACGTAATGGCTTGCCGATACTAAGTCTGATAACACATATTATGTATAGTGAATCGTGTAGCCGCAAAGCAATAATGTCGTAGCTCTGCAAAGCCAAAGTGTCGCTGCCCCATCCTGAGGTAAGGGTTCGGAGGCGGCAGATGGGTTGGCTACAGATGAGCAAGCAGGAGTTACGACGGGTTGAGGTCTTGACCGAGGTACTGGCAGGCAGTCGCACGACGGAGTCGGCGGCTGGCGTGTTAGGCGTGAGCTTGAGGCAGGCGCAGCGGCTGGTGGCGAGATACCGTGACGGCGGTGGCGGCGCCCTGATCCACAAGAGCCGAGGTCGGCCGGCAAGCAACAAGTTGGCCTCAGGCGTTCGTGAGATGGTCCTGGAACTCGTCCGGCAGAACTACCGTGACTTCGGGCCGACACTCGCAGCGGAGGTTCTGCTGGAGCGCCACGGCATCGTGGTGTCACGCGAGACCCTGCGCAAATGGATGGTCGAGTCTGGCGTGTGGCTGTCCCGCAAGCAGCGCAGGAGCTTCCATCAGCCCCGTCTGCGACGCGAGAGTTACGGTGAACTGATCCAGATCGACGGCAGCCAGCATCGCTGGTTCGAGCAGCGTGGCGAGCCCTGCACGCTGCTCGTCTTCATCGACGATGCCACAAGCAGCTTGATGCAACTGCGCTTCGTTGCAAGCGAAAGCACGGGCTCGTACTTCGAAGCGCTGCAAGGTTATCTTGCCACCCACGGATGCCCCGTAGCCTTCTACTCGGACAAGCACTCGGT
>CAHJWN010000119.1 GCA_903642265.1 Acidobacteriaceae bacterium | reverse complement strand
AGGTCGGCGGGGACGCCGGACTCGCGGGCGAGGGTGCGGCCCATCTCTTCGCGGCTCTGCTGCACCCAGCGGCCGTAGATGCGGCTATCGGGGCGGGCGAAGTAGACGTGCTCGAAGACACAGCTTGCCTGCTTCTCGTCGGTGTTGAAGTAGCGGCTGGTGACGCCGTCTTCAGAGACCATGACGAGCTCGCCGGGCTTGACGTCACGCTCGTACTTGGCGTGGAGGAGGTCGAAGGCGCAGGTTTCCGACGCGAAGACGAAGGTGTCGGGAGCGCCGTCGACGCCAGCGATGCGGCCCATCGAAAGCGGCCGGAAGCCGTGCGGATCGCGCGCGGCAAAGATGCGGTTGCGCGTCATCATGACGATGGAGAATGCGCCGTCGACCTGCGAGAGCGAGTCGGCGATGCAGTCCACCAGCGTGGTCTCTGTTGAGTGTGCGATGAGCTGGATGATGATCTCGGAGTCGGAGGTGGTCTGGAAGATGGCGCCGTCGCGCTCGAGGCGTTCCTTCGAATTGCCGAGGTTGGTGAGGTTGCCATTGTGGGCGATGGCGATGAGGCCCTTGGTGGATTCGACCGAGATGGGTTGCGCGTTGAGGAGGGCGGAGTCGCCGGTGGTGGAGTAGCGGGAGTGGCCGATGGCCATGTGGCCGGGGAGCTGGAGGAGGACTTCATCCTTGAAGATCTCGGAGACGAGGCCCATGCCTTTGATGTCGTTGACGTTGTAGCCATCGGCGCTGGCAATCCCGGCGGACTCCTGGCCGCGATGCTGGAGGGCATAGAGACCCCAGTAGGTAAGGCGGGCGGCGTCGGGATGGTTGTAGACCGCCATGACGCCGCACTCTTCTTTCAGCTTGTCGAAGGGCGCCTCATCATCGTCGTCAACTTCCATCACTCGTGCGTTGCGTGAGGTCACGGCTTCAGCCGTGCCATAGGAATCACCCACGGAGAACGGCTTTAGCCGCTGAGGTACGATTGTCTCTTCCATCGCCACAGCCATCACTTTGCTCAAGCGAGCACCTCCGCCGCAAGCTGTGATTCAAGCGCGTCCGAATAGGGAACTCTTATATCTTCGATTGAGCCAGCAATCACGGTCTCACCCCCGAGACGAAGATCGACCGAATCTCCGCCGGTTACCCCGATTGCCTCAGCGTATAGATTGTCGCCAAATGACTCGACCAAAGACTCGATAGTGGCGCGCTTATCTGGGTCGCAGGTGACGACAACCATGCTGGAGCATTCAGTGAAGTAGAGCGCTAGAGCACCATTTGCGCGAGCGGAACCGTCAACCTGGACACCAACGCTGTGCGGGAATGTTGCTCTAGCAAGAGTCACGGCGAGACCTCCGTCGGAAACATCGGAAGCAGAATGAATCAGACCTTCGGACGCAAGCTTTGCAAGCGCTTTATGAAGATCGTTTTCCGTGTCCACTTCGATGACCGGAACCATCCCCCAAAATGTTCCCGAGATGGCTTTTGCATACTCGGATGAACCAAAGCAGCGGAAGTCCCCTACCGAATCCAAACTCCTGGCTTCAAAGTTTGTTCCAAGCAGCAGAACGTCATGGCCTGCTGCTTGGAAGGCGCTCGGCACGGCCTTGGTTACATCATCCAGAATGCCCACTACGCCGAGCACTGGTGTCGGATAGATTCCTTCGCCCCTGGTCTCGTTGTAGAGGGAGACGTTGCCGCCGGTGATGGGCGTGCCGAGGGCGTTGCAGGCTTCTGCGATGCCGTCGATGGCGGCGGAGAGCTGGGCCATGATCTCGGGCTTTTCGGGGTTGCCGAAGTTCAGGCAGTTGGTGGCGGCTACGGGCGTTGCGCCGGTGCAGGCGACCTTGCGTGCGGCTTCGGCGACGGCGTGCATCGCGCCGAGTTTGGGGTCGAGATAGGTCCAGCGGCCGTTGCCTGCGAGCGCCATTGCCAGGCCTCGTTCGGGCTTGGCGGCTTTGGAATCCCACATCTCAGAAGCGAGATGTGGGGCACCCGCATCTTTGCCTGCACCCGCTTTGTCGGCTTCCATGGCGGCGTCGCCTTCGGGGGTGGACTCGGCGATGAGGTCGGCGACCTTCTCGAGGAAGCTGTGCTTGTGCGCAGCGCCGGTGCCCTTGATGCGCATCACGCCGGCTTCGCCGCCGGGGCCCTGCACGGTGTTGGTCTGAACCATCGAGTCATACTGCTCGAAGATCCAGTGCTTGCTGCAGATGTTTGCGCTGGCGAGGAGCTTCTTGAGGTCGGCGGTGTAGTCGCGGGGCTTCTTCAGCTCTTCGAGCACCCATGCCGGAGGGTCGAGCGGGACTGGTGCCTTCCACGTCCCGACAGGTCGGTGGTAGACCGGGGCGTCGTCGGTGAGGGCCTTGTTGGGAATCTCGCAGACGAGTTCGCCGTGGTGGGTGACGCGCATGGTGTCGTCGGCGGTGACGATGCCGACGATCGAGGCGTCGAGGCCCCACTTTTCGAAGACGCGGAGGACTTCGCCTTCACGGCCCTTGTCGGCGACCAGAAGCATGCGCTCCTGCGACTCTGAGAGCATGATCTCGTAGCTGGACATGCCGGTCTCGCGCTGGGGGACGAGGTCGAGCTCGATGGTGAGGCCAAGTTCGCCGCGCGCGCCCATCTCGCAGGTGGAGCAGGTAAGTCCAGCGGCTCCCATGTCCTGGATGCCGAGGACGGCGCCGGTGGCCATGGCTTCGAGGCAGGCTTCGAGGAGGAGTTTTTCGAGGAAGGGATCGCCCATCTGGACGTTAGGGCGCTTCTGTTCGGAACCCTCGGTGAACTCTTCTGAGGCCATGGTGGCGCCGTGGATGCCGTCGCGACCGGTCTTGGCGCCGACGTAGATGACGGGATTGCCGACGCCGGTGGCCTTGGCGTAGAAGATCTCGTCGATCTTTACGAGGCCGAGGGCGAAGGCGTTGAGGAGTGGGTTGCCGGAGTAGCAGGGCTCGAAGCGGGTTTCGCCGCCGAGGTTGGGGACGCCGAAACAATTGCCGTATCCGCCCACACCGTGGACGACTCCGGCTGCAATCTGGTGGTTCTTGCGGCGGAGGGCTGGGTCGGGCTCGGCTTCATCAAGCGGGCCGAAGCGCAGCGAGTCCATGACGGCAAGCGGTCTCGCATTCATGGTGAAGATGTCACGGAGTATCCCGCCGACACCGGTGGCGGCACCCTGGTAGGGCTCGATGTAGCTGGGATGGTTGTGGCTTTCGATCTTGAAGGCGCAGGCCCAGCCGTCGCCGACGTCGATGATGCCGGCGTTCTCGCCCGGGCCCTGCACGACGCTGCCGGGACCAGAAAGGCGCGTGCCTTTGGTAGGCAGACGCTTGAGGTGGACGCGGGAGGACTTGTAGGAGCAGTGCTCCGACCACATGACGGAGAAGATGCCGAGCTCGGTGAGTGAAGGGGTGCGGCCGAGGGCCTTTTCGATGCGGGTGTATTCGTCCGGCGTGATGCTGTGGGTCTTTAACAGCGCCGGCGTGATGGTGGCGGGGGATGGCAGAGCGATAGCTTGCAGAACGTCCAGATTGGCCATGGGTCGCTGCTTCGATTGTCGCATGGCTGTAACCTTCCTGGTCTCCGCACGCAATCAAGCCGGTCGCAAAATTCTGTCGCGATATGCTGATTGCATCGCTCCGCAATGACCTTCTCGGAGGACACCCTCTGCCGAATCTGATCCGAACTCGATATCGCCGCTCGACTGGCGCGACGCTGGTCGCCCTCACAGCTCTTCGCATCGCCACTCTTTCAGCTCAGGAGCAATCTGCTCCGCTTCCAATCCGCGCAAAACATGCCATGGTGGTAACCATTCAGCATGATGCGACGGATGTCGGGGTCGAGGTGCTGAAGGCTGGCGGGAATGCGGTAGATGCTGCCGTGGCGGTCGGTTTTGCACTGGCGGTGACGCTGCCGATGGCGGGAAATCTTGGGGGTGGCGGGTTCATGCTGGTGCGCATGAAGTCGGGGGAGGCGCACTTTCTCGACTATCGCGAGAAAGCGCCCGCAGCGGCCAGCGCGGACATGTACCTGGATGCCGCAAAGAACGTGGTGCCGCACCTTTCGACGGTAGGCTATAAGGCCATCGGGGTCCCGGGGACGGTTGCGGGGCTGGTGTATGCCGAAAAGACATACGGGCGATTGACGCTGAAGCAGGTGATGGCCCCGGCAATCAGGCTGGCAGGTGAAGGATATGTGCTCTCTGCTGAGGAGTGTCACTATATGGCGCTGACGGCGGTCGATCCGTTTCCGGAGTCGCGGCGCATCTTCCATCGCGACGGCAACCTGTACAAGGAGGGCGAGCGGTTTACGCAGCCGGAGCTTGCGGCGACACTACGGCGGATCGCAGCCGAGCCTGACGACTTTTATCATGGGCAGATTGCAAGCCGGATGGCTGAATTTCTGCAGAAGAATGGCGGCCTGATCACGCGCGAGGACCTGGGAGCGTACAAGGTCGCTGACCGGAAGCCGCTGACCGGGAGCTATCGCGGGTATGACATTGTGACGGCGCCGCCGCCATCTTCGGGCGGGATCGTGCTGCTTGAATCGCTGAACATACTTTCCGGCTACGATCTTGCGAAGATGGGCGACCGTTCGCCGGAGCAGGTCCACTATCTTACGGAGACGTTTCGCCGGAGCTACATGGACCGGAATGAGTACCTGGGCGACCCGGATTTCGTAACGATGCCGCTGAAGCAAATGGCTGATCCGGCGTATGCCGCTGCGTGGCGCAGGACCATTGACCCGGTGAAGCCGACGCCGTCGAAGGACCTGGTTCGGCCAGCTGGCTTTCTGCCGGCACCGCCGGTCGAGGTGGCGGGGCATGAGTCGACAGAGACGACCCACTTTTCTGTGATGGACAAGGACGGCAACGCGGTGTCGAGCACCTACACCCTGAACGGGCTTTTCGGTTCGGGCGTGACGGTGCCGGGGCTGGGCTTTCTGATGAATAACGAGATGGACGACTTTGCGGCAAAGACGGGCGCGCCGAATATGTTTGGCCTGCTCCAGGGTCCAGCGAATGCGATCGCGCCCGGCAAGCGTCCGCTCAGCAGCATGACACCGACGATGGTGCTGAAGGATGGCAAGGTGCTGCTCGTGCTCGGTTCGCCGGGCGGGTCGACGATCATTACCACGGTAACCAACAACATCGTGAGCATCTTCGACAATGGGCTGAACGTGCAGCAGGCTGCCGATGCACCGCGATTTCACATGCAATACATGCCAGACCGCATCGATGTTGAGAAGAAGTTCCCGGTCCCGGTTGCGGAAGAGCTGAAAAAGATTGGTTATGCGGTGAATCGTGCGGGCGACTTCGATGAGAAAAATCCTGGCGTGTGGGGTGATAGTGAGATGATCTACGTGGACCCGAAGACCGGCGAGCTGCTGGGGGCAGACGATCAGCGCCACCACTTCGGGAAAGCCGCAGGTTACTAAAGTGAGGGCGATGGATGTTGCGCATCGGCACGGATTACGAAGACGTTTTCTCTGCCGATAAGTCCGATGGAGAGACTGTGGCGCCTCATTTTCAACGTTGCTTCGCGAAAGATCGACAGATACGGAAGCAGCCGCAAGTGCGTTTTGCGCGAAGGGGCTTCGTGGCGCTGTTGTGGCTTGCAGCGCTGTGCATGCCGGAGGCGCTGTTCGGCTTGAACGCGACGGCTGCCCTGCCCCTGCTGACGACCTGCCGATCGGTGCATCACCTGACCGTAGCGGAGGCAAATATCCATCGCCCGGTTCGCCTGCATGCGGTGGTGAGCTATTACGAGGCCGCGATAGACGCAACCGGGCCATCGCTCTTCGTGGTGGATAAGAGTGGGAGTGTCTTTGTTTCGCTGGGCACGATTCCAGCGAAGCCACTTGTGCCAGGCGATCTTGTGGAAGTTACGGGTGTGAGTTCAGGAGCGGACTACGCACCGGTCGTTGCGCATGGGGCGACACGCGTAATCGGGAAGGGGCGCCTGCCGTCGACGGCACCGCGGGTCAACGTGACGGACATGCTTTCCGGAGCGAAGGACGGTCAGTGGGTGGAGATTGAGGCGGTCGTCGATGCGGTGCATCGCGATGGCGCGGCCGACGTGCTCGCGCTGTTCATGCAGGGCGGCATGATCCTGGCGCGGACTCCAGTCGAACCTGGCGTCGACTACAAACAACTGATTGACGCAAAGATACTGCTTCGGGGCAATGCGGCGCCGCTCTTCAACCACCAGCAGCAGATCACGGGCGGGATCATCAACTTCCCGGGGATCTCCAGCCTGAGTGTTGAGCAGCCTGCCGACCCGAATCCGTTCTCTCTTCCGCTGAGTTCGATCGCCGGACTGCTTCGCTACACACCGGATTCGGAGATCCGCCACCGGGTTCACCTTCGTGGTCGTGTGACTCTTTTCTGGCCCGGGCGGATGCTGTGCTTTCGCGATGAGACAGAAAGCCTCTGCGCCCAGGTCGACCAGACGACAACGATTGGCCCGGGCGATTGGACTGATGTGATCGGCTTCCCGAATGCAGGCGAGTTTAAGCCGACGCTGATTGATGCGACGTTCAAGAAGATGGAGCGGAGCCAGCCGGTATTTCCGGTGCGAGTGAACAACCAGCAGGCGCTCAGCGGTGAGCACGAGGCAGAACTGGTTTCGATGGAAGGAAAGGTGATTGGCGAGGACGCCGGGGCCAGCGACCCGACGGTGATCCTGTCTGCGCAGGGCAACGTCTTCTCGATCGTCGCTGCAAGTGCTGCAGGCACGAAGCCGCAACACCCGGAGTTTGGCAGCTTTGTTCGAGCGACGGGCATCTGCTCGATGGAGACTGATGGTGCGGCGGACTCGACGCGTGCCGGCTTTCCGATTGCGAAATCGTTTCGTATCCTCCTGCGCTCGCCGGCGGACGTGGTGGTTCTGCAGACTCCGTCGTGGTGGAATGCTGTTCATACGCTGCGTGTGCTTGCGCTCGCCCTGGCGCTGGCGATCTTCGCGCTGTGCAGAATGGCGCTGCTCTCGCATCGTGTTCACCGGCAGACGGAGACAATTCGCACGCAACTGCTGGAAGCTGCGGAGCTGAAGAATGCGGCTGAGAGGGCCACAGTAGCGGCGGAGTTCCATGCGGCGCATGACGAACTTACAGGGACGCGCAACCGGCGGAAGATCTTTGCGGAGTTCCAGCGCGAGTTTGATGCAGCGACCGCATCAGGCAGCACGCTGGGCGTGATCATGGTGGATCTCGACCACTTCAAACGTGTAAACGACACGTACGGCCATCTGACCGGCGACGAAATTTTGCGAGAGACGGTACGCCGCATCACGTTCGCGGTGCGGTCCTCCGACCTGGTGGGGCGGTATGGCGGGGAAGAGTTCATGATTGTGCTTCCGCGCTGCGACAAGTTTCAGCTCCAGGCATGTGCGGAGCGAATCCGGCTGGCGATCGCCAGCGAACCGATGATGGTCGGGAGCGTGTCGATCTCGATGACGACCAGCGTGGGTACGGCGGTCACGATGCGACCGCCGCACGCTATGCTCGATGCACTTGCTGCCGCCGACAGCGCGCTGTACCAGGCGAAGAATGGCGGCCGGAACCGGGTGGTGCTCAAGGACCTGGCAACGGGGGCGTTTGAAGAGGCGTACAGCGGAGTGGCTGGCGTTTAGCTGCTAGGCCAGGAGGCGTACAGCTGTTGGGCTAGAGGTATTTCGCTGCTGGGCCAGGTGAGGTGAGCGGGTGGATCAAGGCTGCGCAGGCTGTTAGCCTATAAAGTGATGCAGCCCGGAATCTCTACGCAGGTCTTTCTCCAGCAGCGCCTTCATCCTGGGCTGCTGGATGCGCTTCTCCGCAGCGGCGCAAGGACGATTGAGGTCTTTGCGGCGCGCCACCATTTCGACTATGCAGACCGATCGGTCGTTCGCGAGATTGCACAGTGGTTTCGCTCGAACGATGTTGCGGCAACTTTGCACCAGCCGCTGTACGCCGATGCCCAATGGAGCCGGCATGTGGCACCGACGCTGAACCTAATCGATGTAGAGAAGTCGCGGCGCATCGATGCGATGGACGAGGTGAAGCGCGCGCTGGAATCGGCTGAGCAGATACCGTTTTCGGCGGTGGTCCTGCATCTTGGCGTGCGCGAAGACCAGTGGAGTCCGCGGTCGCTCGAACACTCGCTGACGGCGATTGAACATTTGAAGGCGTTCGCGCACCCGCTTGGCGTCAAGTGCCTGGTCGAGAACCTGCACAACGAAGTGGCAACGCCCGAGCACCTGCTGGAGATTTTGAAGGTGGGCCATTTCAGCAGTGTCGGCATATGTTTCGATGCTGGCCATGCGCACCTTTCGGACACAGGCCTTGAAGGGTCGTTTGCGCTGCTCAAGGCCCGGATAACGGAGCTGCATGTCCATGACAATCACGGCGCTTCCGCTAACAAAGACGAGCATCTATGGCCCGGTTTGGGGACGCTCGACTGGGCAGCGTTGTCGCGCCTGACCGCAGAGCTTGCCGCAGACGTTGCCGGCGTACTTGAGATCGCGCACGAGCTCGAGGAGACGGCGGATTCGGCTACAACGAAGGCCCGCGCGGCGTTCGATCTCTTCGAGCGAAATACCGAAGCACATGTTGCTGCAGCGACCCAAACGTAATTTGCAACTGAAAGAGATCGTTATGCCAGAAGTTCTAACCGAGAAGATCACATACCCCACCATTGCAACGCTGTCTGCGCACGAAGGCGAGACGATAACGCTTCGCGGCTGGCTCTACAACCTGCGCGAGAGCGGCAAGCTGCTGTTCCCTATCTTCCGGGATGGGACGGGGACAATCCAGGGCATTGTTCCGAAGGCTGCGGTCGCGGTGGAGGTGTTCGACCGGATCAAGGGGCTAACGCTTGAATCAAGCGTGATTGTGACGGGTAAGGTGCGCGCAGACAGCCGTGCGCCGAGTGGCTTTGAGCTTGACGTGATCGATCTTGAGGTGGTGCAGCAGGTTGCAGCGGAGAATCCGTTCCCGATCACGCTGAAGGAGCATGGCGTTGAGTTCCTGATGGAGCATCGCCATCTCTGGCTGCGCACACCGCGGCAGTCGGCGATCCTGCGGGTCCGGGCTACGATCATGCGGGCTGCGGCGGAGTACTTCGACATGAATGGCTTTACGCGGACGGACCCGCCGATCCTGACGCCGAATGCCTGCGAGGGGACCAGCGAGCTGTTTGAGATGGACTACTTTGAGGACGATAAGGCCTACCTTACGCAGTCGGGCCAGCTTTACATTGAAGCGACGGCGCTGGCGCTGGGCAAGGTGTATAGCTTCGGGCCGACGTTTCGGGCGGAGAAGTCGAAGACCCGCCGCCACCTGACGGAATTCTGGATGATTGAACCCGAGGTGGCGTTCATTGGGCTCGATGAGTTGATGGAGCTTGCGGAGAACTTTATCTCGCACATTGTTGCGAGGGTCTTAGAAGCGCACCGAGCGGACCTGAAGGTGATTGGGCGCGACGTGACGAAGCTTGAGAACATCAAGGCGCCCTTCCCGAAGATCAGCTATGACGATGCGGCGGCGATGCTTGCCGAGGCGTTCAAGGCTGGCAAGATCGAGAACGAGTTCAAGTACGGCAGCGACTTTGGGTCGCCCGACGAGACCTACATTTCGAGCCAGTTCGACAGGCCGGTCATGGTGCATCGTTATCCGGCGGCGTTCAAGGCGTTCTACATGCAGCCTGACCCTGCCGACGCGACCAAGGCGCTGTGCGTCGATGTACTTGCGCCGGAAGGGTATGGCGAGATCATTGGCGGGTCGCAGCGTATCGACAGCTACGACCTGCTGAAGAGCCGCATTGAGGAGCATCATTTGCCGCTCGATGCGTTTCAGTGGTATCTCGATCTGCGGCGGTATGGATCTGTGCCGCATGCGGGATTTGGGATGGGGATTGAGCGCGCGGTGGCCTGGATCTGCGGTCTGGACCATGTGCGGGAGACGATCCCGTTTGCAAGAACGCTGAACAGGATTTATCCATAATGGCAAAGAAAAAGCTACGTGTCGGCATTCTGTTTGGTGGGCGCTCCGGGGAGCACGAGATTTCATTGCTGTCTGCGGCGTCGATTTTCAAGGCGATTGATCGCAAGAAGTACGAGGTTGTTCCGCTCGGCATTACCAAGGAGGGGCGATGGGTCCGCGATGGCGATGCGCATAGCCTGCTGACCGGAGAGGCTGCGCCGCCGGCGCTCGATGCGGCGGGGCAGACTTCGGAGGTGGCAGTTGCTCGGGCGGTGCTACGCAGCGGCGAGGATGTGAGCATCCCGCCTTCGGTGCCGCGCGCTACGCAGACATTCCAGACGATCGACCTCGTTGCGAGTGC
>CAHJWN010000118.1 GCA_903642265.1 Acidobacteriaceae bacterium | reverse complement strand
GCCTGCGATCTTCGATCGGGACGGGAGAGGTGGCGAGAGCGCCGAGCTTCTCGACGACGGTTTCGAGCAGGTTGCGGCGTTCTTTCAGCGGCTTTTCAAGGAGCAGATTGCCATCGGCGAATAGCAGGTCGAAGGCCATGAAGACGACTGGTATCGATTTGAGGATCTCTGCGGGAACGCGCTTTCTGCCGATTCTCTGGCCCATGACGGCGAAAGGCAGGGCCTGGCCGGTGGCGAAGTCCCAGCCAAGAATTTCGCCATCGAGGATGAGGCCGCCGATGCCGGGTGCGATCTCTAATCCAACCCAGGAAAAGGCTTCGGAGAGCTCGGGAAAGCTTTCCGTGATGTCTTCCTTGTTGCGGGAGTAAATGGCGACGCGCGCGCTCTCGCCGCAGTGCACCTGGGCGCGCATGCCATCGTATTTGTCTTCGAGGAAGGCTTCTACCCGGGCTGCAATAGGCGGTTCAGTCGCCGTATTATCGGGTGATGTTTCAAGGTCTGATGGTAGGGCGGACAGAGGCTCTGTGTGAGCCGCGGGCTCATCCGGTTGAGGCGGAGCCAGCTCTGAATTGATCTTCTTCGAGGCGGGGCTCTTCTTCGAAGCGGGACTCTTAGCAGCAGCGGGAGGTTTGGCTGTGAATCGTGCGACGGCGTCATCGGGTGTTTCTACAGGGCT
The DNA here is from genome assembly GCA_903642265.1 of Acidobacteriaceae bacterium. Taxonomy (GTDB): domain Bacteria; phylum Acidobacteriota; class Terriglobia; order Terriglobales; family Acidobacteriaceae; genus Edaphobacter. The sequence continues at coordinate 9,820 of CAHJWN010000118.1, read as the reverse complement.
GGCCAGCATGAAGCCGAGAGGATGGAAGAGCCGCATCCTGGCTTCGGCAAGGGTCCCGGCGAAGGCCATTGCGACGGCGCTCCCGAGATCGGCTTCGAGCATGACGGCTTGTCGAACTTCGGCCACGCCGACAGAAGCGGCGACAGCGATTGCTTCTTCGACGAGGCTTTGTTTTACGCCGATCCGCATATCACCAAGCATGAGCTTGAGGAGGTACTTGGCTTCGATGGCGGTCGCCTTCCGCAGGACCGCTTCGATGAGGGCGGCGCGGATGGCGGTGGTCCGGGCTGCCGCCATGCCTGCGAAGGCGTCCTGCAGTTCGACCAGGGTCAGGGTAGCGGATGGCGGTTCATGCCAGAGATCGAAGGCTGCCGAGCCCATGTCGCCGTGCCTGCGGTAGGCGGCGGTAAGTGCTGCGTCCGTGGCGTTCGTGATGGCTTTGACGGCTTTCGAGAGCAGGGCGCCGCCGGCGTTGAGCTTGCGCGGATCCGCCTCGGGAAAAGGTGTGCCGGCGAGGTACATTGCAAACAGGCCGGCGTCGTCGCTCCCCGGCGCGGCAGAGTGGGTTGCGGTGATTGCGTGGGCGATAGCGGCGCGCTTTTTGAGGCGGCTGCCCTCGTTTGCAAGACTCTCCGCCAACTCCGCAAGTGTTTGAAACAAAGCCATACCGATTCGGTTCTCCTGGTTCCTTCCGTATCCTTTTCGATGTCCTCTGGTAAAGATGCATTCCGCATCGCGGACAGCCGGAGTACCATCTAAATGAGGGTATGACGATGACAACAAATTCGGTGAGCGCGGTTGGTTACGGGCCCGAACGGCTGGCGGCAGCCGCGTCTTCGCGTTCTCACGATCGCCACTAGCTGCGCTTCCTTCCAGCTACGCGCCAGTTACGATGTTCTTCCTCTCATACCAGTTCCCTACTTACAGGAGTTCTTTATGTTTGACCGTCTCGACCAGATGGAAGCCCGTTACGAAGACCTTGGCAAACAGCTCTCTGATCCGAACATCGTCAGCGACCAGGAGAACTATCGCAAGGTCTCCAAGCAGCATCGTGATCTTGAAGGAATTGTCGAAAAATTTCGTGAATACCGCACACTTCTGACCGGCATTGCCGATGCCAAGGCCATGCTTGGCGAATCGGACCCTGAGATCAAGGAGATGGCGCAGGCTGAGCTGAGTGAACTGCAACCGCGGCTGGAGCCGATTGAAGAAGCTTTGAAGGTGCTGCTGCTGCCGAAGGACCCGAATGACGAGAAGAACGTGATTCTCGAGCTTCGGGCGGGCACGGGCGGCGACGAGGCGGCGCTGTTTGTGGCGGAAGTATTTCGCATGTATCTGCGCTTTGCCGAGCAGCATAGGTGGAAGGTAGAGATCCTGTCGCAGACTGAGTCGGGGATTGGGCATGGATTGAAGGACGTGACGGCGATCATCGAAGGCGACCACGTCTATTCGCAGATGAAGTATGAGTCCGGGGTGCACCGGGTGCAGCGTGTTCCGGCGACGGAGACGCAGGGGCGTGTGCATACGTCTGCGATAACGGTGGCTGTGCTGCCGGAGGCGGAAGAGGTGGACATCAAGATCGAAGCCAAAGATTTGCGCATCGATACTTTTTGTTCGTCGGGGCCTGGCGGCCAGTCGGTGAATACGACGTACTCGGCGGTGCGGATCACGCACCTTCCGACCAACACGGTTGTGAGCTGCCAGGACGAGAAGTCGCAGATCAAGAACCGGGAGAAGGGGATGCGTGTGCTGCGCGCCCGGCTGTACGAGGTGGAGGCTGAACGCATCCACCAGATCCAGGCGAAAGACCGGAAGCAGCAGATTGGATCGGGCGACCGGTCCGAGAAGATACGCACCTATAACTTCCCGCAGAACCGGTTGACGGACCACCGGATTGGGCTGACGAATCATCAGCTGGCGATGGTGATGGAAGGCCAGCTTCAGCCGACGATCGATGCCCTTGTGGCCCACTACACGGCGGAGAAGCTGAAGGCCGAAGCGATCGCGGCGTAAACCGGACTTCGATGGTGAGGGCGTGACCCAAGGTAACGCGCATGGGTGCAGGCGCTGCGGCCATTTTGCTTTATTCGCGAACGCGGCCGGGCTACGATGACCCATCGAAGCGAGTGGGTAAAGGAGTTGTGATGCTGAAGTTTGTCTCGGGAGGGATCGTCGCCGTGATGGCGCTGGTACTCCTGTTACCGCTGAAAGACGGAGGCTCGCCATCTGTGGCGGCACGGAACAAAGTTGCTGCGCAGGTTCCGTATGCGCTTGACATTCTTTCGTCCCGGCAGCCGATCCAGGCCGGACTTCTCCGTTCGCAGCTCAACACAAAGGGCGAGGTTGACGCCTTCGTGGACACATTTATCGGGACGATGGTGAACAAGGACAAGACGCCTAACGTCGTCGATAGTTACACCACGTACTATGCGGTGTTGTTCAAGAGGGACCGGGTGCGGGCCGACATGGCAAACGAGTTTGAAAAAGAGCTTGGCCCAACACCCTAGTGAACCACTTGCGCCTGCCGAGACCCAGGCACTCTTCCGTTTGCGGTGCCCGTATACTTGAGTTTTGTGCGTGATACAGGCGATACGAGGCAATCGTTGGGAAAGAAAGCAGTCATTATAGGAGCGGGCCCGGCTGGCCTGACCGCGGCGCTCGAACTGCTGCGCCGGTCCGACATTCACCCGATCATCCTCGAAGCAAGCAGCGAGATTGGCGGCATCTCGCGAACGATCAAGTACAAGGGTAACCGCATGGACATCGGTGGGCACCGCTTCTTTTCAAAGAGCGACCGCGTGATGCAGTGGTGGATGGACCTGATGCCGCCTGAGATGAGCGCGGCTGCGGGTGGTGCTCCAGAGATTGCGTACCAGGGCAAGCGGCGCAAGGTGACGGTGCCCGCTCATCTTCCTCAGGAGCCGCCGCTACGCGGTCTTGGCCCGCTGCAGCACGAGACCGAAGAGGATGAAGATGCGGAGCCGGTTGTCGATGAGGAGGCAGCGGAGACGGTGGAGGTAGCGCCACCGGCTGACCCTGACCTGGTGATGCTGATTCGTCCGCGCAAGAGCCGGATCTACTACCTGCGGAAGTTTTTCGATTACCCGATCAAGCTGACTGCAGGCACGCTTGAAAATCTTGGCATCGCACGGACGGTGCGCGTCGGCATCAGCTATGTGCGGTCGCGCGTGACGCAGATTACGCCAGAGAAGAGCCTTGAAGATTTCCTGATTAACCGCTTCGGTCGCGAGCTGTATCTGACGTTCTTCAAGAGCTATACCGAGAAGGTCTGGGGTACGCCATGCGACCAGATCTCTGCCGAGTGGGGGGCGCAGCGCATCAAGGGGCTGAGCCTGACGACGGCGATGAAGCACTTTTTTCGGAAGACGTTCAGCCGAAGGAGAGCGGCGACAGGCGATCTTGCGCAAAAGGGCACGGACACGAGCCTGATCGAGCGATTCATGTATCCGAAGTTCGGCCCTGGACAACTGTGGGAGCATGTTGCCGACGAGATCATACGGCTGGGCGGCGAGATCCACATGAACGTGAAGGTGGACCGGATCCACACAGCACCAGGTGAGGCTGGCACACCCGCCCAGAGAACGGTTTCTACGATTGAAACAACGGACCTCGAAGGCAAGCGCGAGACGTTCGAAGGTGATTATTACTTTTCGACGATGCCGATGAAGGAGCTGGTGGGTGCCGTGGCTGCAACCGGATTCGCCGTGCCGGCGAATGTTCGGGAGGTGAGTGAGGGGCTGGAGTATCGCGACTTCATTACGGTGGGCCTGCTTGCAGACCGGCTGAAGGTCCGTGAGATGGACGGCGGATTACTGAAGGACACGTGGATCTATGTGCAGGAGCCGGATGTGCTTCTTGGCAGGCTGCAGATTTTCAACAACTGGAGCCCTTTCCTGGTCTCCGATCCGGGCAAGGTCTGGATTGGGCTTGAATATTTCTGCTATGAGACAGACGACCTTTGGAAGATGGATGACGAGTCGCTGAAACGATTTGCGATTGCCGAGGTTGCGAAGATCGGGATCCTGGACGCGGAGAGCGTCAGTGACGGCCATGTGGTCCGTGTGCCAAAGACGTATCCGGCATATTTCGGGACGTACTCGCGCTTCGAGGAGCTTCGCGAATTTACGGACAGCTACGAGAATCTGTTCCTGGTGGGCCGGAACGGCATGCACAAGTACAACAACCAGGACCACAGTATGTTGACGGCGATGACGGCGGTGGATGGGATCATTGCGGGGCACGTCGATAAATCCGAGCTTTGGAACATCAACACCGAGCAGGAGTATCACGAAGAGAAGGCTGGCAGGAAGCCCTGAACTATAGCGGTCCTGGGTTGCGGAGGCCTCAGAGAGCAAGTTGCGGAGGCCGCAGAGAGCTGGTTGCGCGGCTTAGGACAAGTGCAGCACCGGACAGGAATGATTGGCCATGAAGCTACGCGACATCCTGCAACTGGTTCTGCTCTCTGCGATCTGGGGAGCTTCGTTCCTGCTGATCAGCATTGCGGTCCGGAGTTTTCCGCCGGCATGGGTGGCGCTGCTGCGACTGGCCTTTGGCGCGGCGTTTCTGTGGATTGTGCTGCTGACCAGGAGGCGCAAGCTGCCGCCATTGCGGCTGGTGGTCTGGCTGCTGCTGGTCGCGTTCTTCAACAATGCGATTCCGTTTATGCTGTTCCCGCTGGGTGAGCGGGTCGTGCCCTCGAACATTGCTGCTGTATTGAATGCGACGACGCCCATATGGACGCTGCTGCTTGGGATGGGCTTCCTGGGCAAGAAGGCAGAGGGCGGTGCGGTACCGGGCGTGCTGCTTGGATTCCTGGGTGTGGTGCTGGTGGTTTTTTCGCATACGGCAGCGGCCGCAAACAGTTCACGACAGGAGTACCTGCTGGGCATCGGCTATATCGCAGTTGCATCGGCGGCGTATGCGATTGCGACGGTGCTTGCGAAGTCGAAGCTGGTTGGGCTTGATCCGATCGGGCTGGCCACTTCGCAACTCAGTCTTGCGCTCCTGATGATGGTGCCGGTGGCATGGTTCGGGCCACATCCGGGCACGATTGCCATGAGTTCACTTGCCGCCGCGGTTGCGCTGGGGGTATTCGGCAGCGGGCTGGCGTACCTGCTTTACTACACGCTGCTCGATCGCGTTTCGTCTACGAGGGTGGTCTCGGTGACGTACCTTGGCCCGATCTGGGGCTTGTTCTGGGGCAAGCTGGCGCACGAGAGCATCAACGCAGGCGCCTATGCCGGGGTAGCGATTGTTATTGCAGGACTGGTGTTGTTGAGTCGAACGTCACAAAGGGCCGAGCCGGTGATTGAACAGCCGGCGAGGCAGAGTGGGCTGGTGACCGGTGCCGAAACGAAGTGAAGGCGGCCGAGCGGTAGACGATTGCAACGCCTGTGATTTCGCCTTACTATCGCCCAAGTGAACAATCCTGCTACTCAACAGAAAGCTGCTGCAAAGAAGATCGTGCTCGACCGTGCGAGCAGCGATGCGGAACGGCTGGTCTCTGCCGGAAGGGTCGACGATGACGCGGTATTCGAGCTGAAGCTGCGGCCGACGCGGCTGGCGGAATTTATCGGTCAATCGAAGGCGAAGGAGCAGCTGGCGATCGCGCTGGAAGCGGCAAAGTCGCGCGGCGAGGCGCTTGATCATGTGCTGCTGTTTGGACCGCCCGGACTGGGCAAGACGACGCTGGCGACGATTATTGCGAACGAGCTTGAAGTTGGGTATCAGCAGACTTCCGGGCCGGCGCTGCAGATACAGGGCGATCTGACGGCGATCCTGACGAACCTGCGCGAGCGGCAGGTGCTTTTCCTCGATGAGATCCATCGACTGCAGGCTGTGCTCGAAGAGAAGCTTTACACGGCGCTGGAGGATTACAAGCTCGACATCATTATTGGGCAGGGTCCGGCGGCGCGCACGCATGTAATGGAGATCAAGCCATTCACGTTTGTGGCGGCGACGACGCGGCCGGGGATGCTGAGTTCGCCGCTGCGGTCGCGGTTTGGCATCCTGCTGCGGCTGGAGTTCTACACGGACGACGAACTGCGGTTCGTGGTGACCCGGTCGGCGGAGGTGATGGGGATCCCGATCGATGACGATGGCGCGGCGGAGATTGCGATGCGTTCGCGAGGAACACCGCGGATTGCGAACCGGCTGCTGCGACGGGTCCGGGATTACGCACAGGTGAGGGCAGCTGGACGCATCGACCGGCCTACGGCGCAAGCAGCGCTCGAGATGCTGGAAGTGGATGCGCATGGGTTCGATGAGCTGGATCGAAGGCTGCTGCGTACGATCATCGAAAAATATGATGGCGGGCCGGTGGGGTTGAATACGCTGGCGGCAGCGCTTGCCGAGGAGCAGGACGCGCTGGAAGAGGTATATGAGCCGTTCCTGATCCAGATAGGGTTTCTGGATCGAACGCCGAGGGGACGGGTGGCGACCAGGCTGGCGTATGAACACCTGGGGATCGAGATGCCACGCAGGCACACGCTCTTCTCCTAAGGAGGGGTGCTGCAGTGCGCGTTGCGTTGAGGTGAGGTGGAGGTGTGTGGGCTCGATCATCGCAGGGCGCGATGGATGGGGACACAGATTGCTTTTTCTCCTCAGGCGAGAGCAGCTGGCGAGAGCGGTTTAGAGGCTTGCGGCGAGCCGTCCGCCTGCCTTGAGGAGCCTGGCTTCTGCCTGCGTGCGGTCGAGCGAGAGCTTGTGCATGACGATTGCGACCTTGACACTTCCTGCCTCTTTCAGCAGTGAAGAGGCACTCTGGCGGTCGCAGCCGGTGGCGGCGACGAGGATGCGTTCGGCGCGGTCGATCAGCTTGGCGTTGGTTGGCTTTACGCTGACCATCAGGTTTCCGTAGACCGCGCCGGTGTTGATCATGATGCCGGTGCTCAGCATGTTGAGGACGAGCTTGGTGGCGGTTCCGGCCTTCATGCGGGTGGAGCCAGTGATGATCTCGGGGCCGGTGTTTGGGGTGATGGCGAGATCTGCGAGCTGCGCCATCTCGGAACCAGGTACGCAGGTGAGGGCGATGGTGAGTGCGCCGAGCGACTTTGCATAGGCGAGTGCACCGAGGACGTATGGCGTTCGACCACTCGCGGCGATGCCTACGAGTGTGTCGGGATACTGGGTGGCGAATGCGCGGGCTTTGAGGTCGTCGGCTCCCTCCTGGGCTGAATCTTCGGAGTGCTCGCTGGACAAGCGCAGCGCTCGATCACCGCCTGCGATGATGCCCTGGAAGAGATCGGCATCGACTGAGAAGGTCGGCGGGCACTCGGAGGCATCGAGGACGCCGAGGCGACCGCTGGTCCCGGCGCCGATATAGAACAACCGGCCACGTTCGGCAAAGCGCCGCGTGATTGCATCGATGGCAAGGGCGATCTGCGGCAGCTGGAGCTGAACGGCGAGGGCAACGGACAGGTCTTCGCGATTGATGATGGTCAACATCTCCAGCGTGGAGAGCTGGTCGATGTGGGTTGAGGCTGGATTGCGCGCCTCCGTTGGAAGTGCGGCGAGGGCTTCTGAGCTTGGTCGATCGATCACCTGATCATGATGGCTTATGCAATCGTCGCAAAGCAATGTGAGTCTTTTCGGGAGGGCTGCTTGCCTGCGGGCGGTACCGTGCTCCATGATGACTGGTAGATGAAACGCTATGGAATGCAGATCGGGCTACGCGCAGAAGCATACGAGGAGTACAAGCAGTACCACGCGGCAGTCTGGCCGGAGGTGCTTGCGACGATTGCACGCTGCAACATTCGCAACTACACGATCTATCACTGCAAGGGGATCCTCTTCGGGCATTTCGAGTACCACGGTGCGGACTACAAGGCGGACATGGCGATGATGGCGGCCGATGCTGCAACGCAGCGCTGGTGGGCGATCATGATGCCGCTTCAGGAGCAGCTTCCGGGCACGCCGGAGGGCGAGTGGTGGATGCCGATGGAAGAGATGTTTCACTTCGACGGGCGCTGAGACGGGGGCTGCATCGACTAGAATAAAGGGACACCCCGAAGGGAAGACATTTCAGCATGAGCACAGCGTTTCAGACAGGTTTGGCAGGACAGATTGCCGATGCAGCACAGGCCGCGGGCCTGATGGTTGCGTCGTCTGAGGCGGCCGTTGACGTCTCGGGCGCGGTCACGACGAAGTTCGTTCTTGCACTGATTTCAGAGCCTGCGAAGACGGAGCTTCTGGAGCTAAGCGAGCACCTTGATGTAAGCCGCGCGGAGCTTGTCGCCGAGCTGAAGAATTATCTTGCGGAGAGTGCAAAGCGTCTGAAGAATCCGCGACCTGATTGCTACTTGACCTTGCAGGGCCTGCCGCTCAGCTTTGGCAAGTTCAACTGGCCCTTTCACTCGTCCACATCCGGTGCCGATACGCTACTGGTGCACGGAGAGGTGCGGCTCGAGGATGGCGAGGTGAGCCCGCTGCATGCGAAGGTGTCAGCCTCGATGACGGTAACGTTTGCGGAGATAGTCCCTGCTCCGGAGCAGCCGTTTGCGGAAGGATTTATCTACAACGCAGTTCGCAAGACGATGGACCAAGGCCAGCTTGAGCTGGTGAAGAGCGGCAATCGCCAGCCTGTGCCTGTGACCACGCGCTACTACAGCCGCTGGCAGAAGAAGTTCACGTTCAACGATACGAATGCGGAGCAGCGCCATAACTACATCGCGGCCAAGGCATACTGGCTATCGGGCGTTCTGGGTGCGGGACAGCCGGTCTGGTTGACGGACCCTCGGGATGCGCAATACCTGAACACCACGGTCGAGGAGTTGAAGAAGACCGCTGAAGATCTTGCGGCTGACGGACTGATCCATTTAGCTGCGGGGCTTGAGTTTGCGACGCCGACGCCGGCTTTGATGGACCATAAGGCCAAGTACGATGTTGAAGTGCAGCAGGCGCTTGCCTTCATCAAACCGACCTTTAACGAAGACATGCGCGGCGGCCACACCAACATGTAACGGTGAATGCCGCACTCTTTTACAGGCCTGTGTTGCCAATGCGATGCAGGCCTTTCTGCTTGTTTGAACGTCGCGCCGGTACAGGATGGGCTTTCCCAGGGGTTGGTTGAAGATGTTGAGCAAGCTGCTGCTTCTCGCGATTTTGCCTGCTGCTGTGACCAGCCGGAGCATTGCCCAGACCGCTCCGGCGGATGTTCCGGCAGTACCGGCGCAAGCTTCGCTGCGGCCGGTGGAAGCTCCGCTGGCCGGGTTTGTTCGGGTGGACAAGAACACGCTGGGACTTACGCTCGCCAAGCAGAAGCTGCTGCTCTACGACTTTGAATTCAACGGCGATACGGTGCCGACGGACAAGCTTCACCTGCGGCAGATCTCTCCGGGAGTTTTCGAGATCACGAGCATCGCCTACACGGTTGGAGAGTGGCATGTCCGGATACGCGATGCAGCTGACTACTACGGACTTGGGGAGCACTCCGACGTGCTGAACCATGCTCGCACGGTCGTGCACAACGTCTCGCTGACGGGTCCGGCGCAGCATGAAGGCGCTGTGGGAAGCAGCACCTCGAAGCCGGTCCCATTCTTTATGAGCACTACCGGCTATGGGATGTGGTTCAACGTTACGGGCGATGCGACGTTTGACTTGAACGCTTCGAGCGAGGCGGACATCGTTGTCGATGCGGATGCGGAGAAGTTGCGGATCGTGCTCTTCACCGGGCCTGAATTCGCGAAGATACTGGATGCATTTACAGCCCAGGCTGGCCGCTCGGTGCTGCCGCCGTACTGGGCGTTTGCTCCGTGGCTTGGCGGTGAGTTTGAGGGCGAGGCGCGGTTGCAGGAGACGG
>CAHJWN010000117.1 GCA_903642265.1 Acidobacteriaceae bacterium | reverse complement strand
TGGTGCCCGGAGGGGGACTTGAACCCCCACGACCGTTTAGGGTCTGCGGATTTTAAGTCCGCTGTGTCTGCCGATTTCACCATCCGGGCAAGTCGCACATCGCTCGCGACAGACTGCTCCTGGAAGCGAGCAGCCCTTCTCGTCATTTTAGATGAGCAGACCGAAGTTGGATCAAAGCTTGTCGCAGTTCTCCGTCCGAACTCTCATCGGCCGTTCGATCAAGCTCTTGGCTACAGCTAGCAAAGCGATCCCGTAACTCTGTTCCAGGAACACGCCTGTCCATTCTTACGGAAGCGGATACAAGGCCCGGTACATCTCGCGATTGCGCAGGATCGCTTGCACGTATTCGCGAGTCTCGGTGTAGGGAATCGATTCCACGAACTCGGGAACGTCCTTGTAATCATTGGACGAGAGCCATAAGCGAATCGGCACATCGCCTGCGTTATACGCCGCAAGCGCATACTCAGCCTGGCCGCCAAAGCGATCGATCACCTGCTTCAGATTGATGGTGCCGAGTTGCAGGTTCGTTGCAGGGTTCAGCAGATCGTTCGTCGAGAAGTGCTTAATACCTGCCTTCTTCAAAACGCCTTTGCCCGTCGAGGGCAGCAGTTGCATCAGTCCGTAGGCGTTCGCCCGGCTTACCGCTCCGGCGTTGAACTCCGACTCCTGCCGTATTAGCGACGCAACCAGAAAAGGATCAAGATTGTTTCGTTGTGCGTTCGCAACCAGCTCGGTCCAGTATGGCTTCGGGAAGAGTAGGTGCCAGTACACATCTGGCACCTCTTGCATCGGAATGACAAAGTAGGAGATGCCGCTGTGCTTCATCGACTGCAAGGCCCGGGTATATTCCCCGTAAGAGACGTAAATCTCCGCTTGGGCGAGCGCACCCCATTGCGCAGAGTCGGGACTGGCCTGGATCTCAGGACCGATGTACTCGTTCAAAGAGGCATTCGCCAGCAGCCTTGCCTTGATAAGGTGGATGTCGTTTTCCGGCAGTTCGTCGGTAAGCTCAGGTACATCAGCCGGATGAACATTCGCAAGGGCCGGTGCAAGCGCCACTGCCGTCTGCGGCCCAAGGACCTTCAGGCGCTGCCGCGCAAGAACCGCATAGTAGTAGTTGATATAGCTGGTGGAGACCGCCTGGTAATAGTTTGCTGCCTGCGCGAAGTTGTGATCTTCATCTTCAAAGATGCGGCCCCGCCAATAAAGCGCACTTGGGACCTCAACTCCTCCTGGGTACCGCACGATCTGCTCATCCATAAGGCGGGCTGCTTCCGCGTAGTTGCGGATGCGGTAGTTCAGCCACGCCGCATGCCAGTGTGCAGAGGGCGCATAGGTGCTGCTTGGGAAGAGCGTCACCAGCGTGGTGTAGTGGTAGATCGCCTGCTGCGTATCATGCTTGATCAGGTACATGTTGCCGCCGGAGTAGAGCGCCTCCTCCAGCCACCGGCTGGTCGGATAGCGCTTCACCATCTGCGCAACAATGGCATCGTGCCCTGACCGGTCGTCCTCGTTGCGGGAGATCTCGGCAAGCATGTAAAGCTTCAGTGCCGCGGAGTCATCGCCGGTGTCGGGAAGCCTTTCTACATCATGGCGGCCAAGATGCTTTAGCTTCAGGTCGCACACGGCTTCGTAAATGCGCAGCGCATCCAGGTCCGCGGTGCTCAGCCCGCTGCTGTTCTTTGCAATCTCGTGATACTCCTCGCCGGCTTCTGTGTAGCGCTTTGCATTGAAAAGCTGATCGGCGTGCGCCTTTCGCTCGGCCGCAGAAAGTGGCATGGACATCGCCTGAAGCTGGCTGCGCGATTGCGTCGCTTCGAAGCTCAGCGGCAGCTGCGTGTAGAGCTTGCGGTAGACCCGAGAGGCCTCGGTAGTGTTGCCGGAAAGCTGGTAGGCCCGGCCGAGAACGTAGCGGTAATCGGCATGGGATGCAATCGGTGCGTCTTGCAGGGGTTCGAGGACGCGCAGGGCGCCCCCCGCATCGGAACTCTGCAGGTGAGCATTGGCAAGCAGGATAGGGGCCGTGGCGACGAAGATGCTGTCGGGATGCCTGTCATCGAAGCGATCAAGCAGCGCATAGGCATCGGCAGGACGGTTCGCCTGGAGCGCCGCCTGCGCGCCCAGATAGTCGGCGTAATCTGCAAGCGCCTCGCCGCTGGCGCCTGCACGGCGAAACATGTTGGTCGCATCAGGATATCGGTGGTCCAGCACATTGGCGTGGCCCAGCGCCAGGTACGCCGCCGAGGCCGGCTCGCCCGGGTGGGCGGCTGCATAGTTCTGCACCCCGGCATAGGCAGCCGAAGACCGTGATGCCGCAAGCTGCTGGGCCATCGGCCGGAGACTCGCAGATGCCGTAAATGCACTCGTCAGGCGGATGCTCTGAGCCGTAGGCTTTGCAGTGAACTTCTTGCCGCGGCCCTTACCGGTGACCTTGCCTGCTCGCGATGATGAGGCCTTGCCATGGGCAGCGCTCTTGCCCTTGGTATGCGGCGCGGGCGCCTTATGCGCTGATGATTTAGACGACGAGTGTGCAGCCTTCTTGCCCTTGGCTTTATTGACGGTCTGCGCCTGGACACAGGCCGTCAGGACCATCACAATTGCCCAGCCGTATACCGCGGCCGGCAGCAAGCCGACTCGCCTGCTCCAATGCACTTCTTTGACCAATGAACCCACACTACAACTGTAAGCTGTTGTGGCGAGGTGGGCCGCTGCCCCAACCTGGCCCGAACCTTGCTGGATACGCTTTGTCTGCGCCCGGGCCCGGCAAACCGGACTAGCGGCTCGTTCCAGCAGCCTTTGCCGAAGCGAAAGACACGGCAACGCAAGGCGAGCTCTGTTCTTTGCTGGATGATGAAGCCTGCTTCTTACGGGGCCCCGTAAGGTCATCGCACGAAGAAATCGACGGCTGCGCTGGGGTACTCACGCGGGTGACCATAATCAGCAAGTGCTGATTCTCAGCCTTCACCCCGGTCACCTGGGTCGGCTGCGACAGAACGCGGTAGTATCGGCCGTCAAGGAACTGGTCCAGCAGCACATGAAATACGTACGTATGCGGCTTGGTGTCTCGTAAGAAGAAGGCGCCGTCAGAATCCGTGAAGATGATGTTCTGGCCAAGTCCGATTGCAGCGCCGTAGACAGGGCTGCCAGCCGAATCGATGACCCGCCCCTGCAGCATGTAGGCCCCGAAGCGGGCACGCTCGGATGGTGCCGAAGGAGTCGGCGAACGGCTCTCGACGGCATGCATGTTTGCGGTGTAAAGCGTCTTGCCTGTCGGGGAGACGAAGGTCTCGCCATGCAGCGTCACGCGTCCAAACAGGTTCACCTGGATGTCGAGGACCAGCGTCTGCTGAAACGGATTTCCGGTTCTCGTGGGCACGTAAAAGGTTTCATAGTCCGCAGAAAAGTTGAGCGCATTCGACAGGATCGACCCGCCATAGCCGACGCTGGTCTGACCACCCGAATACGTAATGGTCTGGTTCACAGCAAAGCGCCGGGTAAGCACCTCCTGGATGTTCGTGACGACGGTGTTTGTGACAGGATTCGTGGCGATGCCTTGTAGCAGCGCGGATTGCCGAAGCAGGCGGCTTTGAAAAAAGCTGCTTTGGATGTGAACGCGTTGGCTCGGCGAGGCGGACGCCGACAGGACCACGGCCAGGTTTGAGTGGCCGTTATAACCGGACTGGATTACCGTTCCTGCGATTCCAATCTCTCTTAGCTTTGTCGATGCCGATATCTGGTTCGAGGTGCTCACAAGATTGGGCAGGACCGTTCCGTTCGGAGTAGTTACCGATCCTGCCGGGACCATGAAATTCTGACGCCCGCCGGTAAGTGTCAGGCGCGGATTGCGCGATGACCGGACAGTGAAAAGAAAGTTTTCACGGACTGGTTCAGGGCTGATCTCAGGCTGTGCGCCAACCCGCTCAAAGCGTCTCGCAGTGTCAATATAAGAGGTCTTCACATCGACCAGAGGCCGCCGGATCTCCGCGCTGACCGCTTCGTAGTGAGACCTGCCTCCCAGCCCGCCTGAAGCTGCAAGCACGAGCCAGGGCTTCGTCTTCCATTCGATCGACTGCAGCGCTGTGCCTGGATTTGCAGCCAGGACTTGCGTTGTGCTGCTGATGCCAGGAGAAAACGAATGTCTTAGGATGAAAGCTGCCGCCGCATGATCGGAGCGAACGCCCGTAAATAATGGCGTGTCGAAGCGCCGTGAGCTTCCGCCTGCAAAAAGCTCAAGGCTGGTGCGTGGATGTACGCGCTTCATGCCAATCCCAACGCCCAGCAGACGATGATCGCTGTCGAAGACATCGGTGGGAAGATCGAACCGGATCTCCTCAACACCTGCACTGTAGATCGTGGATTTGTCCCGGTACACCAGGTGCCCGCCGGCTACGAGGCGGCCCGAGATTAACCCCGCCCCCACCTCACTCTCGTACGCATTTCCATGAAGCAGGATTGAGCCGCCCTGCGTCTGGTAAAGCGAAGAAGAACCGCCGCTGACCTCCAATACTTGCCCGAACGTTGCTCCGGCGCTAGCCCAAAACAGCGCCATCACCACGATCTGCAGCATCTTCAGAAAGTCAGGTGATATGAGGCCGGCCTGCCCCTTTGCTCCCGACAACCCCGTGACTCCCGACAACCCCGTTGCTCCCCCCCACCCCATTACTCCCGGCCACCCCGTTGTTCCCGACCGCACCATCGTCCCGGCCCCGTCATTTCCCGGCCGGCAGTGGAGCAACATCGTTCGTCTGGCTTACCGAAGCAGTGGAGCTCTTCCCGATGGGTGGGTCGGCTTCGACAACGAACGGAGGCCTCAGCGTAAATCGATCGAATGCGATACTCATTGCCGTAGGTGGCTCTTTGCCCTTCCAGCTGACTTCTATCGTGCGTAATGAACCGGGCAGCAAGGGAAACCCGGCCAGCGTTACAGGTTCGGTATGCGCCCCGCTGGTGCGGACCTCCTGCACTCGCGTAAGTGACCTCCCCGTGTTCAACAGGTCGCAGACGAGTTTGTGCGTTGTTGTCGAGTAGCGGGCATTCACGATATGAACTTCATCCTTGCTGATCGGCTTGCCCTGGTAGAGATAAACCGTGTGTGGCAGTTGCACGCGAACGCTGATGGACGCTCCAGGGCGAGCGGCAGAAAACGTGGAGTAGATCGTGAACCAGGCTGGGTAGCTCTCTGCGTCCGCCTTGTAAAACACGGTATAACTCTGGAGCGGCTGCAGCTTCACACTCATCGTTGAGAGCTGAACGTGGATGATCGGATCGAGATTGGTGAACGTGCCGCGGCCATCCGGAGAGATGGAAAAGCTCTTCGGCTCCAGCACCACCGCCATCGGCTCCAGTGTGTTGTTGACGATTGTGAACTTGCCATCTGCTTTATTTCTGTACTCCATGATGACCGGCTGCACCTGCTGCGCTCCTGCATTAGCGAAGACTGTCCAGAGGGCAAGCTGCGGCAACAGCTTGAGGGCGAGTTTCAAAAGGCGCTTCTTCTGCATGTAAATCTCCCTAAGTTCCGGAGTCGTACTGCTTAGTTGTCAAACTCGCTACAAGGCAAAGCGCCCTCTGCACATGAGGCGTGACAGATCATCCCACTGTGACGAGGGCGCAAGTCGGCTTTCGCAGAGCCTCTAGAGCGCTTGGGCTTGTAGGAACAATGACCCGGTGTAATTTGAGGCAGCAGGCAATTGCGGCTGCGCACCCAGGTTGATCTGAAGCGACAGGTTGTCCGTTCGGCTGGCGTTTCGATTCAGCGCCGTCAGAGGCTGGATAAACAGCAGGAGCCCTGCCCCTATTGGCCCAAGCGCCGTATTAGCCGTGAACGCCGTGAAGGTAATCGGCGTGCCAGTGGACATGAGCCCCAGGACCTCGGAGGAAGGAATATTCACGACCGGCGTCGAGCTTCCTGAAAGCGCCGCAGTCGGGTTCGCGAAGTAGCCGTCCAGAACCACATTGGAGCGACTGGATGCCAGCACCCAGGTAGTCGTAATCGCCACGGGTACATTCCCCGTCGCAACGCCGCCGGCGATCAAGGTGAAGGTGACAGTCGCAGGGGTAGCAGATACCGAAAGCGATTCCGCAAGGGTCGCGTTCAGCGTGATGGTTGAGGTGTTGGAATTGAGTTGGGCTTGTGCGTAGGGCACGGACAAGCACGAGACGACTGCGGCTAATAGGAAAACCATGTTGGCTGCAGACGCTGAACTACTTGCAGATTTATTTATCATTCCTGACCTTCTCCATTCTTTTCAACGCTTGGCTGCCTTGCTGGCGAAAACGTCTTTGAATCTTTTCGGCAACAAGCGCAGGCTGAATAGGGGTGATTCGGAATAAAAGGCTGCCGCTCCCAGGAAGGAACTGCGCATCCTCCCCGGTCGCTCAGGATTGCTCCATCGCGTTCTGCCATTTACACTTCAGAAAGGTCATCCAGGCATCCGCCGTTTACCTTTGGCCCGCTTCTTCTATATGGCTACAACTCCAAGTCCAGTATCGGAAGAGATCCACCCTGATGTAGCGCTGGTCGATCGCGCAAAAAAGGGCGACACCTCTGCGTTCGAACAGCTGGTGAGGCAGTATGACCGGCAGATCTTCCGCGTGGCGCAGCACATTACCCAGAACCGCGAAGATGCCGAAGACATCACCCAGGACGCTTTCCTGAAGGCCTATCAAAAACTTGAGCAATTCCAGGGAAACTCGAAGTTCTCCACCTGGTTGGTTCGGATTGCCGTGAACGAAAGCCTTATGCGGCTTAGAAAACGCAAGACCAGCAAGACCGTCTCAATGGATGAAGATGTCCACACCGAAGAAGGCTCAATCCCGCGCGACTTTGCCGATTGGAGCCCAAACCCTGAGCAGCTCTACAATCAGGGCGAGCTCGGGGACATACTCCGCAAGACAATTCAGGGCTTGCCTCCCGGTTTTAGAACCGTTTTTACTCTGCGCGACATCGAAAACCTGTCGACGGAAGAGACGGCTGAGGCTCTCGGTTTGAGCGTTCCAGCCGTCAAATCCAGACTGCTTCGTGCCCGCCTTCAACTGCGCGAACGGCTTAGCCGGTACTTCCGGCAGAAGAAGGAGATCCCAGCCTAGTGACCTGCACAGATTTTCTCAGCAAGATGACCGACTATTTCGATGGGCAGGTTGAACCCCAGTTCGTCGAAGAGGTTCGCGCCCACCTTTGCGAGTGCAGCCACTGCGAGGTTGTGGTCAACACGACGCGTCAGACAATCGAGATTTACAAGGATCATGAGCTCTACGAACTTTCAACCGAAGTTCGCGAACGCATGCATTCGAGCATCATGGCTAAATGCCTGGTCAAGCAGATCTAGCAAGCTACTCTGCCGGATCTACGTCGAAGGGTGGAGTGATGTTCAACCAGCAGGATGAACCTAAAGCAGCGGAAGTGCCCTACTCTGAATGAGCAAAGGTAGAGCTCTCCCCGCCCCCACATGGGGGCGTTTTTTTGCTCTCTCCCCTTACGGCAATGTGTACGGAAAGCTGAAGCGTCCAAGCTGGATCATCGAGAGTGCGCTCGGCGGGGAGATGTGAAAAGACTCCACGCGGTGGATCTCCGGATTGCGAGTGGCCGTCACTTCCAGCTCCGCCTTGCCCGTGGTCGCGTCCGAGATCGTCACGAAGAGTTCATTTTCGCTGCGCGTCCAGCCAATCAGGTAGTTTCCCGATGGAAGCACCTTGTTGGTAATCCTTATGGGGGCTTGCGCCAGGAGGAAGTAGGAGTACTTTCCATTAGCCGAGTAGCCTGCCGTGATCAGCAAAACTCCGGCCACAATATGTCCCTTGTTGTCAGTCACGCCAGAGGCCGTGCGGTCCTCAGTCTCGATCCGCTCCGAAATGACCGGTGCGCGCGTCGGGATCACCGCCTTCAACTCGTCCTCCGTTGACTGGTGCCACGTCGTGCGGCTTTCATGCTGCTGCCCCGTAAGCGTAATCGGGCTTAGAAGGAGGATAATCGCGGCGAATTGACGAGCCCATGTCATCAATTTCTATCCTAGCCGACGTAACGGAGATTCACATCAAATGCACTGCGTCTACATCGACGATAACGTTGCGGCGCGGAATCTCATGCTGGTCGGCAACGCTGAGCATTGCTCGCAGCGTTCTGCTAAGTGCATTGCGTTGTTCAGCCTTAAGAACAAAATGAAACCGATAGATACGTTTCAGCCGCGAGATCGGCGCAGCCGCAGGTCCAAGCACTCTTATCTTATCGAGCGTTGTCGTTTGGAACCACTTTCCCAGCGTGGCTGCCCATGCGCTTGCCTCTTCAAGCTTTTGACTCTGCACGATCACATTTGCCAGCACCGCAAACGGGGGATAGTGCATCCAGCGGCGGTACTGGAGCTCCTTCGCAACAAACCCCGGATAGTCGTGTGTCGCCGCAAACTGGATCGCATAATGGTCCGGATGGTAGGTCTGTATCAGCACCTTCCCCGGCAAATTCCCGCGTCCCGCTCTCCCCGAAACCTGTGTCAGCAACTGGAATGTTCGCTCCGCCGCTCGAAAATCCGGCAGGCCCAGCGCGAAGTCCGCACCCACTACACCAACCAGCGTCACGCCGTGAATATCGTGCCCCTTCGCGATCATCTGTGTCCCGACCAGCAGGTTGATCTCACCGGCATGCAGGCGGGCGAGCAGGCGCTCCATGTCCATCCTTCCCCGCACCGTATCCCGATCCATCCGCCCGATTCGTGCGTTGGGAAAGAGTTCCTGGAGCCGCTCTTCTCCCTGCTGCGAGCCCGCACCCAGGTAATAGAGGTGCTCGCTTTGGCAGGTTGGGCAGGTCTTTGGAACACTTCGCCGAAAGCCGCAGTAATGGCATTGCAACCGTTCTCCGGGCTGGGCGATGCTCACGTCGCCATCTACGTGCTTGTGGAATGTCATTGAGATAGCGCAGTTTTCACACTGGATCTTGTCGCCACAGCTGCGGCACATCACCACGAAAGAATAGCCGCGCCGGTTCAGCAGGATAATCGCCTGTTCGCCACGATCAATCGTTGACTGCGTCTCCTCAATCAATCGGCGAGAGAATATCTGTTCCTGTCCGGTCTGCTGGAACTCCGTCCGCATGTCCACCAGCTCTACCGATGGCAGCGGGCGGTCGGCGACACGCCGCCGCATCTCGATCAAACCATATCGTCCTTTTTCGGCGTTCGACCAGGATTCAAGCGACGGCGTCGCAGAGCCGAGCACCACCGGAATGCCCAGTAACTTGGCCCGCATCACGGCCACGTCCCGCCCATGGTATCGCGGCGTCTCCTCCTGTTTGTAGCTGCTGTCGTGCTCCTCGTCCACAATGATCAAGCCGACGTTCTGCATTGGCGCGAAGATAGCCGAACGGGTGCCGACCACAATCCTTGCCTCTCCGCGCCGAATTCGATGCCACTGCTCAGCACGCTCATCCGGCGCCAGTTGTGAGTGCAGCAGGGCCACTGCATCGCCAAATGCGGCGTACATCTGGCCTGACATCGCCGGCGTCAAGCCGATCTCCGGGACTAGCAAAAGCGACGATTTGCCGGCATCCAGAATTCGCTGCATCGCCGCAAAGTAAACAGCAGTTTTTCCGGAACCTGTAATGCCGTACAGCAGGTGCGGTCGGAAGCCGCCTTGATTGATAGAGATGACGATGCTACTTAATGCTTCAAGTTGAGCTTCATTCAACGGATGCTCGTGCGTGTGAAGCTTGCCCACCGGCTGGTTCCCCGAAAGAAAGAAGTCTTCGGGGACATCTTCGATGAGGACCAGGTTCCTTTTGACCAGCGTGCCAAGCGTCGACTCCGGAACAGCCAGTTGGCGTATGTCGGCCACCCGCATCCGACCGCCGAGAGCAGCTATCTCGGCCAGAAGGTTTGTCTGGTTTTCGTTCAACTTCGGCAGGCGGGTCTCCGGAACCAGCACAGCGATGCGCTCCGTCCGGCGCGCGTTACGTTCTTCGGCAACGGCTTCGCGAGTCAACCACTTTTTCCTTATCATGCCGTCGAGGAGGCTCTTGTTGGCCTGCGTTGCGGAGCGGAGCGCGGAAGCTTTAGCGATCGCCCCATCTTCGAGATAGTTCAGGACAGCGTATTCGCGGTTCTGGTCCTCGGCGGTGAGCCGCGAGCGCCGTGACGACCCTTTCTCCGCCCCCTGGTACAGCACCTTCCGCCCCTGCTCGGCAATACGGTAGACAAAATGGCGCTTCACTTCGGCGGCGAGCGGGAGCATCCCGCGCAGCACCTCGCCGAGCGGAGCGACATAATACTGAGCGATCCAGGCAGCCAGCCGCATCAGCTCATCGTTGAGGATCGCCGAGTCATCAAGCACCTGCTGGACAGCCTTGGTCTCGATCCCGCTCGGAAGCGGATCATCGTGCAGGCGAGTGACCACTCCCATCAGGCGTTGGCCGCTGAACGGAACCAGCACACGCGCTCCAATAACCGGGACCGCCCCGTGGACTGCGTAGGTGAAGGTCTGATCAAGCGGAACGGGCAGGGCTACATCGCAGAAGGCAGGCATCGCTCTTTGAGAGTAGCTGAAGAGCCGGTCAGCTGCGGTCGTTCCTCGCTCCATCTGTCAAGCTCGCCGACCTCTGGTTCCTCACGCAACCACAACAAAAAGAACCACTTACGCGATAATATTATTTGCCCAGAGCACCCTGCCTACCTGCTGCTACTAAAAAATTAACCGAACTTCATCTCGAGTTCGCAACAGGTGCTCGACTCTGCAGAATCAGGAATTTAGCCGTGACTTGTAAAACGGTACCTTTGCACCGCTCCTCCTAAGTCAAACCGCTGACTCCTCAGCCACTTACCTCCGGAGTCCCGGAAGGGGGGTGGGTAGGGGTACGTCAAGTCACCCACGGAGAAGCCATGCGAAAACCTCTCTGCCGCCACATCAAGGCCAATGGCATCATCTGCCGTTCTCCCGCCCTCAAGGGGAAGGCCAGGTGCTTCTTCCACCAGCTCTGCCTTGCCAAACCGAAGAGATATCCCGACCGCCGCGACTGTCGCGCGTACGC
>CAHJWN010000116.1 GCA_903642265.1 Acidobacteriaceae bacterium | reverse complement strand
ATCGAGCATCGATCTGAACTCAGAAATCGGTGCGCTACACTAACAATTCAACTGGTACAAAAGATCGGTCAGGCCACGAATGGATTAGGCTTTCGCGCACCTCTTGGCCAACCTGTGACCCGACATGGATAATCGCTGCATGAGCATGACGCGAAGGGCCTTTGTATCAAGTCTCCTGTCTGTTTCTGCCAATGGTGTGCTGGCCCAGCAATCCGGGGTGGCGTCGCACGTTGTAAAGCCTCAACCGGTAGTCGCACCTTCAGGACGGCCGTTTTCGCGCTTCGTCGATGTGGCAAAAGAGGCTGGGCTGATTCTGCCGGTGGTGAGCGGCGGGGTGGACCACAAGGAGTACATCATCGAGGCGATAGGCAGCGGATGCGCCTTCTTCGATTACGACAACGATGGCTGGATGGACATCTTTGTGCTGAGCGGGACACGGCTCGATGGACCACCGGTGGGAGCGACGAACCGGCTGTACCACAACAATCGCGACGGGACGTTTACCGATGTTACGGACAAGGCGGGGTTGCGGGATATCGGGTGGGCGTACGGGGTGTGTGTCGGGGATTACAACAACGATGGACATGAAGATCTCTTCTGCACTTATTACGGGCAGAATCGTCTGTATCGCAATAATGGCGACGGGACGTTTACCGATGCGACGAAGGCGGCGGGGCTACTGAATGCGACAGCGCGGTTCGGTACCGGCTGTAGTTTTCTGGATTACAACCTGGATGGGTATCTTGATTTATTTGTTTCAAACTACGTGAAGTTCGACTTCAAGACGGTGCCCAAGCCGTCGCAGAATCCGACGTGCAATTTTCACGGTGTGCCGGTGAACTGTGGGCCGCGCGGGCTGACGCCGGGGACACACTCGCTCTATCGCAATAATGGGGATGGCACGTTTACCGATGTGAGCAAAGAGGCGGGGATCTCCGGGTTCAAGGATTCTTACGGGCTGACGGTGGTGTCTGCGGACTTCGATAACGATGGATGGCCGGATATTTATGTAGCGTGCGACTCGACACCGAGCCTCCTATTTCTGAATAACCACGATGGCACTTTCCGTGAGGAGGGCATGTCGCGCGGGCTGGCAATCAGCGGAGACGGGAATGAGCAGGCGGGAATGGGGATCGGGGTGGGAGACTACGATCTTGACGGCAGCCTCGATGTGTTGAAGACACACTTCGAAAACGATGCGAACGGCCTGTTCCACAACGATGGGAAGGCGAACTTCGACGATGTGACGATGAGAGCGCGGCTTGCGGTGGAGACGAAGTATGTCTGCTGGGGAGCAGGTATTGAGGACCTGGATAACGATGGCTACCCGGATTTGTTTATTGTGGGCGGGAGCGTGTACCCCGAGGTCGAAAAGACGCTGCCCCAGTTTCCAGATAAAGGGCCGCGGATCGTCTTTCGGAATCTTGGCAATGGGATGTTTGAAGAGTTGCAGGAACTGGCGGGGCCGGGGATCAGCGCGCGTCATTCGAGCAGAGGGTGTGCGTTTGGGGACTTCGATAATGATGGCGACCTGGACATCCTGATCATGAACCAGAATGAGGTGCCATCGCTACTGCGCAATGACGTTCTTCAGAAGAACCATTGGGTGAAAGTTAAACTGGTGGGGACTAAGTCGAATCGAAGCGCGATCGGTGCGCGGGTCGTCGTCAGGTATGGGATGAAGACGCAGGTGAAGGAGGTGCTGAGTCAGTCGAGCTATCTCTCGGCTAACGATCCACGCCTGCACTTCGGTTTGGGGGCGGAGATTTTTGCGGAGATTGCGGTGCGCTGGCCAAGTGGCCTGCACGAGAGCTTCAAGGCTGTGCCGGTGGATCGACTTGTCACTATAAAGGAAGGACAGGGGATCGTGGCGAATGCGGGCTGGGCACGAACGGCCACTTAGCAGTTTGCAGCGAAGTATGCAGGTAATTTCGCGTTCGGGTGGAGTGATTCACATTGATACTTCGGTTTAGCCCTTGCCGATTGCGTGCCGGGAGGGAGAGTCTCTAACCTGCATCACTCCAACTCTGCTTTGCACCGGACGTTATGAAGAACATGAACCGAAGAAGTTTCGTATATCAATCTGCCGCACTGGCAACGGCGTGCGTTCTGCCGCAGACTTCGGCACTGGTTTTCGCGGGCATGGCATCGGGTCAAGGGTACAAGCCAATTAATGACGGGCTGCCAGCGCGACCACTGGAAGACCCGCTGCCGTGGCGATCGATTGCGGACTCCTTCGACGCGTTCATCGGAAACGCGGCGAACAAGGTGCTGATTCAGCGGCCGGATGGCAAGCCTGGTTTCGTCTCCGCGCTGGAAGGAAAGACGGACGGCGGTCTGACAACGTTTGGGCCTATCCTGCTGGGCAAGATTCTTCGCGATGATGATGTGAGTGGGATTCTGCCGTCGCTTGAGGGATATTTCAGCGAGGAGTACGGCATCTTTCTGGATGGCGTGGGCGCGTCGCTGTGCGAGTACTGGTACCTGATGAACATCAACGCACTGGTGGCGGGGATACTGAGGAGTTCGCTGGCCAAGGACACTCGCTGGACGGGCAAGCTGCGGCGGAGCCTGGAGCGGTTGATCGATCTCGCGAAGGAGATCAAGTACGACTTCAACGACCAGGGCTACGACTTCAAGAAGCACAAGGCTTTTACGTTGAAAGACATTTACCGGCAGCCCGATTGCATTGCGGGGTATGCGTACCTGATGCTGTTTGGCTATGAGTTCTTTGGCGAGGAGAATTTCTTGGGTGAAGCACACACGGCGTTCACGCATTACCAGGGCTTCTCGAAGAACCCCTGGTACGAGGTGCCGAGTGGCGCAATGGGATGCCTTGCGGCGGCACGCTTGTCCACTACAGATTCCTCGGTCGACTTTCATAAGGCACTGGGGTTTGTACTCGACCCGCGCATCGCGCTGATGCACACGGGCACGTGGGGCGGGAAAGAAGTGAACGGGTTGATGTCGGGATTTTCGACTGAACCGCCTGACCAGGTTTATTCGATGGAGTCGATGGTTGTGTTGCCGTATGTGCTGCCGACGCTGCGTTACAGGCCGGAGTATGCCAATGACGTTGCGCGATATGCGCTGAATACGCTGGCCAATCTGCGGTACTTCTACTCGGATTATCTGCCGAAAGAGAACCAGAGCCGGCCTGAGCTTCCGGCGGCGTTTCCTTATGAACGGTTGGACAAAACGCTGCACGGTCAGAGCCCTTACGCGGCGGGCGACTATGACAGCCATCGCTCTGTTTATGGCGGGGCATACGCGATGTGGCTTGGGCAGATGGTGCTGCCGACCGATGAGAAGCAGATTCCGCAGATCGATTTATCGAAAACCGACTTTCTTGCGGCGAAGAGTTATTCGAGCTTTCTTCTCTACAACCCGCTGGGTGAGAAGCGAAGTGTATCGGTGGCGATTGGTGCGAAGAAGGCGGACATCTATGACCTTACGATTCACGGTATTATCGCCCGTGGAGTAGCGGGGTCGGTGCCTATTATTCTTGAGAGCGGGCAGGCGCGGGTGCTCATTGTTATTCCGGCTGGAAGCAAGAGAACGTTGAAGAAGGGTGTAGTTCACTTCGACGATCTGGCTGTGGATTACAACCCTGCGTGATCCTCGCGGACGTCCGAATCAGAGCTTGATGATTCGGGTGGCAACGATCTCGGTAGTATCCGGTGCTCCACCGACGGCGGTTGCCTTGATGAGGGCTTCGAAGTAGATGGGCTTCGTGGTATCGCCTGAGACGCCGAGGGCTTTTTCGAGACGGCTGCGACCTTTGGGGTCGGCGAGCAGCAGACCGGCAGCTTCGGTTCCCTCCTGCTGGAGACCTTGAAGGATCAGGACGTTTCCATTTCCGCTCTGGGTGGGCAGGAGGGAGATGGTTGCGTAGTCGACGCCGCTGGTGCCGGTAAATTCAAGGCCTCGATAGGTGGGCTGCTCTCCGGAAGCGGCTTGTTTATTCTGAAAGAACTTCATGCTCTGGCCGGCCACGCCTTCGCTCTCAACGAAGTTCAGGCGGCCTTCGTAGAGCGAGACCCAGGGATTTGAAGATGGGCTGCCGACGAGGATGTAGTTGCCATCCTGCATATCGCGGAGTCGCAGGTCTCGCGCCGACCGGACGGTGATGTGGTCGTGAAAGCCTCCGGACATGCCGGAGAGCGCGTTGACGACGACGGCATCGGCGTACGAGGTGAGCGAAGAGCCCGAAAGATAATTGACCATTCGGCTCTCGCCGGGGGTCAACTGCGGTGCGACGAAGTTGCCGGGATATTGCGGGCTTAAGTATTGCTCGAGCGATCCCGATTTCTCGCTGAGGATGCGCATCATGCCGTAATTGCTATCGGCAACAACGGCATGGGTGATTTGATCCTGATCCATCACTTCTGAGAGCGGCCAGGGCGCGTGTGTCGTGGCAGCGACAGAGGCGCTGGAGCGTTGCCAGAAGAAGAGCGCGATGAGTGTCATCGTTGCGGCGACTGCCCAGGGAACTAAATAAGACTTCCAGAACGGCGTTTTTGCAGGCGCGGGAACTATGACCGGCTGGAGGATAACGGGCTTCTCGGCCTTCACGGTGCGGAAGACAGGGGTGTAAGCGCCTTTGGGAATCTCAACGATGATCTCGGAGTTGCGGCCTTCGGAGTCGAAGTATTCGTGCAGCTTGAGGCGGAGTTGGCGGACGTGTACCCGAACGGAACTATCTTCGGTGGGGCTGTAGCTGGCAGGCTTGCCAAAGACGGCGCTGCCGATGCGGTGCTCGGTAAGGTCCTCAGGGTGGCCGTGGAGTGACCGCTCGGCCATGTACCGCAGCAGGTCAGGCAGGCGCACGGACTTTTGAAACGGCCCGGTGGCCAGGATCCTTTCAATCAACTGCCAGCGTTCATCTTGTTCCAGTTCGTCGAGAACGGCCTCTTTGTGGGCTGTTTTAGTTTGTAACAACAAAGGTGGCCCCCTACGGTCCTGCGATCCGACGCTCCGCAAAGCAAGATGGCTATCGGGCGCAATCGTATCACAGCGGACATAGACCTGAACGTGGGGCGGATGTCACGCCTGGAATTGCTGCATGGAGATCCCAGTAAGGTGGCCCGGTTGTCGGCGAAGCCGGGTCAATCTTTCAGATTTGGCCGGTAAAACATGTGACTAACAATGCTTTAGCTGGATTGTTTCAGTGAATACCTTTGCATGTCTCCACCTATGGGATGAATATTCTCCAGAATTCACCTTCCTCTTTCTTGTGGCCTGAACGCCGTGCGCGGCGGAAGGCATAGTTCCGAGTTGATTCAAAAGGCCGGGGTGTCCATGTCAGATCTAGCTCGACGGTTCAAACAAAACCCGATCCTTTCCCCGACCGACATCGTTCCGAGTACTCCGGGCATGGAGGTCACGTGCCTACTCAACCCCGGGGTGTTCACGTATCGAGAGAAGCTATGGCTTTTGCTGCGGGTGGCGGAGCGGCCGGTGCAGACCGCCGGGCGGACGTCTTTTCCGGTACTGACAGAGGATGGCAAGATCTCGATTCTGGAGTTTGATAACGCCGATCCGGCGCTTGACCTGGCCGATCCGCGGATTGTGCGTTACGACGGACGGGATTACCTGACGACTATGTCGCATCTTCGGCTGGTCTCCTCAACGGACGGAATTCACTTCACCCAACCGGAGGGAACTTCGCCCATTCTCGGAAAGGGAGCGCTTGAGACATTTGGGATTGAAGACTGTCGCGTGAGCCAGATCGAATCGCAGTACTGCTTGACGTATACGGCGGTTTCGCTGAACGGCGTTGGCGTGGGCTTGAAGACGACGTCGGACTGGTCGGCGATCCAGGATCACGGGATGATCCTGCCGCCGCATAACAAGGATTGCGCGATCTTCGAAGAGCAGATCGACGGTCTGTATTATGCGCTGCATCGGCCAAGCAGCCCGGAGCTGGGCGGCAACTACATATGGATTGCGGAGTCGCCTGACCTGCTGCACTGGGGAAATCACAGGTGTATTGCGCGGACGCGCCCTGGAATGTGGGACGGGGCACGAGTCGGGGCGGGAGCGGCACCGGTTCGCACCGAACAAGGATGGCTCGAGGTCTACCACGGAGCCACGAAACACAATCGATACTGCCTGGGCGCGTTGCTGCTCGACCTGGACGAGCCGTGGAAGGTGCTCGCGCGCTCTGAGCGGCCGATCATGGAGCCCACCGAGCCTTACGAGACGACTGGCTTCTTCGGCGAGGTGATCTTTACGAACGGGCATCTGCGCAAGGGAGACGAGCTGACCATCTACTACGGTGCCTCCGATCTTGTGATCTGTGCGGCGAAGTTCTCGATCGCCGAGATTCTAGCGTCGCTATCGGAAGCTGCTGCGGAGGCCAGATGAACTGGCTGCGCAAAGAGTACGGCCTCTTTACATCCTGCTCGCGGGACATGAGGATACTGCTACTCACCAACATGGTGTACGCGCTGGTTTTGCCGGTGATCGAGATCTTTGTGGCGGCGTATGTCATGCGGAACTCGAACGAGGTTTCGAAGGTCGTGATCTACCAACTGGCCATCTATGCAGCCACGCCGCTGGCATTCTTGATCAACGGCTACCTGCTTGGCCGGATGAGCGTGTACCGGCTGTACTCGCTTGGAATGCTGTTGAGCGGTGCCTCGATGCTGGTGATGATGTCATCGAACGTGATCAGTCCATTCGACATCGCGAGCTCGGGCTTCATGATGGGAATTTCAACCGGATTCTTTTGGGCGAACCGCGGCTTCCTTACGCTTTCAACGACGACGAACGATAACCGCAACTACTACTACGGACTGGAGCAGTTCGTGTATACGGGAACCTCTGTGGGCGTTCCCGTGGTGATCGGCTGGTTTATCGAGGTTACGGCGCGCAGGGGATGGTTTGGCGGCGAGGTAAACCATGCCTATCGGCTGGTGGCGTTCGGGGTCTGCGGACTGACGATCATCGCTTCGATCATCGTTCATCGTGGAAGCTTCCCTAACCCGCCGCATACACGGTTCATCTACTTCACATTTCATCGCCTCTGGTACAAGCTACTTTCGCTGTCGGTTCTGAAAGGGCTGGCCCAAGGATACTTCGTGACTGCACCAGCGATGCTGATCATGAAACTCGTTGGCCAGGAAGGCGCGCTGGGAACGATCCAAGCAGCGGGTGGCGTGATCTCCGCGATCGTGCTCTACGCAGTTGGGCGGACGGCTAAGCCGAAGCATCGGCTGCTGGTGTTTACAGTCGGGCTGGTGCTGTTCACGATTGGAACGTTCATCAACGCCGCGCTCTTCAGTGCGGTGGGGGTACTTAGCTTTATGGCTTGTCTGCTGCTGGCCAAGCCGCTGCTTGATATTGCTTACTTTCCCATTCAGATGCTGATCATCGATATCGTCTCCCGGATTGAGGGAAGGAACCAGTATGCGTACATATTCAACTGTGAATTCGCGTTGTTCCTGGGACGACTTACGGGGTGCGGACTATTCATTGCACTGGCATATTTTGTCTCTGATATTGCGGCTCTGAAGTATGCACTGCCTGTAGTTGCTATTGTCCAACTGCTCTCTATCTGGCTAACCCGTTCAGCGCTCTCCCAGGCTAGTGAGATCAGCGTCAAGCTTCCGCAATCGCTCGATCCTTTACTTATCCAAGGAGTAGCTCCGTAGCATCTCCGATATCCCAACGAAGTAATCAACGGCACCACATCAATCGTTGTAAGAGGAATAAGCCAGTGAACACTGTCATCCATTTTAAACAAAAAGTCTGCATCGCCATGTCGCTCTTCTTTGTGCTGGCAATTATGCTGCACCCGACCGCACTAGTGGCCCAGTCTTCGGGAAAGCTGACAGGCATTGCTACTGACTCAAGTGGCGCCGCGGTGAAGAAAGCAGATGTGGTCCTAACCGAGAAGAACTCGGGAACCATTTATAAGTCTGTAACCAGCGACCAGGGTATTTATACATTTTCCGATGTCGCTCCGGGCGTTTACAACGTGACCGTGACCTCACCCAACTTCAAGCAATACAGTCAGGATGGAGTAACGATCGCTGTGGGTGTGACAGCTACAGTCAATGCCATGCTGGATGTGGGCGCGACGAATGAGGTGGTTACGGTCAACTCGGATGCGTCGTTGTTGCAGACTGAGACATCAGACGTCGGCACGTCCATATCGCCCAAGCTGCTTGAGGATCTTCCATTGTCGTTCGGCGGCACGGTCCGCGATCCGTTGCAGTTCGTGACACTGACACCGGGCTATGCCGGCAATGTGACGAACTCGCCGACCTCACCTCCGTCTGGCGGATTCAAGATCAACGGCGGTCAGCAGGACGGGGTGCAGGTGATCCTGGATGGCTCGAACCTGAACTTGATCTCGGCGAATATGCAGCAGAACTACGGCATAAGTGTTGAAGCGGTTGCTGAGTTCAAGGTGGAAAGCAACACGTTCAATGCGGAGTATGGCAAGGCCAGCGGCGGACTGGTGAATCTTGTTACCAAGTCGGGCACCAATCAGATTCATGGAGCGGTTTATGACCTGCTTAAGAATCGTGATCTTGATGCGAATAACTGGGTGAGTAACTACAACGGCACATCGCGACCGATCGATACACAAAACGACTTTGGCGCAATCGTTTCCGGCCCGGTTGTGATTCCGAAGCTTTACAACGGTCGCGACAAGACTTTCTTTCTATTCAACTACGAAGGTTTCCGCTTCGACACAGGCGGTGTTGGCCTGTACTCTGCTCCGACAACTGCGATGGCTAACGGCGATTTCTCTTCACTGCTGACGCCGACGACGGTCAATGGCCAGAACTTTCCGGCGCACATCATTTACGACTATCGGACCTGCACGGGAGTGAACCAGGGCAAGGCGTGCACGCCGTTTCCGGGGAACATTATTGATCCTTCGCTTGAAGATCCTGTCTTCAAGGCTGCGTCTGCGGTGCTGCCGCTTTCAACAGGAACCAATCCTTATTTCAATACGGTTGTGACTTCAAGGAATCCGGTTTCGGCGAATCTTTGGGAGGTGAAGATCGACCAGAACATCGGCAGCAAGGTGAAGATCGCTGGAAGTTTTGATTATGATTCCCGACCGAATGAAGTGCTGTCGAGTCTTGGTCCACTAGAGACGAGTGCGACTAATCAGCAGACCCACTATGTGCGGCTTTCATTCGATTATGTGATCAGCTCAAATCTCTTAAACCACCTGAATTATGGCTTCACGCGTCGGTTCCGTCAGGAGGATAGCGGTATCGGTGGGCGTGGAGGAGACTGGCCGAACAAGCTGGGCTTGAAGGGCGTTGGCGACGAGGTCTTCCCGATCTTCAACTACAACTATCCCAATGGAACCAATGTTCCAAGCGACGGGGCGAACGAGTTTGCCGACAACGCGAGTCAGGTGGACGAACAGCTTACGTGGCAACGTGGACGGCATAGCTTCCGCTTTGGCGGGCAGTATCGGCCAGGTCAGTTCAACATTCGCGTACTGACTGGCACTTCGGGTCAGTTCAACTTCGGTACTGGGCCTACGAGCACACCAACGGACACCAACTCCGGGTTCGGTTATGCGAGCTTCTTCCTGGGCGCGACGTCGAATGCGTTTATTGCGCTACCCGAGACGCTGGGCTGGCGCTCGAAGTATATGGCTGGATTTGTGACGGATGACTGGAAGGTGAATCGCAAACTGACCCTGAACCTTGGGCTTCGGTACGAGATAACGCTGCCCACAGTGGAGGCGCACGATCAACTGTCTTACTTTGACGCGAGCATTCCGAACCCGGGTGCGGGTAACTTGCCTGGTGCGTATGCGTTCGCGGGTAGCGGGCCGGGAAGAACTGGCCAGAGCACGCCGCAGACGACTTTCAAGAAGTCGATCGGGCCGCGCCTTGGCCTGGCGTATGCGGTTAATCCGAACACCGTTGTACGTGCGGCTTACGGCATCTACTTCGCTAATCTAAGTGTGGGTGGATTTGCGGAGAACGACAGCCAGGGATTCGCGGGAAACTATACGTATCCCTCGTCTCCAAGCCCGCAGACTCCCAACGCAGTCCTCTCGCAGATCACGCAGTATCCTGGCAACCAACCGCCCTTCATAAATCCTACGGCTCAGAACGGCACGACTCCCACTGCGATCCTGTCGAAGGTTGCGCGTCCGGGAACGATTCAAAACTGGACGTTCGATATTCAACAACAGCTACCAGGCAAGTTTCTACTGGACATGGGATACGTTGGAGCGCATGGCGACCATCTGCAGGCTTTCCTGCACGATCCTAACCAGGGCAATCCAGCGGACCAGGCTCGTGGAGAGTGTCTTGAGGTGAACATAGCCGACCAGGCCGCAAACCCGGTGTGCGCGGGACAGCCTGTGGTTGCTGCACCGTTCGTAGGATTCAACGGGACGGTGGCGCAGGCACTTCGGCCCTATCCCCAGTACTCCAACTTCAACGTGGACTCGGCTACGATGTCGGATCCATTCGGCGACTATACCTTCCACGCGCTGCAGGTGCAGGTGACCAAGCGGCTTTCGTATGGGCTGACGCTGCTTGCGAACTACAGCTGGTCGAAGAACATCACGAATGCTGATTCCGAATATCCAGAACAGGCGGAGTGGGAGGGCAACGGAAACTCGGGTGCGCTGAATACATACAACCTGCGGGTTGAGAAGTCTGTGAGCGCGTTCGATACGCCACAGCGTGCTGTCTTCAGCTATACCTACGAACTACCGGTTGGGCGGGGCAAGCCGCTTTTCAATCAGAACCGCGTGGTCAATGTACTGGCAGGCGGATGGCAGATTGCAGCTGTGCAGACTTACCAGAGTGGCACGCCGCTCTCGGTCAGATCTCCTAACTGGGACTCGGGTATTTTCGCTGGCAATCTTTGCGGCGGATGCAGCCGGCCTAACGTAGTGCCGGGGGTGAACCAGAACGCTCTGAACGGCAAGTTTGTGTATGGCCAGAGTCGCAGACTGAACGCTGCTGCTTTCACGATAGCTCCTAACTTTACCTTTGGCGATGCACCGCGTGCGCTTGCCTTGCGTGAGCTTGCAACGCTAAACGAGGATGCAAACGTTTCGAAGAAGATTCCATTGGGCACAGAACGACTGCAGGCGGTGTTCCGCATGGAGTTCTTCGACGTGCTGAACAGGCACCGATTTACCGGCTTCAATACTTCCGTCGGCGATCCAGGTTTCGGGCTGGCCAGCGGAGCTACCGGGCCACGAAACATGCAGGCTAACCTTCGAATAACCTTTTGATAGACACTTACCTCGTGTGTCTCCCGCTGGGAGCGCA
>CAHJWN010000115.1 GCA_903642265.1 Acidobacteriaceae bacterium | reverse complement strand
GCGCCAACCGGCAACGCACCCACCGGCAACGCCACCTCAACCGGCTTTGGACTCGCATCCTCAGCCACACCGCCGCTCTCGCCATCCTCTTCCTGCCGTACTGGCGCAGCCACCTTCGCCACCGGAGCTCCGGCACCCGCCGCCGTCAGCGGCATACCCATCGACTTCGCCGCAAGCTCCGTCAGCAGGCCCTCGTACAGGGCAAACTCCGCAGCGGTATCCAGCTTCCGCTCGTACGCATCCGCCATCGTCAACGCAATCGGAACGCGCTGCGGCGCATCGGGATACTTCGCCCTGAAACTCGTTCCCTCCTTCAGCACCGCCGCATCGTCGCCATAGGTTACATAGGCCTGAATCAGCGCCGCATGCAGCTCCGGCCCTTCACCCGCACTCGGAAAGCGCTGGTCCATGACCGCGAGCAACTCCGCCGCCTTTGCCCGGTGAAAGTAAGGCACAGCGCGCTGCTCCTCATCGCGAAACGCGGCCGCCGGATCATCCGAGTTCAACCACAGCGACAGGATTCCGTTCCAGTATCCCGGCCCCTGGTCAATCGTCGCCACGTCTTTGTACATCGCAAGATTTCCCGCACCAAGATTGATCGCCTGATCTGGCTGGCTCAGCAGTATGCGCACGAGCGAAGCCATCCCCACCTGCTGCGGAGTCTCCGCGTTCCCCGCCAGCTTGCCATCCGTTCCCGCCAATGCAAAGTAGTACCGCGCCGCATCCGCAAACATCCCGGCCCGATCCAGCAACACCGCAAACGTGTACAGCTCGTCCGCACTCCACGCCAGCTTCTTCGCATCTTTTGCCAGCCGATACTCCGCCAGCGTTCTCGTTGCCGCATCACTCCTGCCCTGCTGCAACTCAATCTCAAACACTCGCGCCGCCGCCGCGTACTCACTCGGATCACTCACCGACTTTGCCTGCTGTGCGGCCAGCGCGCGTCGCACACCATGCGTCTCGACCAGCAACCCGTAGTAGCTCTTGATCAACTCCTGCGGCCACAATGGCTGGTAGCTTCGGTCGTATAACGAGAGTGCCTCGGCCGTCGATCCCTGCTTGTACGCGAGCGCCGCCTGCGCCTGGACCGGAAACACCTCGTCCTTCGGAAACGCGCTTATGTACGCCGCGATCGCCCCCTTCGCCTCATCAAACCTCTTTTGCTCAAGCAGGAGGTTCACAAACGCCGCCCGCACCGTGGGCTCCGAAGGGTACCGCCCGACCCACGCCTTATA
This sequence comes from Acidobacteriaceae bacterium, assembly GCA_903642265.1. GTDB lineage: Bacteria > Acidobacteriota > Terriglobia > Terriglobales > Acidobacteriaceae > Edaphobacter. Next base: position 10,723 of record CAHJWN010000115.1, on the reverse strand, counting down.
CGTCTCGACCGAAACGTCATCCGGCAGCGCTTCGTCCTTCACCACATCCAGCACCCGCTCGAAGCTCTTCCACGCCTGCTGCTTCTCCGCCGACTGAAACCGTTCGCTCGCCGGCGAAGCGACGCGGGCAGCCCTAAGCAGCGCATCGATCTCTTCCTTCGCCAGCAATCGCCGATGATAAAAATCCGCCAACTGCGTCTCTGCCACCGCTACATCCTGCGCATGCCCGACAGCCAGCTTCCAGTCTTTTTCCGCCCCCGCAAAATCAAGCGCCTCCTCTTCTGCATGCGCCTTCAGCACATAGAGCTGCGCATCTGCAGGCGTTTTCCGCACCATCTCATTCAGCGCCGGCACAGCCTCCGCCGGTGGTCGGGGATACAACACGCTCAGCCCAGGCACGTCCATCACCCGAAACAAGGCGGCCTCAATCGCCGACCCGCCCGCTACCGTCTGCACCCATGCAGGGAGCCCTGCCTTCGCTTCGAACACACACCCGCACACACCCAGAGCAGTGCAGACTAAGAGGCCCTTACGGAACGATCTCAACCTGCACCTCCTGCGATCCCATGTTGTGCGCCACGTCCTCCGCCGTCACCGACAGCGTATATACCCCTGGCGCCAGCGTCTCCGGGACCCGCATCTGCCCTGTGCTCGCTCCTGCCGCCGGGTTCCATCGCAGGTCAAGCGCGGGAGCACCCTCCAGCCGCGCCGTCAGTGTCCGCGTCGTCGCCGTTGCACCCGCCTTCACCAGCATCAACTCACCGCGCCTGTATCTCGTCCGGTCCATCGCAATCTTCACCGTAGGCGCAGTCGATGCGATCACAAACGTCTTCGCCTCGGAGTACGTCCTTCCCCCCGCATCCCGCAAGAGCAGCCGGACCGTATACGTCCCATCCTGCATATCGGTCGGCGCAAGAAACCGCGTCTCCCACAACCGGTCCGCATTCTCCTTGTTCGATCGACCCGCAACCTTATCTTCTGAACCCAGGTGCCGCAGGCTCTTCGTCAACCCAAAGGGAAAAAGCGCAATCACCGACGTGATCGACGGATCCGTATGCACCCGCAGCACAGGATCACCCGGGCGAATAATCCTCGGCCTCAGCAACGATCTCGGGGCCGCAAGAAACGACGTATACGGCGTCACAAACTTGTACTTCCGCGATAGCGCGATGATCTCGTTCACCGCCTCCCGCGTCTCGCCATCCCGCGCAATCTGATCCAGCAGCGCATTCACCCGGGCCTGCGCCCACAGCCTCGGTAACTGCGGATGCCCCAGCGCTTCAGCCGGCAACTCTACCCGCATCTTCGCGCCTGTACTCAACGCAAAAGTCACATCCTTCGCCGGCACCGCATAGTCCCCGACCCAGGCCGCGACTGACCCAGCATACGGCGCACCACCCAGCGGATAGATCGTCTTCACCGCCGCCCTTGGCTCTATGTCGAAGCTCAACCCCGCAACCGGCCGCGTCACAATGTGCAACAGAAACAGCGACAGCTTCGGCTCAATCGGCTCCGTCGAAAGCACCGACTCCAACACGCCCCCGCCCTCTTCCCCTGAGCTCTCCGCAATCTGCTTCAACAACGGCAGGTTCGCATCGTCACCCACCGCAAACACATGTGTCCTCGGCTTCTGCGTCGACTGCTTCCATTCCTTCGCATACTCGGCCGCAATCTTCCTGCCTATCACCGTCGCCCCACGGTCCGAGCCCCCATCCGTCAGCACCACCAGGCTCGACTCCGGCGGCGCCGCCTGCGTGAACGCTGCCACCTGTGCCAGTCCCGCAGTCAACGCCTTCCCAAGGTCAGTCCCGCCCCGCAGCCGGCTTGTCTTCACAAACGCCAGCGCCTCCTGCACCTTCGCCGCATCCGCAACCACAGGCTGCGGCTGAAAAATCGTCACATCCTGGTTGAAGAGCACCACGTTGAAGTGGTCCCCCGGAGTCAACGACAGCAGCACCTTCTCCAATGCTGCGTAACTCCGCTCCAGCTTGTCCCACTGCATGGACAGTGAAGTATCGAACAGCACAACAACATTGCGCGGCGAACCTGACCGTGCCGCCATAATTGCCTTCGGCTCACCCACAATCGTCTGCGCCAGAAAGAACCCCGGCTCCTCCATCTGCTTCTTCGGAGCCTTCTCACCCACCCCCGGCAGAGCATGCCGCGGATTCCGAAACGTCGTCACCGTCAGCTTGTCCGTCGCCGCCGGATCAAGCCCCCATCCCGCCGTAAAGTTCTCATCGAAAGAAACGTTGTTGCCCTCAAAGCTCGCCACAACCGCATGCGCATCCTGCTTCGTCACCTTCAGCGGATACGCCTTCGAACTCAAGGCAAACCCCTGCAGCGGTTCATCCGACGAAATCTCCAAATTCAGCCGAAACTTCGCCGCACTCTGCTTCACATAACTTGTCGGTTGCAGCGGCAGCGTGAACGCCTGCTGCAACGCATTCGTCTCCAGCCTCTGGTGATATTCAATCTCCACCCGCTTCGTTCCGTACGCCGGGATCGGCACAATCTTCGCCGTAAATGTCGATGCTGCCTTTGCATCATCGCTGTCCTTATCGCCTGCTTCGAGCAGTCCCGGATCAATCGCCTGCATCCGCGCCTCGTCGTACACCTCCTCCGCACGCTTCCGCTCCAGGATCACCGCCGGAATTCGTACCGGTCCATCCCACGTCGCGAAGTCCGACACCGTGCTCCCCGCCGGCAGCGCGAACACATAGGTTCCTTCCTCGATGTTCTTCGTATGGTTCGCAAAGATCTGCGTGATCGAAACCCGCGCATCGCCATTGTCGATCGTCACCCTCACCGACATCTCCTGCAACGACAAAACCGCCGCATCCGGATGGTCTTTATCGCGCGGTAGCAACACGCCTGAATCGCCCCACGCAACCTGACTCAATAGCAACATCGAAAGAACCAGCAGCCTCATGGCGCAAGCCTCGCCTCGGCAACACGCACCACGCCGTTCTCCGTCCCCACGTAAAGCTCGCCCTCATGCGCAGCCATCGCCGTCACATTCAACGACGGCAGCCCCGCCTTGATCTGCGACCACCTTCTGCTCGTCCTGTCGTACACAAACAATCCATCTGCCAGCGATCCCGCAAACACATGCCGCTCGGTCACCAGCATCGCATTCGGATTGATGACAATTGCTGGCCTCTCTCCAGCGATGGCCCCATCCATGGAGGCAAACTGCCCATCCGCCCCAAGCTCCACCACGCCCCCACCATATGTCCCCACGAACCACCGTTGCATTCCTGCACCGTCTGCGACAGGCACAGCAACGATGGCCGTAACCCAGTTCTGCTTCAGTCCCGAGTTCTTCGTGGTCAAGCTCCTTCGCACCGTCGCATCCCGCAGCACCCCCGTATTCCCCAGCACCGAGATTCCGCCCAGCGTTCCTGCCAGCAGCGTTCCGCTCGCCGCATCAGATGCCAGCGCATACACATGGTTATTCACCAGCCCCTGGAAACCATACAGACTCGACACGCCACCCGCATCGATAAACGTCATCCCTGCCGGGGTCGCCAGCACCGTCCCACTCCGCGTGAACGCAACGTCCGTCACCTGGTCCGCAATCAACCCGTCTCGCCGCATCATCACCTGCCGCTCGCGCCCATCCGCATCGAACAGCGCCAACCCATTCGCCGTCGCAACATCCATCGCCCCACGCCCCGTATCCTCCACAATGCGATTAACGCAGAACACATGGTCGTCCTCTACATGCCGCACCGTGTACGTCGCCAGATTTACAAGATCGAGCCCATGGTCGAAGTACCCCACCCACAACTTTCCGTCAGGCCCAAAGCTCAATGCGGAGACATTCCTGTCTGCCAGCGTCAACTCCTGCGCCGCGCCATCGTGTGGCATCGCAGCCCAGCCACCTCCCCGCTCATGTCTCCTCAAGCCGGCAGCCGTTACGGCAAATAGATCTTCGCCCATTCGAACAAACGACTCGGCTTTCACCGCAACCGCCGCCACGCCCCTGATGGCTCTACGTCCCTTCGGCTCATCATGCACCGGCACCGACAGGATCCCCTCGTCAATCGAACCCGCCAGCAGCTGCTCGCCATCGATCGCTACCGTATGCGCAAAGAACCCCTTCACCAGCACTCTTGCTGGCCTGCCTTCGTCGAACTCCGCCACCCCGAGCGGCGTTCCGACAAACGCCCGCCCGCCGCCCACCGCGATTGACTCCACCTCGACATCCGGCAAACCCGAATCTTGCCCAAAGCTATCCATCTCCCCCGCATGCCAGTGGAACACTCCGCGGTCCCGGGTCCCCACCCAGAACTCCGCCCCATCCACCGCAATCGCAGTCACCGGCACATTCATCATCAATGGGCTGAAGTACTCGAGCGTTCTCCCGTCGTAGCGCAAGAGCCCTTTCGCCCGCGTTCCAATGAGCAACTCGCCCGAAGTCAACACCGCCACCGCCGTTACATCCCGCAGCCCCGCGTCGAGCGTGCGCATCTGCCGAACCGGACCGCCATCCGCATCGTCCAGAAACAGCAGCCCCTCGCCCCGGGTCGCCACGATCAAACGCGGCCGCGCATCGCCGCGCATCACAGCCATAGCCAGCCCCGTAATCGGTGCAGCCGGCAACTCGACGCCTGTCCGCAACTGACGCGCAACTCCACCATCGGCAGCCTCGAACGTCAGCCCACCCGGCCCTGCAAGCACAGTCTTCCCGTGAAACTTCGCCGCCACTGTATATGCGCTTGGAGCCTCTAACTCCGCAAACGCCGTCTCGACCCTGCGAAACTCCCCTGCTTCAAACTCAATCTTCGACGCACTCGCAGTCTCAACCCTGCTTCGTCGCAAGCTCCGCTCAGTCTTCACCCAGACCAGCAGGACTCCGCACGCCGCCAGTGCAGCGGATAGAACGACAGCCCAGATCACAAACCTGCGCATCGTATTTGAGCCTTGACCAGCAACCGAATCTCATCGCTCCGTCTCCCGGAGCACACTGGTCGAGTCAAACTGTAGCACGACTCTCACTGCAGCATCGTGGCGTCCGCACAGCCAGCCCGACGCGATGAGCCGGACGCATCCGCAAACTCAATGCCATAACGGTACTGCTATGCAAACTCATCGCTTCGTACACCAGCAAAGCCCACGCATCTATGCGATAACGGGTCTTGTACCTCGAATCCATCGAGCGATCACTGCTCCGAAAGACCAGAACGATGCCTTCTCCTTGCTGCACGAAGTGCGGGTCCGATCGAACGACGCGAACGGAACGGAGAGGTTTCTTCCAGCAGGTCCTCATGACTAGACTGCATCGCTTTCCTTGGGAATGTAACGCCTGCTGGAAGGTCTTCTACTCCTCGGAAAGGGGTAAGCGTTCGCGGCGCGGGTCGATCGCGGCCGAGACCGTATCATCCCTCAACCCTCGCACCAAGTTGGGAGAAACCACCCTCTTGCAGCATGAACCCACCGGCCATCATCTTTGATTCCTGCCCCAAGACTTACTCGCTGGCTTCACCAACCTGCAAGCTATCCGCAAGACTGGCCGCAAACGCACCAACATTCTGCTCAGACCATAAGGTCTCATGCGTCCCAGGAAGCACTCTCACGTCGACGCCTCCGGTAAAGAAACGTCCCCAGTCCAGGTCCGCAGAAGCATTCGGCATCCTCTGCCGCGCAGCCCGGAACAACGTCATTCTTCCTTCATAAACCCGGGGCTTGTAGTTAGCATTTGCGACATAGTTGATGCTCCACGGATCCTTCATGAAGGATGGAATCTTCCGTACCCCGATGGCCGTGGCAATCTGGCAGGAAAGTCGGATCAGCCGCATCCGTATCCTGTCTAACAGCTGCTCGGTCTTCTCGGACCGGCTCATTTGCGTCAACTTGCCTTGCGGCTGCTGCTCATCGAGTTCGCTCTTGCTTGGAGCAGACCGCATCCGCAGCAAAGCCTTCATATAATCGGGGGACTTAGAGTCCAGCATGCCAAGCAGTCCGACCGTCTGGCCGGCGGCCCTTAACTGTTGGGCCATCTCCATCGCGACGATCCCGCCAAACGAATATCCAAGCAGGTTGTATGGACCCTCAGGCTGTAGCTTGCGCATCTCGGCAATGTAATAACTGGCCATGTCCTCCAGCCGTAACAAGGCAGGTTCGCCTTCCACCAGCGCCTGGGCCTGTATTCCGTAAAGCGGCTGGTCCTTGCCGAGATGCGTCACCAGTCCATAAAAGCTCAGCACGTTCCCGCGTACACCATGTACCACAAACAAGGGTGGCTTCGTTCCAAGCGGCTGGACCGGGACCAGCGAGGAATGCATGTTCGGCGAAAGACGCTCTCGAACCAGCACTGCTATGGCTCGGATCGTAGAAGCCGAAAAGAGGCTTGCCAGCCCCAGGTTTGTCGAATAAACCCGGTTTATCTTTGTAATAAGCCGCAGCGCCGACAGAGAACTTACACCCAGCGAAAAGAACCCATCATCCACGCTGATAAATGGAATGCCCAGGGTCGCCTGCCATAGTTCCACTAGTTGGAATTCAATCGGGTCAGCGTAAGTTCGACGCTCTGCAATCTCCTGGGCTCTCAGACTGCTTACCTGGGGGCCCGGACTGCTTACCTGGGGATCCGGACGATCGACAGTCTTGGCGCGGTCGATCGTCGTAAGAAGGGCATCTGGTTCGAGCAGACAGGATTCAACCAACGCAACGTATTGCGCGAGGTATAACTTGATGGTCTCGCTGCTGAACTTCAGCGGATTGAATTCAAGCTGCAGCCGAGGCCCTTCCCCGACGCGGTCGACAACAGCGAACATGATCTCAAAGGCCGCTCCCGGACTCATCGATCGCAATGGCTCAATCTTCAGATCGCCTATCTGGTGCGTCACCATGAACGATTTCTGATACAGGAAGAAGACCGGCAACTCAAACGAGCTTGGCCCCGACATAAAGCTTTGGTCGTAGATCAGATCTTCGAATGGCAGATTTTGGTTCTCGTACGCCTGCACCGTCCAATTCTGGACTTTATTCGCCAGCATCTTGAAGGTGTCATTTTCTTCAACCTTCACGCGCATCGCCTGGATGTTCATGAACATCCCTACAAGATCTTCCGTCTGTAGCATCCGGTTTGCACTTGGTGAACCGATCAGGAGGTCCCGCTGACCGCTGACGCGGCTAAGCCACACCGCAAAGATGCTGAAGAAAAACACATTACTGGTGATGAAGTTCCGTCTACAAAACTCCGTCACCCCTTCCACCAGGTTTGCACCCAGCAGAAAGGTTTCAATATCGCCCGCCTGCTCTCCACTCTGGCGAGGCGACGTGGCAGCTTCGACCACGTCGCGTCGCAGTTCCAGGCGGCTGAAGTTTGTGCCTAGCGATGTACGCCAGAACTCCAGTGACTCCACATACGCTGGCGTCTTCCGCCACTCTTGCTGCCAGACCGCAAAGTCTCCAAACTGCAGAGGCAGGTCAGGAAGTATGGGTGGTCTACGTTCCAGCAGCGCCTGGTACATTGCGGTCACGTCTCGCAGCAGAACCCCCGTCGAAACACCATCACAGATGATGTGGTGCAACGTGACCAGCAGCATGTGATTGGCAGGACTGAACCGCAAAAGCCTAACCACAAGCAGCGGTCCGGTCCGCAGATTCATTCGAAACGCAGCGTGCTCGTTCGTAATCTGTTGAGCTTGCGGAGAGAACTCCGCATTGGGAATCCCTTCCAAATTCTCGATAGGAATCGGCACCGTCCAGGGTGCTCCGATGATCTGCATCAACTGGCCATCTACCAGCTCAAAAGTCGTTCTTAGCGATTCATGCCGTTCCACCACACGATCAAACGCCTCACGCAGCAGCTCCCGATCCAGCGGACCGGTACACTTCCACATCAAAGGCATGTTGAGCGCAGGATTCCCCGGAATCATCTGGTCAAGTGACCAGAAGCGTTCCTGTCCTCTCGTAGGCGGTATAGCGTAAATTTCTTCTGACAGTGTCGCCACCATCTCTTCCGATCCTGGCTTCTCTTCCAATGCTGCCGTGTTCTGCACTGTGATCTCTGGTATTGCTATGGTTGCCAAAACGGTCACCTTCGGACTCTGAGCGGTGTAATAACGGTCTTGAGCAACTTGGCTCATCCCTCAAGCAACATTGCTCGTCTCTGAATTAGATTCCATCTGCAAGGAATCTTTCAACTTCCAGTGCAGTTTTTCAGATCGTCATTGGGTACTAAATCGCTCAATATAAGTTACTTGGTAAGGTCGCTGGAGGGATCGTTTGAACTCGAGATGAAACTTTTGCCAAGTCTATCGCCAGCGTGGTCAGTGGTCTGTGCGGTAACCACGTGCGCTGATTGGAACTTCTTCCTGGTACATAATAGCTAGTACAACAAGTTTCGCCATTCAGTCTCTAACCCTGAATCTACAAATTCGACGCACTCCCTTTTCAACTTGAATACAGCGGCTTTGGTCCCGCACGACCACGCTTACTGAAGGCCGGTTGTTGCCCTGGTCCATCGCTGCCTTACATAGCAGGTCCTGCCGTGCTTCTCAATCCCGCAGCTGCCTCTACTCTCTCCAGCCACGAGCCGCCTCCAGGCCGCACCTATTCACCACCATGGTGGCAAACTCCACTGTCCCCGGTGTATACCTTCCTAAGCCACACATTCGGTCATGTAAGCGATTGCATCCGTCGCCTCTACCGATCCCACGACGCTGTCTGAGTCCCACCGTACAAAGTCTTCGCTATAGGAAAGCCAAATTATGCCGAAGCACCTGACCCTCGCTGCCGCCGTAGCCGCCGCTCTCCTCGCGCCACTCTCCCTCCTTGCCCAGGAAGCCATCCACTACGCCGCCGCCACCCACGTCTTCCGCATCGACACCCCCGCCGTCACCTACGCCATGGGCGTCAACGCGGCCGGCGAGCTCCAGGCAATCTACTGGGGAGCTCCACTCGCACCCGCCGACCCCATCCCCACCCCCGCCGAGCCCCGCGCACTCTCCGGCATGGAGACACCCACCACCATCACCCCCTACGAGTTCCGCGCCTGGGGCGGCCTCAACTTCACCGAGCCCGACCTCAAGATCACCTTCCCCGACGGCAATCGCGATCTCGTCCTCCACTACGTCTCCCACAAGATCGAGCCCGCCAAGCTCACCATCACCACCAAAGACATCTCCCGCGACGTCTTCGTTGACCTCATCTACACCGTCGACCCCGCCACCGGCGTCATCGGCCGCAGCTCCGTCATCACCAACAAAACAAAATCCCCGCTCACCATCGAGCAAGCCGCCTCCGCCACCTGGAACCTCCCCCACGGCACCGACTACACCCTGAGCTATCTCAGTGGAAGATGGGCCGCCGAGATGCAGCTCACCCAGCAGAAGATCGCCGACGGCACCACCGTCCTCGAATCCCGCCGCGGCAGCACCGGCCAGCAGAACAATCCGTGGTTCGCCATCTCCCGCCTCGCCCCTGGCAGCTCCACCCCCAATCCCGACGAAGAGTCCGGCGAAGTCTGGTTCGGCGCTCTCGCCTGGTCTGGCTCCTGGCGCATCAACGTCGAGCGCAACCAGGTCCACGACATCCGCGTCACCGGCGGTTACAACCCCTTCGACTTCGCCTACCCGCTCGCCCCCGGCCAGAACCTCTCCACTCCCGTCTTCTACGCCGGCTACTCCGGCCATGGCATGGGCGAAGCCTCCCGCATCTTCCACCGCTTCCAGATCGCCAACATTCTCCCGCAGCGCCCCACGCCGAAGCCCCGCCCCGTCATCTATAACTCCTGGGAAGCCACCGAGATGGCTGTCGACGAGCCCGGCCAGGTTGCCCTTGCCCAGAAAGCCGCCAGCATCGGCGTAGAACGCTTCATCATGGACGACGGCTGGTTCGGCCAGCGCTCCTCCGACCACCTCGGCCTCGGCGACTGGTACGTGAACAAGACAAAGTTTCCCAACGGCCTCAAGCCGCTCATCGACAAGGTCCACGCCCTCAACATGGACTTCGGCCTCTGGGTCGAGCCCGAGATGGTCAACCCCAACTCCGACCTATACCGCGCCCACCCCGACTGGATCCTCAACATGACCGGCCGCCCGCGCTCCGAAGGCCGCAACCAGCTCATGCTCAACCTCGCCCGCAAGGACGTCCGCGCCTACGTCTTCGGCTTCCTCGACAAGCTTCTCTCCGACAACGACATCGCCTTCCTCAAGTGGGACTACAACCGCCAGTGGTCCGAACCCGGCTGGCCCGAACTCGGCCCTGATTCTGACAAGCAGAAGACCGTCTACGTCGAGTACATCCGCAACCTCTACAGCATCCTTGCCGAGCTCCGCGCCAAGCACCCGAAAGTTGAAATCCAGTCCTGCTCCTCCGGCGGCGGACGTGTTGATCTCGGCATCCTCGGCTTCACCGACGAGGTCTGGCCCTCCGACAACACCGACCCCTTCGACCGCCTCAGCATCCAGAACGGCTTCTCCTACGCCTACACCCCGCAGGTCATGACCGCCTGGGTCACCGACTCCCCCAACTGGCGTCCTGTCGGCGTCACCTCCACCGCCTACCGCTTCCTCGTCTCCATGCAGGGCGGCCTCGGCGTCGGCTCCAATCTCAACAAGTGGTCCGATGCCGACTTCGCCACCGCCAAAGACCTCATCGCCGCCTACAAAACCGTCCGCCAGACCGTCCAGCAGGGCAGCCTCTACCGCCTCATCAGCCCGCGCCTCCCCACCGGCGAACCCAGCGACTACTCCGCCACCGAGTCCGT
>CAHJWN010000114.1 GCA_903642265.1 Acidobacteriaceae bacterium | reverse complement strand
TTGGTGATCTTGCGGAGAACATCGATCTGACGCGAGGTCATCTCTTCGATCTCATCGATCTGCTCGTTGACGCGGGGATCCTTGTCGGCGTAGCGGATGCGCTTGAGGTTACGGGTGGAGATGAGCTCGATGGTGTCGCGGTCGAGGATGTCGCCCTTGTTGAGGAGACGCTTGTTGGTGCGCTCATCGTGAAGGTCGGCAAGAACTTCCTTGGTGCCCAGAATCGCTTCAAGGCGCTTCAGACGCTCGTCGGTGAGAATGCGGATTTCGTCGGCGAGATTGCGCTCGAGCTTTTCGACCATCTCCTGCTCGATCTGCTTGGCGCGCTCGTCCTTCTCCTGACCCTTGCGGGAGAAGATGCGAACGTCGACAACAGTGCCTTCGATGCCGGGAGGGCAGGTGAGCGAGGCGTCGCGAACATCGCCGGCCTTCTCGCCGAAGATGGCGCGAAGCAATTTCTCTTCGGGCGTGAGCTGGGTTTCGCCCTTCGGCGTTACCTTGCCGACGAGAATGTCATTGTGGCCAATCTTGGCACCGATGCGGATGATTCCCGATTCGTCAAGATCACGCAGGGCGTGCTCCGAGACGTTGGGGATATCGCGCGTGATCTCTTCCGGCCCAAGCTTGGTGTCGCGGGCTTCGATCTCGAACTCTTCGATGTGGATCGAGGTGTAGTAGTCCTCGCGGACCAGCTTTTCCGAGATAAGGATGGCGTCCTCGAAGTTGTAACCGCGCCATGGCATGAAGGCGACCAGGACGTTCCGGCCGAGGCCGAGCTCACCCTGTTCGGTGCAAGGACCATCCGCGATGACCTGACCCTTGATGACGCGGTCGCCCTTGCGGACGATCGGCTTCTGGTTGATGCAGGTGTTCTGGTTGGAGCGCTTGAACTTGGTGAGCTGGTAGATGTCCGAACCAACTTCACGCGAGAGCTGCGTAGGGTGGTGCTCGCCCTCGACGCGCACGATGATGCGTTCGGAGTCGACCGAATCCACGATGCCGTTGCGTTTGGCCAGGATGACGGCGCCGGAGTCGCGGGCGGTGACACCCTCCATCCCGGTACCGACAAACGGAGCTTCCGCGACAAGCAGAGGAACCGACTGCCGCTGCATGTTCGCACCCATGAGGGCGCGGTTCGCGTCGTCATGTTCGAGGAACGGTACGAGCGATGCGGCGACCGAGACAAGCTGCTTCGGAGAGACGTCGACGTAGTCCACATCGGACTTCGAGACGAGGACGAAGTTGCCTTGACGGCGAGCATCAACGATGTCCTGAACAATGTGCAGGTTGGCGTCCAGCTCGATGTTGGCCTGGGCGATGGTGTGGCGATCCTCTTCCCACGCGGAGAGATAGAAGCTGAAGGGCTCAATGTCCATGGTGCGCTTGCCAGAGGACTTGAGGGCTTCGTTCTGCTTCTTCGCATCGGAGATTTCGAGATAGTCGCCTTGACGAAGACCGCTCTCACCGGCGTTGGCTACGGCAACGTAATCGAGCACGATACCGTCCTTGACGCGACGGTAGGGCGACTCGATGAAGCCGTATTCGTTGATTCGCGCAAAGCACGAGAGAGAAGAGATGAGGCCGATGTTCGGACCTTCCGGCGTCTCTATCGGGCAGATGCGACCGTAGTGGGTGGGATGCACGTCGCGGACTTCAAAGCCGGCGCGCTCACGCGACAGACCACCGGGCCCAAGCGCGGAGAGGCGACGCTTGTGCGTGATCTCCGAGAGCGGGTTGGTCTGGTCCATGAACTGCGAAAGCTGCGAGGAACCGAAGAACTCGCGGATGGCGGCCATCACTGGCTTAGCGTTGATGAGGTCGTGCGGCATGGCCGTCGACATCTCCTGATAGACGGACATCTTTTCCTTGATGGCGCGTTCCATACGGACGAGACCGATGCGGAACTGGTTCTCCATCAGCTCGCCGACGGCGCGGACGCGACGGTTACCAAGGTGGTCGATGTCGTCAACGTTGCCGATGTTCTTGCGCAGCTTGAGGAGATAGCGGATGGTGCCGTAGAAGTCTTCAGGCGTGAGCGTGCGCTTATCGAGCCCGCTGGGGTCTTGATTTTCATACAGCTTGATGTTGAATTTGAGACGGCCAACGCGCGAGAAGTCGTACTTGCGGGCGTCGAAGAACATGCCTTCGAAAAGCGCGGTTGCGGTGTCGAGCGTCGGTGGGTCGCCTGGACGCAACTTGCGGTAGATCTCGATCAGGGCTTCTTCGGGCTTGCGGACAGAATCCCGACGAAGGGTGTTCGAGATAATGTTGCCGACGTCGTCGCGCTCGGGGAAGAAGATCTCAAAGCTGGTAACGCCAGACTGGATGATCTTGTGCAGCTTGTCGGCGGTGAGTTCCTGGTTGGCTTCGTAGAGCAACTCGCCAGTGGTGAGATCGACCACGTCTGAGGCAGTCATCGCGCCATCAAACTCGCTGGTCTCAACTTCGACGGATTCGACCTTGTGCGAGCGGAGGTTCTTGAGCGAGCTGGCGCCAATCTTGCGGGTGGCAACAGCGATCTCTTCACCCTTGGAAGTAACGGCGGTTGCAGGACGGGTGCCGATAAGGTTGGTCAACTTGTCGTCAGCGGCAACGACCCAGCCGAGCTTGCCTTCCTTCACGTTGACGGTGTCGACGGTGTAGAAGGTCTTCAGGATCTCCTCATCCGTACGCAAGCCAAGAGCGCGCAGGAAGATGGTGCCCAGGAACTTGCGCTTACGGTCGATGCGGACGTACAAGGTGTTCTTCTGGTCATACTCAAACTCCACCCAGCTGCCGCGGTAGGGAATGATCTTGCCGAGGAAGTAGGTGCGGTTGTTGGCGGTCTCGAAGAAGACGCCGGGTGAGCGGTGGAGTTGCGAGACGATGACACGCTCAGTTCCATTGACGATGAAGGTGCCGTTCTGGGACATGAGGGGGATGTCGCCGAAGAAGACTTCCTGCTCCTTCATGTCGCGGAGACTCTTGACACCGGTCTCGGGGTCCTTGTCGTAGATCTTGAGACGGATAGTGACCTTCAGTGGAGCAGAGTAGGTCATGCCGCGCTCTTCGCACTCGGCCTGGTCGTACTTCAGCTGCAGGCCGACCGGATCGCCACACTTGGTGCAGAAGTCGGGAGTGTTTTTGTTATAGGTTCCGCAGAAGTTGCAGAGAACATCGCCAGGGTGGAATGGATCTGTAATGACCATGTGTCCACAGTTGGAGCATGCGGTGCGAAGGTGGTTAAGGCCCTTCAAGTAGCCGCACTTGCACTCCCAGTTGCCGATAGAGTAATCGACGAACTCAAGTTCAGAGACATTACGGAAGTCGGTAATGGGAAAAACGGAGGTAAAGACTGACTGTAGGCCGTTATCGTCGCGCTCCTGGGGGAGCTTGTCCATGAGCAGAAAACGCTCGTAGCTACGGCGCTGGACTTCAATCAGGTTTGGAATCTGGATGGAGGTTGGAATCTTGGAAAAATCGAGACGGCTGCGGATCGCGCGCATTTCGGACATGCTCTCTCCCTGGTTCTGGACTACTGATTCTGTAGATCGAGGCCTTCTAAGGGCCGCGGCAACAATCTATTTGCCTGCCGGTCTTAGTAGGTGGAGGGAAGCCGCTTGCGCGGCCCTCCGGGGTTTACTTCTGACTGCGCTTCAAAATCGGATCGCGACGCCCTCGCTGCGGCGAGATCCCTGCGCAAAATATGTCATCCGGCTCGCTATACCCGGGGAATTCCTGCTTTGTCGATAAACTTGTGCGTCTTGCTCACTGGAACCGGTTCTATCTTTGCTTACTGCCTTGACTGTTATGACCCATAACAAGTAGTGTGTGCGGCCGATAAGGGAATCTGACCAGAGATTGGGAAACGTGCAGAGAAGACGGCAAAAGCGCCCACGGGGACAAAGCGTCCACGGAGCGCATTTACCGACTTGTGCACTGTTTCTAAGCTGTTGATCGTAATGCTTTCACCCTTGCCCGCAGAGGAGCCAGAGGCTTGCCTGTATCACCGTGTGCACCCGCCGCAGGGGCATACAGTGGCCGACCTCATAGCCTGACGTCGCAGGATAGGCCGGAGTACTTCAGATCTAAGTTTGGAGACAAAAGCAAGAATCAAAGATCAAGCAGAAAGCGTTCAAGGTTTCGTAGAGCTAATACGTGGAGGTCGCCGATCAAACAGCCGCGCCCGGACAGAGCGACATCTCCAATAGAGAGAATAGCGCGTTCTGCCCGGGACTGCAAGCTATAGGGAATTTACTTGATTTCGACGGTTGCGATGCCTTCAAATTTCTTCGCGATGGCAGCTGCATCATCCTTCGAGATGTTTTCCTTCAGGGGCTTGGGAGCTCCATCGACTAGGTCCTTGGCTTCCTTCAACCCGAGGGCAGTCACTTCGCGTACCGCTTTGATGGTGCTGATCTTGTTCGCGCCGGCATCCTTGAGGATCACGGTGAACTCGGTCTTCTCTTCGACCGGAGCTGCTGCTGCCGCGCCGCCGCCCGCTGCTGGGGCTGCGACCGCTGCTGCTGCTGAAACGCCAAGACGCTCTTCGAGCTTCTTCACAAGAGCCGAGGCCTCGAGGAGGCTAAGGCTTACGATCTGATCTTCCAACTGCTGCATGTCTGCCATGTTATCTCCGATATCAAACTTAACTTTTGGTGCTGACTGCTTTCCGAAGCGAATCTTTTACTTCGGCCGCCCGCATCTTTTCAGGTTTCCGTTGCGCCCAGACAAGCGCACCTGCAAGATGGGGCAAAACTTGTTTGGAATGAACACCTATCCCTCGGCGGGTTCAGTAGTCGCAGCTTCGCCAGCCTGCGATGCGGTCCCATTTTCAGGCTGCGCTGGTTCTGTCTCGGCGACGGGATCTGCTTCCGACGCCGGGTGCTCGGCAATCTGCTCAGCGGGCGTAGGAGCTTCCTCGGCATGCGCTTCGGCGATAAGAGCACCACCCTCTGCGGGAGCGGCCATTTCAGACACAACAGCTACTTCGGACGGAGCAGCAGCGGTTTCGGTGGCTGGCTCAGGAGAGGCCCCAGCCGCAGGTGCTGCCTCGGCTGCTCCCGCAAATTTTTCCTTCTCGACACCCTGGCCAAGCACGACTGCAAGGTCGCGGCCGGTCGCGTTGATGACCGTAGCCAGACGCTGCGCGGGAGACTGGATGAGGAAGAGGAGCTTCGAGAAGAGCTCTTCCTTGCCGGGAAGACTTGCGAGGTCCTTGATCTCCTCAACGGTGATGACCTTGCCATCGACAATGCCGAGCTTGAAGGTGAACTCCGAATTGTCCTTGACCCAGGTCGATAGCGCCTTTGCGAGAGCGACAGGATCGCCGGAGGTGTAGGCAACGGACGAAACACCCTTGAGCCCCTTCAGGGCGGCTTCGATCTTGGTCCCTTCGCTGGCGCGAGCGGCAAGCTTGTTCTTGACGACGTGGTAGGAACCTCCGGCGGCTCGAACCGTCTTGCGAAGGTCGAAGTCCTTGTCGGCGGTAAGTGCCTTGAACGTTCCGATGATTGCAGAGGTGGAGCCGGCGAGTTCGCCTGCCAGCTTGCCTACCTTGTCTGTCTTCTGTGCCCTGGTCAATGCCATAAGAGTCCTAGCCTTTTGCTGCCAACGCCGATGGTTTGTAATCAGGCTGATGGCTGAAATTTGTACACCGCTATCGCGGCTAAGTCGTGGTCGGGACGGTTATGCGCGTCCGGCTGCATCAGCGATGCCGCTGTCGAGCGTGATGCCGGGGCCCATCGTCGAGCTAAGCGTAATTCCCTTGATGTACTTACCTTTGGCTGCAGATGGCTTGGCTTTCAGTACACTCGAGATGACGGTCGTCGCGTTGTCAACCAGCTTTTGCGGATCGAACGAAAGCTTACCAACCGGGACATGTACGAGAGCGGTCTTGTCGGTGCGGAACTCGACTTTACCAGCCTTGATTTCCTTGATCGCCGAAGCAACATCGGTAGTGACGGTGCCGGTCTTCGGATTGGGCATGAGGCCGCGGGGTCCAAGGACCTTACCGAGGCGTCCGACTGAACGCATCATATCCGGCGTGGCAATAAGGGCGTCGAATGCGGTCCAGCCTTCTTTCTGGATCTTCTCGACAAGCTCTTCACCGCCGAAGAAGTCTGCACCAGCAGCTTCTGCATCCTTCACCTTGTCGCCCGATGCGATGACAGCAACAATTTTCGTCTTGCCAAGGCCATGGGGAAGAACCACGGTCCCGCGAACCATCTGGTCGGCGTGCTTGGGATCAACTCCAAGGCGCAGCGTGATGTCCACAGTTTCATCGAACTTCGCGTACTTAGCTTTTTGAAGAAGAGGAACTGCGTCTGCAAGGCTGTATGGACGGGGCTCAACGAGCGCGCGCGCCTTTGCCAGGTTTTTGGAGATCTTCTGTGTCATATTATTCCTGTCTTCCACCCCACGGAACTACTGCTACCGGGCGTGGTATCTGACTGATCTCTGCGAGCGCAGAAACACTCTTGTAAGTATGCCCGAAAGGCTACGCAGCGTCAAGACGAACAGAGCTGCAGACCGTCCATCAGTCCCAAATCCGCGCCATTACCAGCTCAAAACCTGCCACGGGACTACTTCCCTGCACCGAGCTTGGGTCATCCAGCTGCTCTACAGAATTGCCGGGGCGGTATATCTCAACAACCCTCCGCTCAGGATCGATGAGCCATGCCAACTCGGTGCCATTCGAAATCCATTGCTGCATCTTGCTCTGGACTTCTGGCAGTTTGTCGCTGGGGGAGCGAAGTTCAATAACAAAGTTCGGACAAACAGGCGCAAAGCTGGACTGCTGTTCTTTCGTGAGGCAATCCCATCGTTTTCGCAAGATCCACGCGGCATCCGGGCTGCGCATGGAGTTATCCGGCAACGTAAATCCACCACTCGAGTCGAAGCCGATTCCATGGTCGTCTACTTCGGCCCATTCATCCAAGTAGCGGCTTATGCGCATGTTCATCTTGCTTGTATTGCTGCTTGCCGGCGACATCACGAGAATCTCTCCATTTGCATCGCGCTCCACTCGGAGATCTTCGTTCGCCTCGCAGAAGCGGAGCAGGTCAGCATCCGACATAGGGCGCTCAAATTTGAGGCGAACCGGAAGTTGCGCCTCGACAATCTCGTAGCTCATGCCGACAGTATATTCATTTCCCGAGCCCCAAGAGAGTCGCTTGCTTAGTCCAGTACAAGAACAAAACCGGTTACCGGCCCAGATCCATTCACCGAACTCGGCTGATAGTGTACTTCTGGCGATTGGCCCTGCCGATACATCACGACCATGCCACGTTCGGGGTCAATCAGCCATGCGAGTTCTGCACCATTTGCAATCCACATCTTCATCTTGGCTTTCAGGCGCAACAAGCTATCGCTTTTGGAAAGTACCTCTATGACAAATTCAGGGCAGATTGGTGCAAAACCCTGTTGCTGACGCCGAGTCAGGCGGTTCCAGCGCGGATAGCTGATCCAGGAGGCGTCTGGGGATTTCATGGAGGTGTCGGGCAATCTAAAGCCAGAGCTCGGTCCGAACATCTTTCCTCGACCATCGGCGCGAGCCCACAGGAACAACTGTGCGCCGATCTCAAACTCGGTCGCTCCGCCGTCAGAGCCTGTGGGTGCCATGACCAGGATCTCCCCGTCTGCTTCCCGCTCAATCCGCAAGTCATCGTTAGCGGCGCAGAAACGCAGGAGTGTCTCATCGTTCATCGGCGCGAAGAGGCGCATTCGGACAGGAAGTGGGAGTAGTTTCAAGCTGAATTCCATTTAGGCACTTACTCCTTTCGTTCGCCCCATAAGCGTGTAGTGGCAAATCCTAGCTGAATCAAATATCTCCATTGACGCGGTGCCAGGCTTGATACTACGCTGGGCATGGAGCGAACGAATGGCGAAAATAAGCAGTGCTGAACTCTTCCCAATTTGGAACTCAGAGCCGTCCCCTTTGGTTGGCATTGCACGGCTGGCTGCGCAGGCGAAGCGGACCGACGAGGGGCATCTGATTGAGTTTCGGGCGATGGAGGTCAGGAGCATTCTGAACAAGTCAATTTCGAAGCGGCAGCTTTCGCTCGCTTACTCGATCAACCCATATCGAGGGTGTGAATTTGCCTGTCGGTATTGTTATGCGCGGTATACGCATGAGTTCATGGCTCCGAAACAATCGACTGGCGAGGGCGCGACGGAGTTCGGTGAGGCGGACAGAGTTGAAGGAGGAGTTGACTTGCGGAGCCCGGAGGCATTTGAGCGGCTGATCTTTATGAAGCAGAATGCAGCCTGGCTGCTGGAACAAGAACTGAGGAAGATCGATCCGGCAGAGGAGATTGCGCTGGGGACGGCAACCGATCCTTATCAGCCGATCGAGCGGCGTGCGCGGATTACGCGGAGCCTTCTGGAGGTGTTTACGAAGCATTCGGGGTACCGGCTGGGGATCATCAGCAAGTCAGGGCTGATTACGCGGGACATCGACTTGCTGACAAAGATCGCAGAGCGGAACACGCTGGTGGTGCACACGACGATCACGACTCCGGATGCCAAACTGGCGAGGTTGCTCGAGCCGAGAGCACCAGGGCCGGACCTGCGGTTTGAGGCAGTGAAAAAGCTGCGATCGGCGGGACTGACTGCGGGAATTCTGTGCTCGCCGCTACTGCCGGGGATCACCGATTCGGAGGCGGCGATTGACGCAATGGCTGCAAGGGCGAAGGAAGCGGGGGCAAGCTTCTTCGCGGCCCAACCATTGTTTTTGAAGGGCTGTTCAAGGCCGACATACTTCAAATTTGTGGAAGAGCATTTTCCGAAGTTGAAAAAGGATTATGCTGCTCGATTTGCGACGGATGATTTTGCAGCTGGGCCATACAGGCGTGAGTTGGCGGAGCGGGTGGCCAAGATTTGCCGAAAGCATGGGCTGGCGGCGAGGTCATCCGATGCGCTGTTGACTCGGGACGTGGGGATAGCTCGAAGACCGGTGGCAAATGTCGGAGCGGTGGTGCAGGAGAGGCTGTTCGGGTGAGCTTCGTTGTTCCCACGCATCGCATGAGACAGCGGCGCGATAATAGGGCACACGGAGTCTCTGTATCCGGACTTCAGCCGAAAAAGCGGTCCATTGGAAGACGCAGACCTGAGACGGGAGCTTCGCCGGTTAGGTATTCCGGCTTTGCGAGAACTTGAACTGACTTGCCGGGACGATAGACAATCGCCTCGCAGCTGTATGGATCGATGAGCCAGGCGAGTTGTGCGCCGTTAGCGATCCACATACGCATCTTATCTTCAACGGTGCTGCGGGAGTAGGATTCGGAGACGAGTTCAACAATGAACTCGGGGCAGATGCGCCAGAAACCGCGACGTTCAGAAGCCTTCAAGACGGCAATGCGGTCATAACTGATCCAGGCTGAATCCGGGCTCCGCATCGATCCGTCCGGAAGCATAAAGCCACTGCTGGAATCGAAGAATCTGTCTCGGCCATCTGCCTCAGACCAAATACCGATGTGCATTGTGAGATAACCGTTGAGGCTTCCCGAGTCGGAACCGGCAGTTGTCATCACGGTGAGATCTCCGTTCGGCTCAAGCTCAACCCGCATGAAGTCGTTTGACTCGCAGAAGAGCTGCAATTCATCGTCGGTTAGACGCACAATGGGCCGAACGATGATCGGAAACGGCAGACCCGCTAACGATAGTTCCATCCGGCCCTCGTGCACAACTCTGATGTATCAGTACTAATACCTATTGGCTTACCCAATGGTATAGAGGCTGAAATGCAGATTCCCTTCAGGAATGACAAACAACCACTAGGCGACGACTTCGATGCCCATCGAGCGAGCCGTGCCGCGGATGCTCTTGGCGGCGGCTTCGACGGTGGTCGAGTTCAGGTCAGGCATCTTCTGGGTCGCGATGGCGATAATCTGCTTTTCGGTGACCTTGCCGAGCTTGGTCTTGTTCGGGGTGCCGGAGCCCTTTGGGATGCCGGCAGCCTTAAGTAGGAGAACTGCAGCGGGTGGAGTCTTGGTGATGAAGCTGAAGCTGCGGTCGGCGTATACGGTGATGACGACGGGGATGGTCATGCCGGTCATCTCAGGCGTTGCGGTGCGAGCGTTGAACTGCTTGCAGAACTCCATGATGTTGACCTGCGCTTGTCCGAGAGCGGGGCCGACCGGGGGTGCCGGCGTGGCCTTTCCGCCAGTTATTTGAAGCTTTACGTATCCAGTGATCTTCTTCGGTGCCATTGCGGTGTTCCTCTTATGCTTTCGAGCGGCTGGCTTGTACCCTGCGGCTGAATTATTTGACGTCCGTGAATCTAAACTCTTGCTGGAGGACGAGAACTACTCGTCGATCATCTTGTCGACCTTCGAGAACTCAATCTCGACGGGGGTTGAACGGCCAAAGATGCTGACCATGACCTTGAGCGTCTGCTTGTCTTCGTTGACATCGTCGACCGCGCCGTTGAAGTTGGCAAATGGTCCCTCGTTAATGCGAACCTGCTCGCCCTTCTCGAACTTGATCTTGGTCGCGGGCTTGTCCTTCGAGACGTCGGAACGGAAGATGATGGAGCTGACTTCCTGCTCTGAAAGGGCAACTGGGCTGTCGCCGGTTCCGAGAAAGCCGGTCACACGGGGCGTGTTCTTGATTACGTGCCAGAGATCGTTGTCGAGTTCCATTTCGACCAGGACATAGCCGGGCAGAAAGACGCGCTCGATGGTGTACTTCTTGCCGTTGCGCAGCTCGGTAACGGGCTCGGTGGGGATCATGATCCGGCCGATGCGGTTCTGCAGGCCGAATGCCTGGATCCGGCTCTCGAGCGACTCACGGACCTTCCGCTCAAAGCCGGAATAGGCGTGGATGATGTACCACTTGAAATTCTCGTTTACCGGTGGCTCGAGGTGTTCTTCGGGCTGGACTTCCGGGATTATCTCTTCTGCCGCCATCGTTGTGCCTTCTTGGTGCGTCTTCGTCTTGCAGTGTATTCCGGTGCTGATTTCTACGAGTGAGTTGAAAGCTTGTGCAGCAGCACTTCAATGCCGCGGCCGATGATGTTGTCGACCAGCCAGAAGTATGCGGCGAAGATGAAGACTGTGATCAGGACGACGGTCGTGGTGGTCTGGACGTTGGTACGCGACGGCCAGATGACCTTGCGCATCTCACTGCGGACATCTTTCAGAAAGTCAATCAGCCGTGCAGGGGTGGCCTTGAGGTTGTCGATCCCGGTATTTGCCCGGCTCTCGTCTGTGACTGCAATCGCTTTCGCCATAATGCATCTGCCTTCGTGTTTCAAGTTCCTAAACTTTGGGGAGTGTTCCCGCCGTCTTGACGCTTTTTAAGAACTGAAGCGAATGGCGGGGGAGCTCGGATTCGAACCGAGAAGTTCGGTTTTGGAGACCGACAGTTTAACCGTTGAGCTTACTCCCCCAACTTGCGCTGGGCGGAGGCAGCTTTCGGGCAATCCCTACACCCTACACCCTACCCCCTGGACCCTGCCTTACTTGGTCTCTTTGTGGTCCGTGTGCTTGCGGCACGTGTTGCAGAACTTCGAGAACTCCAGACGGCCGGTCGTCGTCTTCTTGTTCTTCGTCGTGGAGTAGTTACGGTTCTTGCACTCGGGGCACTGAAGGGTAATGATCTCGCGCATGGTACTTCCTCTCTGGTATGGCCAGCCACCTCGGCTGGCAAGCAGCGTATCGCAAGGGTGCCGACACGCCGCGACGCAGGGCATAGGGTCCCTGCTACCCAAATCCTGAATTGTGCTTCGGAGACGGAACGGTCAGGCCACGCTTCGCTTACTTCATTATCCATCAAAGCTGGAGGAATTGCCATAGGGCAGGCGGTCGAGGCTGTAGGGAGCGGCTACTTGCCCGCAACTCAGGTTGCAAGGGGTCGCGCTACCCTGGTGATCGCCAAGCTGGATCGCCTCGGCTGCAACATCGCCTTTATCTCGAACCTCATGGAGTCCGGGGTCGAGTTCGTGGGTGTCGATATGCCCCAGGCGAATCGATTTGTGGTCCATGTCCCGGCCGCCGTTGCAGAGCAAACCGAGGCCATCTCGAAGAGGACCCAAGCAGCCGTCGCCGTCGCAAAAGCGCGCTACGCCGGCTCCCAAAGCTCGATCGGATTCCCGTCCGGATCATGCAGCCGGGCGAAGC
>CAHJWN010000113.1 GCA_903642265.1 Acidobacteriaceae bacterium | reverse complement strand
GCCCCCGCCTCTACGCCTGCGACGAGGTCGCTATGGTTCGCGGCCCGCTCCCCCGCATGGCCGTCCTCGGCCCCAGCCGCCTACCTCAACCCGAACTCGTCAAGCTCCAGACCGGCATCATCCCTCACAACTAGCACCTCCTTGTTAGCACCCACAAACTACGGGTGCCCCATCTTTGCCGCGCTCCTGCGGCTAAGGTGGGCATTCGTGCACCGCACGAACCGCTCTCACCCAAACCTCACTACCACGCAGAATAAAACCCCTCCCGCTCCACTACCCCCACGTCGCATCCGAACAGCCAACTGAGCCCCTCTGCCGTCAGCAACTCCGCCTTCACACCATCCGCCACGATCCGCCCCTCCCGCATCATCAGCACCCTCCCAATCTCCGGCAGAATGTCCGCAATGTTGTGCGTGATCAGCAATACGCCGGTTCCCTGCTGAGCCAGCTCTCGAAGCAACTCCCGCAAGTCCCGCTGCGCCGGTAGATCCAGCGCATTCGAAGGCTCGTCAAGCAGCAGCATCTCCGACGACGCCACCAGCGCCCGACCGATCATCACCCGCCGCTGCTGACCCGCCGACATCTCCCCCACCCGCTTCTCTGCGATGCGCTTTGCGCCAACGATCTCCAGCACCGCTTCCGCTCTGTCCTCCATTGCTGAGGTCACGACTAAATTCGGCCACAGCGTCGAACTCGAAAAGAATCCCGTTAACACCGCCTCACGCGCCGTAATCCCAAGCGTCGGCTTACCTGGCAACTCAGCCGACACCACGCCCAGGCGCTTCGTCAACTCCGTCAAGTCCCATCGCTCGCGTCCAAAAATACTCACCCGCGTTCCTGGCTTCGCAATTGGATAACACTCGCACGTCATCGTCTTGATTAACGTCGACTTGCCACACCCATTCGGCCCTAGGATCGCAATATGCTCGCCCTTCCTGACAGACAGGTTGATGTCATGTAGAACGACATTCTCACCCCGCGCCACATCCACATGCTCTAGCGACAAGAATGTTTCCGAATCCAAAGATGCCATCTGGAAAGGATAGCCGTTCCATCACCATCGTCGTCCGCACGCATCTAACTGAACATGAGCGTCGCCAACACAAGCATCGAAGGCCCCGCCATCGAACCCGGCAACCTGCGCGACAGGTTCACCGCATACGCGCTGCTCCGAATCACCCTGGGCACCAACATTGCGATGCATGGTCTTAGCCGCCTCATCGCTGGCTCCAATGCCTTTTCTGCTAAGCTCACCGAGCAATTTGCCCATGCCCCCCTTCCACCCACACTCGTCCAACTCTTTGGACAATCCCTTCCCTGGATAGAGTGCCTCTTCGGCCTGCTCCTGCTCATTGGCCTTCGCACCCGTGCCGCACTCATCGGAGGCGCACTGCTGATCCTCGTTCTCACCTTTGGCTCATCGCTCATCCAGAATTGGCAAGCCGCATCGACACAGCTTCTCTACGCTGCAATTTATGCAGCGTTGCTCTTCTTCCTCCCGTTGAATGGCTGGTCCATCGACTCTGTATTGCAACGCCGCAAGTAGCTCGCCGCCACCTACCGCATATTGCGCAGCACCGATCCCACCAGCCCGCCCACCACGCCTTCTTCAATGTTCTCCGCTCGCCGCTGGGCAGGCATGTACTCCATCAATTGATGCGCGAGTCTTGAGATCGGCAGCGTCTGCAGCCACACCCTTCCGGGCCCCGTCAACGCCGCAAGGAATATCCCGTCCCCACCGAAGATCATGTTTTTCAATCCAGGCACCCGAGTGATCTGGAAGTTCACGCCCGACTGGAACGCTCCCACATGCCCTGGATGCACGCGCAGCGTCTCGCCTGGCCGCAAGTCCTTCACAACCACTTCACCCGATAGCTCCAGCCACGCCATGCCATTTCCGCTGATCCGCTGCAACAGGAAGCCGTCACCGCCAAAGATTCCCGCTCCCAGCGACTGCTGAAATCCCACGCCAAGCTCAACCGCAGCCGTCGCGCACAGAAATCCATGCCGATGCACCATGTACTCAAGCCCTGGCTGGACCTGCACCGGCAGGATATGTCCCGGCACTCTCGTTGCAAACGCAACTTCACCTGGAGCCCCGATCGCTCTGTACTCTGTCATGAACAGCGACCCGCCTCCCGCCACCCGCTTGATCGCGCCAAGGAAGCCTCCGCCGCCCGCCATCTGCGTATGTGTGGTCATCTGGATTGACTGCGTCATCCACGAAAGCTCACCCGCCTCCGAAATAATGGCGTCGTTCGCACCCAGCGCAAACTCTAGTACCGGCATGGTCGTCCCAACTACACGATGCTCCATCACTCACTCTCCTGTAACGACGAAAGAAGTATAGCGCGGCGCCAAGTCCAAAATCCTACATAACCACCACGCCTCCCCGAAGCGGCGAAGTTAGCTAAATGAGATTCTGCCCACTCCATCGCGCACGAAGCCCAGCTTTCATACCTGCCGTCATCCGAGCATGTATGCCGTCATCCTGAGCGAGTATTTACCGTCATCCTGAACAAAGCGAAGAACCCCCGCGCGACCCCACACCACCTCAGCCGCTCGAACCTTTCTAACGAACCTCTCCGCCTCTACACCAAACACCGCAGGTCCTACCTGCTGCCCCGGGCCGTCCCAACCCGCACCAGCACCTCAAGAATCCTTACGGCTGCCTTCATCGAAGCCTTGAGATCTCCCGACACCTTCGACTCTCCGCCAATCCGCTTCCTGTAATCCACCGGGATTTCAACGATCCGCAACCCATGCTGGGCCGCCTTGATCTGCATCTCCAGATTCCACCCATACGTCAACTCAGCCATCTGTAGCTGGTTCAGTGACGATCTCCGGATCGCCCGAAACGGCCCCATGTCCGTATACGTCACGCCTTGGAACAACCGCAGCAGCAGCCCGACAAACTTCCCCGCAAACACCTGCGAAGCGAGCATCGAACCCGCCTCACGCTTTCCCCGCAGGCGCGACCCAATCACAAAGTCCGCCTCGTCCCATTGTATGGGCCCAATCAGACGTGGAAGGTCCGCGATGATGTCGGACCCATCGCCATCCATATAAACCAGTATCTCCGAAGTCGCGAGCGCGGCATTCGAGCCCGCCAGGCAAGCCGCCCCGTAGCCACGCGTCGACTCCACCACCCGCGCCCCCGCCGCCTGCGCAATCGCTGCCGTGGCGTCTGTCGATCCGTTATCGACGACAACACACTCGCCAATCAGATGCCACGGCATCTCCGCAACAACATGGCCAATGGACTCAGCTTCATTCAACGCCGGGATGATTATCGAAACTTGCAGAGCTACAAACTCCACCGCAGACCGCAGTTCGTGCAAGCCGGCGGCGGCGCGCTCGTCAGCAGCCCCTCACGAAACTGTTGATACTCTGCACCATTCCAGATCTCTTTCAGCGTCTCTTGCGTCGCATCGCCGAGCGTGAAGCTTCCATACCCCTTCATCGAAAACGGCGCGATGCAGCACGGCAGCACGCGGCCGTTTGCCGTAATGTACATCAGGGACCATGGCCGTCGGCATAAACTCCAGGGATTATCGGTCCGCGACATCCGGATCGATTCTCCCGGATCCACCGCACCCGAGGCCGAGAACATCACGCCCAGCTCTGCAGCCACAGCCTCAGCCTCGCGAATCAGCGCCTCTTCGTTTTCCGTCGTATGTTCAAACAGCGCCGATTCCGCCCGTGCCAGCGAGTTTTCATTCGCTTCACCGCTATCGAAGAACACCAGCCGCTGCAAATACACCTCGGTGACCCCAACGTCGTGCGCCAGCCGAACAAAGTCTGGCAGCTGGTCCACCGTCTCACGAAGGCCCGTGAGCCATAGCGACACTCTTGGCTTCGGAGCATTCAGCTCCCGCTGCAAGCGTGTAAAGTTCCGCACGTTCTCGACAATCTTCCCAAAGAAGTCCTTGCCGCGCACCATCTGGTACACCTCGGACTCAGCCGCGTCAAGCGACACCCGCAACTCATCCAGCCCTGCCGCAATCAGCGCCCGGCCGTTCGTATCGTTCAGCAGCGTGCCATTCGTATTGAACAGCACATAGATGTTTCGCGCCTTCAGGTAAGCCACCCGCTGCGCAATGTCCTTCACCAGCATCGGCTCGCCGATACCATGCAGCACCACGCGCGCAATGTTTGGATATTGATCAATCAGGGACGTAAACATGTCCCACGGCATGTCCGCCTCAGGCTCAAGCTGCTCATAGGTCCTCGGACACGTCACGCACAGCAGATTGCAACGGTTTGTCGTCTCGAGATACAGGCACACCGGCTCCTGGTTGGCCACCGGCAGAAGCTGCTCCTCCGGCTTCTGAAAGTAACGCCGCATCGCATTTTTCTCTTCCTCTGCGCGCTGCGCCTCAGGCGATAACTTCTCGTTCTCCAACAACTCGGCAGGAGGAAGAATCGGTAGCAGTGTGCTCATAGTGTGTCCTTCGCAAAAACAGGTTGAACCCGCGTTCCTGGAACAAGGTACGGCCGGTAGATCGGCCACTTCCGCAATCCTGCTTCGATTATCGCGGCTCCCAGCACCATCGCGTACAGATATTTGTTGGCCAGGAACATCTTCGGCCCCGGCTCCGCCAATTCGGTTGTGTACCAGTAAAAAAAACCCATCAGGTAAGTCAGCACCGTGACACTTGGCGTCAGCACAAAAAACGGTACCAGCCAGATGATGTACCACGCATAGTGCGGGGAAAAGAGCAGCATCAGCGCGAACGCGAGAGCCAGCGCCGCCCAGAGAAAGCGGCTACCCGCCGGCTCCATCGCAACCTTCAAAGCCCACACAGTCAGGCCGCCGAAGACCGCAACACACAGCCCGTAGAAAGCTGCCGTTGACAGGCTGTGCAAGCCGGGGACCTGCTGCACAAGCTCAAGCAGAAAGTAGCGTGCACCCGTTTCAAGCCCCTCTTCCTTCGCATACCCCCCAAGAAACCCAAACACCATTATCCCAACCGACGAGTACGCCGCGTATCCCGCAGCAACCAGCGCAAACACCATCCCCGGCATCCGCCAGTCCCATCCTTTGAAATACGCTCCGGCACCTGGCTGCCCCGTATCTCGTCTCTGAGACCCGGGGTCTTTCTGCATCATTAGAGCCGGCAGCAGCACCAGCGGATACAGCTTCGTCATCACCGCCAACCCGAGGAACAGTCCCGTCAACACTGGCCGCCTCCAATGCCGGAACAGTAGTGCCAACGCGATGAACGCCATCGCCGCGGAATCAAGATGCCCCGACGCCGCGATCTCCCAAACCAGCATCGGGCACCACGCATACAGCAGCGCCTGCTCCCGGCGCAGCCCCATCTCCTTCAGCAGCGCCACCAGCGCCCACATCGTCAAGCCTTCGAACAGCATCATTGCCGTCTTCATGAACGTCACTGTCGGGTTGATGAACGTGATCAGGTAGAAGAGAAGCTGCGCTGCTGGCGGATAGATCGTATGCGCATAATCCCGGCGGTTCATGTGGTCGAACAGGTCCTGATTCGGTTCCCGCAAAAACGCTAGCGCCTTGTCTCCGGGCACATACCGATAGGGATTGATATGCGCATGCTGCACCACGCCGTCCCATGCATAGCGGTACACGTCGGATGACAGCGCCGGTTCGTCATACAGCACTGCAAGCCTGCATGCGACTGCCACCGCAATAATAATCGGGAACGTAAACCGGTCCGTCTCACTGGTCAGAATGATGAGGCAAGCCGCAAGATACAGAACCACTGAGTATCCAGACACGCCTGAATTGCCAATCGTGTAGTGGTCATACTCACTCACCAGCTGCTTCGCTAGCGCCAGCAATCCCGCACCAATCAGCAGCAGCGCCGCGTTGGTCTGCCAGGCCCTCACATGATGCCAGGCTTTCGGCTTCGTCATACCTCGGCAGCCACTCTGCGCTTAATCAGAAACTCGCGTGTATGTGGAGCCGCATATCCCGCAGTCGTAGCGAACTCCGGGATCGTCCCTTCCACCAACTCATCTCTCAGGATCTTCAGCGTCGTTGCATCATCCACGTCGTACCACATTGGCAGCAGCACTACTTCAAGTCCCGCTTCGCCTGCACGCTCCACCGTCTCGGCCATC
Source organism: Acidobacteriaceae bacterium (assembly GCA_903642265.1). GTDB lineage: Bacteria > Acidobacteriota > Terriglobia > Terriglobales > Acidobacteriaceae > Edaphobacter. Next base: position 6,611 of record CAHJWN010000113.1, on the reverse strand, counting down.
ACGCTTGCTGTACTCCAGGTAATCCGCTCAAACAGTGCAGCATGCGCCTGCTTCAACCCGATCAGGTAGTACCCGCCATCATCGGAAGGTCCGAGCACCACGTGATCACCCTCACGCGCCAGCGTTGCAACTGCCGCCTCGAAAGCCGCCGCTGGCACCGTCGGCGAATCCGAATCGATTAAACAAACCGCACCGTACCCGCACGCAAGAATATCTTCGGCCGCTGCCAGCAGCCGCTCGCCGAACTTGTCTCCCCGCTGCCCGATTAACGCAAACTCCTGCGGCAGCAGGCCATCGAACGCAGTCTCATCTCCGACCGGCGTATAGCAGACCAGCCCCGCCGCCCCACCGACCATTGCAAGGTTCTCAGCCGTATCTTTCAGAAAGCAGATATTCAGCGCCGCACTCTCTTCAAGCGTCAGCGGCGGCGACAACCGCGTCTTTACCTTTCCTGCCCTGGGAGCTTTCGCCATGATCGCCATCGCACACACCGAAGCCCGCTCAGCAGCGCGTTCGCTCGGATTCAAAATCACATACTTCATCGTCGCCTTTGCCTGGTCTTGCTGTGACGCCCCTGCTTTTGAAGCCGTTAGGTTTGTACTTGCTGTCATCCTGAGCGAAGCGAAGGACCCTGCGAGACCACACCTCACCAGCACCGCTCAAACCTTCAGCCCCGAACGCCGCCAAACCCGCCCCGCACGCCACCGCAAGATGGACTCCAACGCCCTTGATCCTCAGAACTACGCATCAGCATCAACGTCCCTGCTCTTCTCACACACCGCGTACTGATACCACCCGTCATATTCGATCTTCACGCTCGACCACGGCTGCGAATGGATCAAGCTTGCAAAGTCAGGTCTTGACATAACGTCCGCCTGCTGTGGCTCGCGATACCCGCCCGCCGGCGTGTACGGGAACTTCGAAAGCACCCACATGCAGCTCAGCGGAATCCGCGTTCTGAATCCTGACGTCGGCTCCGCTATGAAACATCGCCCGCCGGGTCGCAGCACTCGAAAGACTTCGCTGACCACTGCCGCCCGGTCTGGCACAATCAGGAATAGCCGCGACACCACAACGGCGTCGACAAGGCAAAGACTCGGCGGCAGCGCATGCGCATCGCCCTTACGAAAATCGCAATTTAGAAGCTTCCGCCGCGAAGCCCGGCGCTTCGCCCGCAACAACAGATTTTCAGAGAGGTCGATGCCCGTCGTCTGCAACTGCGGATACTCGTCCGCAAGCCTGCACGAATAAAATCCAGGGCCACATCCCACCTCCACCAGGTGGGTCCCCGGCGCGGGCCCTGAGGCGGGAAAGAGTGATTGCGTGATCTCCGGCGTGTGATCGCGAAACAGGTACTCCCTGCAAAGTGCGTAAAACCAGGAACATCGTTCAAACAGGCTCTCCGGCTGGTGAACGAACGCAGTGCCGGGTAGCTTACAGTCGCTTGTATCCATTTCGAAGGGGCCTCTGTCGTAAATCTGTTGTCGAGTTATTCAAGGGCTCTGCCGTGCTTCTAATTACATGGCTCAAGCCGATTGTAAGCGCACACGCCGCAACGGCCAAAGCCCTTTTCCTCAACCACATCGGCTCACGCTCCCAGCGTACACAACCGCAACCTTCAAGCCTCAGCTCACGTCGGTCCAGTCCAGTATCACCTTGCCGGAGTTCCCTGAACTCATCGCCCTAAACCCCTCTTCGTAATTCTTCCAGTTCAGCCGATGCGTGATTACGCCAGAGATGTCCAGGCCGGACTCCAGCATCACCGTCATCTTGTACCAGGTCTCGTACATCTCGCGCCCGTAGATGCCGCGAAGCGTCAACTGGTTAAAGATCACCGTATTCCAGTCGATCGCGATCTCCTCAGACGGAATACCCAGCATCGCAATCTTCCCGCCATGGCTCATCGCTCCAAGCATGTCGCGAAACGCACTCGGGTTCCCTGACATTTCCAGCCCCACGTCGAAGCCTTCATGCATATTGAGTTCCTGCATCACCCACTTCAACGTCTTCTCCCGCGGATCGAACGCATACCTAACGCCCACCTTCTCGGCCAGCGCCCTGCGATAGGGATTCGGATCGGAGATCACGACATGCCTCGCCCCCGCGTGCTTTGCCACCGCTGCTGCCATAATCCCGATCGGTCCGGCGCCCGTCACCAGCACGTCTTCGCCCAGCACCGGGAACGCCAGCGCCGTATGCACCGCATTGCCGAACGGGTCGAAAATGGCCGCAACATCGTGCGGCACGCCCGCAGAGTGCTGCCAGATGTTTGTCATCGGCAGTACGATAAACTCCGCAAACGCTCCGCTGCGGTTCACACCCACACCCAGCGTATGTGCGCAAAGATGCCGCCGTCCTGCGAGGCAGTTGCGGCAGCGTCCGCATACAACGTGCCCTTCTCCGCTCACAATCTGTCCCATCGCCACGTCGACGACATTGGACCCCATTGCCACCACTTCGCCGACAAACTCGTGCCCAATGGTCAACCCAATCGGAATCGTCGCACTCGCCCACGCATCCCAGTCGTAGATATGGAGGTCCGTTCCGCAGATCCCCGTAGCCAGCACCCGGATCTTTACGTCGTTAATGCCCATCTCTGGCTCAGCAACATCCTCAAGCCATATCCCACGTTCTGCTTTCTTTTTTACCAGTGCCTTCAAGCCAACAACCTTCCCTGGGCAGCAGGATGAGAAAACCGCTCGCGCCCATCCCCCATTCTATCTGCGCAAACTTCGCCACAGAATTAACCGAAACTCCATGAGCGTGGACTATCGTTTCTCTGCGAAGGCATCGTCCAATCAAGCGTCGAGGAGATCTGTCATGGCGAAGCGCCCCCTTCCACCAATTACCCCCGAACACTCGCACAAAAAACATCACAAGCCCAGGAAGCCCGTGCCTGAACCAACCCCGACCCCAACACCAACTCCCATCGCTGCCGGTGATCCAATCTTCGCTCAACCCCTGCCCTCACCCGATCCCACCGGCTTCATCAATCCCGTCACCGATCAGAGCTATCAGGGCATCAACACGCCATCACCCACACCGACGCCATTTAACGGTGCAATCGAGCCATTCCTCACCCTTGCCCAGGTCTATGGCTCCGCAGGCGCTGCCAAGGAAGCCGCCATCACAGCAGCCGGTCAGATCGTCTTCCACTCCGTTGGGGACACGGGCAACGTCGAAGGCCCGGCAGACCAATCGCTCGTCGCCGACAAGATGATCTCCGACTTCACCGAATCCAACACCGCTGACGTGCCTTCCTTCTTCTTTCATCTAGGCGACGTCGTTTACTACTTCGGCGAATCCACCTACTACTATGACCAGTTCTACGAGCCCTACCGTGACTACCCCGCACCCATGCTCGCCGTCGCCGGCAACCACGATGGCGTCATCTATCCAGGCGACCCCGCCACGACACTCCAGGCCTTTCTCGCAAACTTCGTAACCTCCGCGCCTACCCAATCGCCAGATTCCGGCGGTCTCTTCCGCACCACCATGATCCAGCCCGGCGTCTACTTTACCTTCGAGTCGCCTTTCGTCCGCATCCTCGGTCTCTACAGCAACGTCCTCGAAGACCCCGGCGTCATCTCCGCCCAGACCGGCACCGCCACTCCCAACACCGCTCTCGACAGCCGCCAGATCGACTTCCTCACTGCCGCTCTTACCCGGATCAAGACCGAAGCCTTCGCCGGTGCCGTCGTGATCTGCGTCCACCATCCACCGTTCACCGGTGGCTCAACCCACGGTGGCAGCCCGCTTATGCTTGCCGATATCGATGCAGCCTGCACTGCTGCGGGAGTCTATCCGCACGCGGTCTTCTCCGGCCACGCGCACAACTATCAGCGCTTCACCCGGACCACCAACGGCCTTCAAATCCCCTTCATCGTTGCCGGCTGTGGCGGCCACGCACCCCTGTCAAAGATGAGCGGCACCTACCGCACACCGTATCGGATCAACAGCACACTCACGCTTGAAAGCTACGACGACACCGACTTTGGCTATCTTCGCGTCATCGTAAACGCCACCACCATGACCATCGAGTTCCACATCGCCAGCGACGGCGCCACCACAAAAACTCCTGATGACACCGTGACCATTACCCTCGCCACCCACACCGTTGCCTGAACGAGTACAAACCGTACTAGTCGTTATTCCCCATTAGCCCGTGCTGTGATCCTGAGCGAAGTCCGGCGAGATTCCACGCCACCCATACAGCTCAAAACCTCTCACCCACCTGGGCCGATCCGAACCCACACACACGAAAGGGCGCGCCAGCAACCATGCCTGGCGCGCCCCATCATCCGAAAAGCTTACTTGTTTTTCTCCCGATACATCGCAATCAACTTGTTCGTTGAGCTGTCATGCTTCAGCTCCGAGTCGCTCTTCAGCTCCGGAATAATCCGGTTCGCCAGCACCTTCCCCAGTTCCACGCCCCACTGGTCAAATGAGTCGATCTGCCACACACATCCCTGCACAAACACACTGTGCTCATACAGCGCCACCAGCTTGCCCAGCACCTCTGGCGTCAGCTTGTCTGCCAGGATTATGTTCGAAGGTCTGTTCCCCTCGAAAGTCTTGTGTGGAATCAATGCCTCCGGCACCTTCTCCGCTTCTAACTCTTCCGCAGTCTTTCCAAATGCCAACGCCTCCGCCTGCGCAAACACATTCGACATCAGAAACGTATGGTGGTCACCCAGCGGATTCAGCGTCTCAAAGAAACCGATAAAGTCACACGGAATCAGTTTGGTCCCCTGGTGGATCAACTGGTAAAAGGAGTGCTGCCCATTCGTACCCGGCTCACCCCAGAAGATCGGCCCGGTCTCGTACGTCACCTGCGCGCCCGACAGCGTTACATGCTTGCCATTCGACTCCATCGTCAACTGCTGCAGATACGCCGGGAACCGCTTCAAGTACTGCTCATACGGCAGCACCGCCACCGTCTGTGCATTGAAGAAGTCGTTGTACCAGACCGTCAGCATTCCGAGAACTACCGGCAAGCTCTTCGCAAACTCGGTAGTCCTGAAGTGCTCATCCATCGCATGGAAACCCGCCAGCATCTCCTTGAACTGCACCGGCCCGATCGCCAGCATTGTCGACAAACCTATCGCCGAATCCATCGAGTAGCGACCGCCGACCCAGTCCCAGAACCCAAACATATTCGCCGTATCAATGCCAAACCTTGTCACCGCCTCCGCATTCGTCGACAGAGCCACGAAGTGCTTCGCAATCGACTTCTCGTCCTTCAACTCAGCCAGCGTCCACGCGCGCGCCGAGTGCGCATTCGTCATCGTCTCGAGGGTTGTAAAAGTCTTCGACGCCACAATGAACAGAGTCTCCTCCGCGTTCAAATCATAGGTCGCTTCCACAAAGTCTGTGCTATCTACATTCGACACGAATCGGAAATTCAGGTCGCGCTGCGTGTAATACTTCAGCGCCTCGTACGCCATCACCGGCCCGAGATCTGAGCCGCCAATCCCGATATTCACAATGTTTTTGATCGGCTTACCAGTAAACCCCTTCCACTCGCCCGACCGTATCTTGTTGCAGAAGGCTGACATTGCATCGAGCACTTCATGCACCAGCGGCACCTGGTTTACCCCGTCGAGGTTAATCACTTCGTTTGGAGCCGACCGCAGCGCTACATGCAGCACCGCTCGGTTCTCCGTGATGTTGATCTTCTCGCCGGTAAACATCGCCTCGATCTTCGCCTTCAGCCCCGAAGCCTCGGCGAGCGCTACCAGCAGCTTGACCGTCTCCGCCGTAATCCGGTTCTTCGAATAATCGAAGTACAGCCCCTCTGCATTCAACGCAAAGGTCTCCCCGCGCTTCGGATCATCCGCAAACAACTCCCGCAGATGCGTCTTCTCAATCGTCTCGAAATGAGCTTCCAGCGCCTGGAACTCAGGCATGTCGCGCAGCAATATCTCAGCCATATAATTCATCCTCTTTCGTCACCATTTCACCTCCACCATAATGCAACACAATCTTGAAGCGCGGGTAAAGTTCATACACCTCCGAACCGCCACCATGTCCAATCCCGCCCCCTTGGTTTGTCATCTTCGTTTGTCATTCCCGAAAGGAATCTGCGTCTGCCCTTGCCGTGATCCTGAGCGAAGCGAAGACCCCGCGCGATCCACATCTCCCAAGCCCGCTCCAACCCCTCCGGCAAATACGACACTCGCCTGTCTTCGAAGCGCGGCACTTGGACTAAGACAAATGTTGAACAGGGATTCCCAAGGATTAACGCGCTAGTCACCTGTTCGACCTCACTCGGGATTTGTCGCAACCCAATGTCGTACGCTGATCAACTACTCTGAATTCGCCGTCTGTGAAATGTATAAGCTTCAATGCGACAGCTCCGGACGTTCGGGTGCGGCAGCCGACTACTTAGGACCTACGCAGATCCCATTGGTAGATGGTGGTGCTGCTAAGATTCTCACATTCAGTTTTGGATCGCCTCTTCGAGGTCATATGTCCTTTACGTCCGCCAGCTTTGAACTGCATGTCCGCGATCTCGCTTCGGCCCGTCGCTTATATGTCGATCAGCTAGGATTGCCCGTTCTGCAAGAGACCGCAGCAATCAACCTGCTTGCTGTCCGAGCAGGGACAGC
>CAHJWN010000112.1 GCA_903642265.1 Acidobacteriaceae bacterium | reverse complement strand
CCTTCTTCCCGCCATCCAACCTTCTTCGCGCCAGCCAAACTTCCCGCCATCCAAAATTCCCTTGGTCGTTCATCCCACTATTGTCATTCCCGCAGAAAATCTGCGTTCGCACCGCCCACCCACTTTGTCATCCCGTTCGGGAATGCGCGTTTGCCTCTAGAATCCGTTCCGGTCCTTGCCGTCATCCTGAGCGCAGCGAAGGACCCCGCGAGACACCAGAGCGCCAGACCCTCCGAACCTTTCAACCCACACCCCACACAACCCACACCCCCCAAGCGTCACCCTGCCCGAGCACCCCGAGCAGAAGGACCGCGCCCCGTACCCGCCGCCGTTCTAAACGGAATGCCCCGCACTACCACGTGACGTAAACACCTCGCCTCACCCATCGCGGCGTCACCAGCTCCTTCATCATGAAGTCCACCACATCCGCCCGCGAAATCAGCGCCCCGAACAGCGGCAGGGAATCGCCATCGATCCGATACCGCCCCCGTCCCGGCAGGTTCACCAGCACCGGCGGCAGCACCATCGTCCAGTCGAGATCGCTTGCCGAAAGGTCCCTATACTGTGCAATCTGTTCTTCCACCGGGTATTTGAGCAGGTGTTTGTACACGATCTTCTTCACCAGCCATTGGCCGATCGCAGGCTGCCGGTCCATCGAAGAGCCCAGCGCTCCGGCCGATCCCACCGCAATAAGCCGCCGCGGCCCATGTGCCTGCATCGCCGCAACCATCAGCGGGATCGCCCGCTGCAGCACGTCCTCTTTCTTGAATGGCGACTTCGCACCCAGCGCCGAAAACACCGCGTCGGCACCACGCAGCGTCTCGGCAACCGGCGCCGCATCGAACGCGCTCCCCTTGATGATCCGGACGCGGTCGGCATACGCAAACTTTTCCGGCGTTCGCACCAGTGCACTCACCCGGTAGCCCGCCGCTAGACACCGCTCGGTCAGCAGCTTGCCCGAACCTCCCGAAGCCCCAAAGATCGCAATGTTCATCACCACTCCTGCAAACGCTGTATCGATACCAGGCTCAAATGCCGCACGCCTCGCGTCTGACATGTGACCGCTCATCAGCCAGACCCCGGTTCGGGATTCTGCCGCCTTATCCTCCTGAGACTATCCGGCCTGTGCGAATCCTGGACCACCCATCTCGCTCATTCTGAAAACAATCCCCCCTTTTCGCACGCTGCGAACAACATTCCTTCTCGGTCTCTCGGCCCCCGCTGTGGACAAGTTGGATAAGCCCGCCCCTGCTTGGCAGGACGTGCCCTGCCTTCCGCAGTATGCGATTCTGCCGGACCGGTTTTGTAAATCGCAGCACCTGCCCATCTCGATGACGCTGCAGGAGATAGGCCTGCGATCCACATTTCCAGCGCAAACGACTACGACTACTGGTATTTGTCTTCCTTTTATCTGGTTTTGTTAGAAGCAGTCTCAGCAGGCCTTGTTCGTCATGTCTTGCTGAGCATTTATGGTTCCCAGAGGAGCATTCATGTTTGCTCACCGTTATGCCGCCACAACTTCCCGCTCGCACACAAGGCCGTTGATTCCCACAAAGAAAGCTGTCGCGCGGATGGTGCATTCGCCCTAAAATCGATTCATCGTAAACTTTGCGTCCGGTGCCCTGGTGCACGCAACGCGGTCTTCGGTGTAAAGTTTTGCCAGCGCCTCAACACCAGTGTCCGCACCCCGGCACACACGGGTGTTCTACACAGAGATCAAACGAATTGGAGACGCCGCCGTGAGCAATGCAACCCAGGACGTAACCCAGGACGCAACCCAGGACGTAACCCAGGACGTAGCCAAGGATTTGGGCAAGGATACAAGCAAGGAAATGGAGCCCGGGATGACCACCGCTGCCGCGCCGACAGGAAACCTCGAGATCACCGTTTCGCGCGCCGAACTGCTCCGCGAGCTCACCGCCGCCCAAAGCGTTGTCGAGCGCAAGACCACCATCCCCATCCTCTCAAATTTCCTCTTTGAAGCCAGCGCCGCAGGCACAGAAGCGGGCGACACCGGCCGCCTCACCATCACGGCCACCGATCTCGACCAGAGCCTCCGTACCAGCTGCGCCGCCAAGGTCAAGAAGCCCGGCGCCTGCACCATCCCCGCCCGCAAGCTCTACGACTACATCAAGCTCCTGCCCGAAGGCGACATCTCGATCAAGCTCATGGACAATCACTGGGTCCAGATCCGCGCCGGCCGCTCCAACACCAAGATGGTCGGCATGGCCCGCGCCAACTTCCCTCAGGTCCCGGAGTTCCCCGCCTCAGGCTCCTACAAAATCGCCGTCCCATCCCTCAAAAACATGGTCTCGAAGACCATCTTTGCCATCTCGAACGAAGAGAGCCGCTACACCCTGAACGGCGCCCTCCTTGTGCTCAAGGCGGAGTCCATGGCGATGGTCGCCACCGATGGCCATCGCCTCGCCCACATCGAGAAGACCGGCGAGACCCTCGACGGCATCTCCGGCGAAAAGAAGACCCTCATCCCCCGCAAGGCACTCTCAGAGATCGCATCGCTGCTCAGCGCCACCGACGCCGAGACCCTCGACTTCGCCGACGACGACCAGACCCTCTTCTTCCGCATCGGCGGTCGCGTCCTCACCAGCCGCAAGCTCACCGGCCAGTTCCCGAACTACGAGGCCGTCCTCCCGCGCGACAACAACAAGTTCGTCATCGTCCGCTCGGAAGACCTCATGCAGGCCATCCAGCGCGTCGCCCAGTTCGCCGACGAGCGCTCCGGCGCCATCAAGATCCGCCTCGAACAGAACGAGCTCAAGCTCTCCAGCTCCTCCACCGACGCCGGCGAATCCGAAGACACCATCGAAACCCCGTACAACTACGACCCCCTCGTCGTCGGCTTCAACAGCCAGTACCTCATCGACTTCCTCAAAGCCATCGGCACCCAGGGCGAAGTCCGCCTCGAGTTCAAGGACGCCCAGTCTGCCGGCCAGATGCGCCCCGAAGACGGCAACGAAGACGTAAAGTACCGCTACATCCTCATGCCCATGCGCATCTGAACCTGGGTCGTCTTATACAGATTGGCAGACTTCGGTCTGCCTGTTTCATTTAACAACGCAAGAGGGGGGACGCCGATGCAGCTCACCGTCAGTAGTCTGGAAGGCGTCGGTAATCTGGAAGGCGCGACGTCGTCTGGCGCCGGCAACAGGCTCCCAGCCTCTTTGAGGCGCCATATCCTCCAAGCGCCCACCCCTCAAATCGTCTCTTTGTTCCGCCCGTAAGCAAGCGCCTGCTTCGTCGCTAAAACAATATCGGTTACCGTCAGCGGTATATCGCTGAACAGCCCTATACGAAGTGCATGCAGGATGCGGTGAACCGGCGCAAGCACAAAGAACCCGACAGCATGCAGCGGCTTCTTCTCCCACACCAGGTACCGTTTCATACTGGTCTGAAACCGGGCCTGCTGCGTCCAGCGATATCGCCTGCTGTTATCCGCGCCAACGCGCGGCGGCGGCTCGTGCCGGTTCAGAAGTTCAGGGTGATGAACGATATGGTAGCCCTGTGACAGGAGGCTGGAGCACAGGTCCATGTCCTCGTATCCGTAGAAAAGTGCCTCATCAAACCTGGCAGACCTGAAGGCACCTGCAGGGAGGCAGTTGCAGTTCAGGTTAATGTTCTGGAGTGCGCCAGCCCCAAAGGCCTTGCCAAAGTAGCCGAGAAATTTAGGGTTGCTTGGTACTGTCCGTCCGCCGTACTCCAGAACATCCCCACTGATCAGTGTCTTCTCAGGCAGTGTGAGCAGGATGCCCCGCAGCGTCGCGATGAACTCCCGATCAACAATCCCATCATCATCGATCAGTGAGACAAAATCGGTCTTGGCATGGGCGATCGCAGCGTTCCGGTTCGCACACAAACCCCGCTGTGGGCCCTTGAAGTACTGTACAAAAGGAAACTTTGAGCAGATCGCTTCGATCTCGCTGCTCTCCCGGCTGTCATCGGAGACGATGACAACATCCGGCAACGAAGTACCTTCTGCGAGAGAGACCAGGCATCGATCAAGTACCGCAGGGCGGTTCGCAGAGCAGATGCATAATGCGATTGATTGCAAACCTCAGCCTCACGTTCCACCCAGGATATGGTCTGTATCGCCTAACCAGAACATCATCCTGATCAAGTATGTGTAATGCTCAGCGTTTGGTGACTCTCCAGCGCGAAACGAACCTTGCTTACGAACGTTGAGGTCGCTGCGGACGCCCGTCTCCATAATATCTGGCCGACGCGCGATGCGGAAACCTTGGAATCGCATTCTTTCCGGTGAGCAGGGCATCTGTTTCGAAGCAAACGCCCCGCATCTTCGACCTTGTCACCCGGTCTCCCCCAATGAGCTGTAGCGGTCGCAGCGTATAGGCGAAAACCTGCATGTGCGACTCACTCTGCTCGGAGGACCGAATCGGGATACTAGATCGCCATCTCTGCCCGTGCCGTTACAGCCTTGATCGTCCCCGGCCGAAGATCAGATAGATGATGACAATCCCGAGGATCAGATCAAGCCCGCCACCACCGTAGTACCCGACGCCAGGGCCCATGTAATAGCCGCCACCACCAACGAAAAGCAAGATAACAATCAAAATGAGTATTAGAGGCATGCGGGAGTTTAGCATGGCCATCCACCACTCTCCACCCCTGGATCCAGATCACCCTCGCCCGCACAATCCCTGGAAAATAGCCCTTCTGTGCTATCGATCTCATCCCGGATCTCTGCCACCTTCTAGAAGAGCGTTAACTTAATCGGCCCGGAGTCACCATGCCTTACACCTTCCCTCGTCCACTCACGGTACTTTCAGGCATCCTTGCCGCCTCTACCCTCGGTCTCGCCGGCTGCTCCAGCAACCTGTCGCCCGCCGCCATCACCAACGCGCAATCCGTCAGCGGCAACTGGCAGGTCGCCTCGGTCGCCGCCTCCGCTGGCAAGCTCCCACTGCTCTCAGGCGAGCTCACCGGCTCAGCCTCCGCATTCACCGGCATCCTGCACCCCGGCCCGTCCACCGCCTGCGTTGCACCCTCTACCGTCATCGAAGTCTCCGGCACCACCGCTGCTGAGAACCTGCTCACCCTCACCGGCAAAATCGGCGGCGGAACCCTGTCCATCTCCGGCACCCTTGCCGAAGACGGCAAGTCGCTCACCGCTGCCACCTACAACGTCACCGGTGGAACCTGCGCCTTCTCCGCAAAAGCTGCCGCCATCGCGCAGTCATACAGCTCCGTCACCGGCACCTATACCGGCAGCTTCTCCGATTCCGGTGGTCAGGTCATCAGCGTCGTCGCGGACCTCACCCAGACGCCTCAATCTGACACCGACGGCAACTTCACCCTCAGCGGTACCGGCACCTTCCCCAACAACCCGTGCTTCTCAAGCCCCGTTACCGTCTCGAACGCCCAGGTCACCGGCGGCAGCTTCAGCCTCACTTACGCTGACCCCAGCACCCTCAACAGCGTCACCGCAAACGGCACCTTCTCAACCGACGCCAAAACCCTCTCCGTCACCAGCTGGACACTCACCGGCTCATGCGGTCCCGATACCGGAACCGGTTCCCTCACAAGGCCGTAGCCATCTGTATACGGAGCATCAAATTTACCGGTCCCCTGGTCCTGTTCATAGCCGTCCTGTAAACCCGGCGCCGATCTTTCGTGTCTTCAAGGTGGCATCTTCAAACTGGCAACGCTCCCTCGGCCTTCAACCATCGGAGGTTCAGTGTGCGGCTCCAGATTGCCTCCCGGGGAGGCTGGACGTGAGTGCCGCGACCTAGAGGATTTCGTTATGAAGATGCAAAATGTTCAGGATCTGATGACCACCGGATTGACCTACGTGTTGGACTTCGAAGAGCAGATCGCCAAGGCTGCACCACAAATGCAGCAGGCATCGAGCGACTCGGATCTGAAGGAAGCATTCGGCAAGACCGCCACCAAGAGCAAGGAGTACGCCTCCAGGATTGAAGAGACCTTCAGCAAGCTTGGCCAGAAGGTAGAGCGTAACGACAACCACATTGCGAAGGCAATGATTACTGAAGTCGAACACATGATCCAGAACACCGACCCTGGTCCGGTCCGCGATGCCGCACTCATCGTTGCCGCCAACCAGCAGCAGCTCTTCCGTGTCGCCTCCTACGGCTCGCTCCAGAGCTATGCAAAGCTGCTCGGCAAGTCTGATGCCGCCGAGGGCCTGGAAGAGAATCTCGAAGACAGCAAGAACGGTGACGAGAAGTTTACGTCGATTGCCGAAAGCACCGTGAACGAGCAGGCCAAGGCCGCCTGAGGCAAGCTAAAAACGAAAAGGGTCGGCCATCGCGGCCGACCCTTTTTGCTGCAATCAGGTGTGCTTCTACTAGCGCCTGAATCCGCCGAGATGACCGTATCCACCACGAAATCCGCCGTAATGACCGAAGCCGCCACCGTATCCAAATCCGACACCATACCCGAAGCCATAGTATCCGGGGTAGAACCCAAGGTACGGGTACGGGTACGGGTACGGATAGCCCCATCCTCCGGCATAGTATGGTTCGCCGTAGCGTGGATAATCGCCGGCATATTCATCGCCATAGCCGCGATCGCTCGCATTTCCGAACGGCAGCAGGTCAGCTGTTAGCTCGTACGGATACGACTCGACTGTCTTCTCATCCGCACCGGTTGACGCCAGTGAAAGCTGGTGATCTTCTTTGATCTTGATCGGCTTCGCGTCGCTGGCGGAGTTGATCAGCCCCGGCCACGCCGCAGCCTCGCCGTGCAGCACCCGAACCGTATTCGTATCGGCATTGAAGGTATAGAGGCCGTCCTTCAGCAGGGAAGTCTGACCGGCAGGCAGGTCGATCAAGATCTCCGAATGCTGGCTGGGTTGATGAACGTCGACGTTCAGCCGGCCATGCTCCAGCCGAATCTCGGTGTGCTGTGCAGTCGCCGCAATGGTCGTCAACTTGGTTGTTGCTTCAGATCGAAGCCACACGCCCGCCATCGGCTGCGACTCCGTGATTTCCGCCTGCTGCGGATGCTGCCGATAGGCACCACTGCCGTTTGGGAGCGAGCGCCGAACAATGGGTGCACCCTGTGACGTAGCGGATGCGTCTGGATCAACAGACTGCGCATTCGCTATGGAAATAGTTGCAAGAAGCGAAAGAAACGCCAGGGATTTCAACATAAAAACCTCTACATAGTAGACGTTTTTCCTGGCAAAAAGGTGCAGCAGCGCTGTCAGCACTACCCGACCTTCTCAGCCCGCAGCAGTGGACTTGTAACAAAGACCATCAGCAGTACAGGAAGCGTCGCCGCCACCATCACCGTCCAGGGCAAAGGCTTGCGCACGAGACTGGCGACCAGGCACTCTGCCGTCGCGACCGCAATAAGGATCAGCGCCGTCCTGCCGAGCCACCGAAGATTCTGCCGGTTGATCTGGGAAGTCTTGATCACCATAGCCGCCGCCTTCTCTACAAGCCGCCCACCTTCTTCGCTACACGGCCTTACGCTGAAACGTCGTCTTCTTCGTGTTTGCAAACGAGTCCTTGGCCTTGAAGGACGAGGAGGCCGTATTCAGCGTCGGCTTTGCGCCCGCCTTGCCCTCCGCAGCCTGGGCCGCTTTTTCGCGAAGCGCCTGCAGCTTCTGCGCCTTGCGGCCGAGTCCGCCAATCTTGATCGCGCCGGGTTTCGGAATGAAATCGCTCATAGTTAAATCCTCTCATGTCGGGGTCACCGCGCGAAGCCCGCGTTTCGATACAGTTGTTTACAGCGGTTCCATCGGAGGCTGTGCGTGACAGGAAGCATCGGGCTAATGCGTTTCGGAGCAACATTTCTATCGCTCGCCACTGCAACAGTGGCCGCCACAGCGCAAGCGGTTGCTGGAGCACCCGCCGTCACCACCATCGCCGTCCACGCCGGCCAGTCAACAGGGAACTATCAACCCGACTGGAACTACTTCGGTGCCGATGAGCCGAACTACACCTACGCTCCCAACGGAAAGAAGCTGCTCGGCGAACTGCACGATCTCAGCGCCGGCCCCGTGTACTTCCGGCCGCACAATCTCCTCACCACCGGCAACGGTGAAGCCTCGCTCAAGTGGGGCTCGACCAACGCCTACACGGAGGACGCCAGCGGCAAACCCATCTACAACTGGACCATCACCGACAAAATCTTCGACGCACTGAAAGATGCCGGGGTGCGTCCACTCGTCGAAATCGGCTTCATGCCCGAGGCACTCTCGACCCACCCCGAACCCTACCGCCACGACTTTCCCAAAGGCGACGTCTTTACCGGCTGGTCCTACCCGCCGAAGGATTACGACAAGTGGGGCGCCCTCGTTGAGGCCTACGCAACCCACCTTAAGCAGCGCTATGGTGCAGCCACCGACGGCTGGTTGTGGGAGGTCTGGAATGAACCCGACATCCCGTACTGGCATGGCACCCCCGAAGAGTATGACCGCCTCTACGACGTCACCACCGCCGCTATCCGCAAGGTCTTTCCGCAGGCAAAGGTCGGCGGCCCCGGCGCCACCGGCATCAATCCCGGCAAGTCGGAAGCCTTCCTCAAGCAGTTTCTTGACCACTGCACATCCGGCAAGAACGCTGCCACCGGGGCAACAGGCGCACCCCTGGACTTCATCAGCTACCACCCCAAAGGCTCTCCGAAATACATCGTGGGTCAGGGTCAGACCGATCACGTCGAGATGAGCCTTGCCACCCAGCTCCGCGCCACCGAGCGTGGCATGAAGATCATCGCCTCCTACCCGCAGTGGAAGAGCACGCCCATCATCCTCACCGAAACCGACCCCGAAGGCTGCGCCGCCTGCAAAGGCCCGCAGAACGGCTATCGCAACGGTCCGCTCTACGGCGTCAGCGTTGCCGAAGCCATGGCCCGCATCTACCAGCTCGGCCAGAAGTATGGCGTCAACCTGCAGGGCGGCGTCACCTGGGCCTTCGAGTTCGAAGAGCAGCCCTACTTTGCAGGCTTCCGCGATCTCGCCACCAACGGCGTCGACAAGCCTGTCCTCAACGTCTTCCGCATGTACGGCAAGCTCCACGGCGACTGGCTCAAGACAGAAAGCTCTGGCGCACTCACACTTGAGGAACTCGTAACCACCGGCGTGGGCGCAAAGACCGACGTCGACGCCATCGCCACGCGTTCAGAGCACGAGGTCGACGTGCTTTTGTGGAACTACTCGGACGTGGATCTGCCTGCAGAAGCAGCAAAGGTCCAGATGAAGATTGACGGCCTGCCCAACACGTCGATGCATATCGAAGAGTTCCGTATGGACGACACACACAGCAATGCCTACACGGTTTGGAAGAAGATGGGTTCGCCGCCCCAGCCCACCGCGCAGCAGCATGCAGAACTGGTCAAGTCGAGCGGCCTGCAGCTGCTTGGACCCTCCACCAGCATGCCTGCAAAGGACGGTGCAGTCGCAGTCCCCATCCTGCTTCCACGGCAGGCGGTAGAGCTCCTCAGGATTTCGTGGGACACGAAATAATTCGCCCCCTGTTCACTGCATCCATCGGTATTCACGGCACTTCCCGGGCCGCCGCATCCAAAGGTACATACCTACCGAGTTTGAACTCCCTTTGAGGCCAGCCTTTGTCGATCAGCCATGTCATCCCAGCAAAACGGAAAGCCGTGCTGCTGCAGCGTCAACAGCTCAAAATGGCTGAGTCCGCACACGCCTATGTCCGCGGTAACACTGTCCAGTTTTACGAGTGGCTGCGAAGCGACGCCGTCAAGGGTATGCTCCCCGTCGGTCCCCCGGTATGGATCTGCGGCGACTGCCACATCGGCAATCTTGGACCGGTCGCCGATGTAGACGGCAAAATCGAAATCCAGATTCGCGATCTCGACCAGACCGTCATCGGCAACCCCTCGCACGATCTCGTCCGGCTCGCCCTATCTCTCGCCATGGCCGCGCGCGGGTCCGACCTGCCCGGCGTCACCACCGCCTTGATGCTCGAAGAGATGATCGCAGGATACTGTGATGGACTCAAAGGCCATGCTTCCGCGGCAAAGGCGACCAGCATCGATCCCATCCAGCGCGTCATGAAGCAGGCAGTCCGCCGCACCTGGAAGCATCTTGCCGAGGAGCGTATCGAAGACGTCAGCCCGAAGATCCCGCTCCGCAAGCGCTTCTGGCCAATGACCCCGGAGGAGCGTGACGAAGTCCAGCAACTCTTCCACGGCGATACCGGACGGCAGATCGCACGTTGCATCTCGGGCGATGACAGCGCACTCAAGATCAGGCTCCTCGACGCCGCATACTGGGTGAAAGGCTGCAGCTCGCTTGGCCGCCTCCGCTATGCCGTGCTCGTAAGTGTCGGCAAGAGGAGCGCGCGGCAATACCGCCTGCTGGATGTGAAAGAAGCCACCCACGCCGCCGCCCCTTGCGTCGAGGGTATGGATGCGAAGAGCAGGCTCGCTGCCGAAGAAGGCAGCGCCGGCCAGATGCCGGGCAACGATGCCGACCGCGTCGTCGCCGGTGCCCAGCATCTGTCGCCCTACCTCGGCATGCGGATGGCTTCAGGAATTATTCACGGTCGTCGAGTCGTCATTCGCGAACTGCGCCCGGCAGACCTCAAATTCGAGCTCACCGGCCTCACCAAGGTCGAGGCAGTCGCCACCGCCAGGATGATGGCAAGTGTCGTTGGCCGTGCCCACGGACGTCAGATGCAGAAGACCGACAGGGTCAGGTGGATGAAGCAGCTCCAGGGCAGCAACGCCCGCAAGCTCGACGCCCCCAGGTGGCTCTGGAACGGCGTAGTCGATCTCGTCGCCTTGCACGAAGCCGCCTACCTCGAGCACTGCCGCCGCTTCGCCCTCGGCCAGAACAACTAGCGCACCCGACGCAGACGCGACGAGACACCAGAGGGAAAAGCTGCTAGTGAGCAGCACCTTCAGGAGCCCCTTGGCCCGGCCGGTTCTTGCTCAGCAGAAATGCACACAGCACCATCGCGCACGACATCCAGCACAGCATCCGGTACACATCCATGTATCCCATCGCGGCGGCTTGCTGGTTCAGCTGCTGGTAGATGCTGGCATGTGCCATGTTTATTCCGCCGCCGCCCGGCCCGCCAAAGAAGCCCGCCAATGCATGCGACTGCTGCTGATACTGCGGGTTGGCATACTGCATGTGCTCCGCAAGTCGCGACTGGTGGTACAGCGAGCGGTTTGTCACCAGCGCCCCCGTCACCGCGATAAAGATACTGCCGCCTACATTGCGCGAGAAGTTGATGATGCCCGAAACCTGGTTCGACGCCTCTTTCGGCAGCCCGACATAGGCAGCATTGGTGATCGAGATGAAGCAGAACGGGATCGGAATCATCTGGATCACGCGCAGAAATGACGCCTCGCCAAAGCTCATGTCGAGCGTCACATGCGTGGACACCCAGTAGTACGCTCCAGCGAAGAAAGTAAAGCCTACAGCGGCAAGGTTCCGCGCCGCAAACTTGCCGGTAGCAATTCCCGCCGCCGGCATCACGATCACCAGCGCAATGCCTCCAGCCGTAAGCGCCATCCCGGCATTGGTCGCCGTGTATCCAAGCAGCTGCTGCAGGAATTGCGGCTGCAGCACGGTCGCCGCATTCAGCACGCCACCTACCAGCATCATCAACAGGCAGCAGATCGCGAAGTTTTTGAACTTGAACAGCTTCAGGTTCATCAGCGGGTCTTTCTTCTGCCACTCCCACCAGATCAGCCCGATCATCCCAACAACGAACATTGCCCCGAAGGTCCGGATAAAGTTCGACGAAAACCAGTCGTTCTCCTCACCCTTGTCGAGCATGATCTGCAGCCCACCCATCGCCAGTGTCAGAAGTCCAAGCCCGATATAGTCGAGCCTGAGCAGGTTCCTGCGATCAGCCTTGATCCACGGCGGGTCCTGCACCAGGCGCTGCGTCAGGACCAGCGCCAGTATGCCAACCGGAATGTTGATGTAGAAGATCCAGCGCCACGAATAGTTGTCGGTGATCCACCCGCCGATTGTCGGCCCGATCGAAGGTGCAAGCACAGCCACCAGCCCGTAAAGCGCAAATGCCTGGCCGCGCTTCTTCTCCTCAAAGGAGTCCGCCATAATGGCCTGCGCCATCGGCTGCAATCCGCCGCCGCCGATACCTTGGAACACGCGGCACAGGAGCAGGATCGGCAGCGAAGGTGCGATGCCGCACAGAAAGCTCGAGACCGTGAAGATCACGATGCACAGCATGAAAAAGTTGCGCCTTCCGATCACTGACGAGGCCCAGCCGCCAACCGGCAGAATGATCGCATTCGACACCAGGTAGCTCGTCAGCACCCACGTACCCTGGTCGGTGCTCGCGCCAAGATTGCCCGCGATATGAGGCAGCGCAACGTTCGCAATCGAGGTGTCGAGCACCTCCATAAACGCCGCCAGCGCCACTGTAGCCGCAATCAGCCACGGATTCGCGATCGGCTTCCAGGCGCTATGGTCTTCCGGTGCCGCCTTTGGTGCTACCGCTGTCTCTGCCAATTCATCCCCAACGCGCACAACGCCGCGTGTGTTTAAGAGTGGTTTATCTGATCGTAGGATGCACTTTCTACAGTCCACCAGGCCCTGCACGGATGTCGAGAAGAACCAGATCCCAGATCCCAGGATTGCAGGATCCCAGATCCCAGGATTGCAGGATCCCAGGATTGCAGGATCCCAGGATCCCAGGATTGCAGGATCCCAGGATCCCAAAATCCCAGGATCAAGACTCTACTCGAGAGCCCATGACATCGACGCG
>CAHJWN010000111.1 GCA_903642265.1 Acidobacteriaceae bacterium | reverse complement strand
CTCTGTCGTCATTGGACAAGATGAACCCGGCGATCATCAACTGAGTTTCGTCGACGGACTGGTTGCCAGCAAGCCGCAAGACTACCCACGTATTCGACCAAGTCAGTTTAGCTTCGGGTCTGGACTACGCGGAGAGGACCGATGTTATCGGGCGCATGCGTTTTGATGCACCGCATCGTATAGCGATAACACTTAGTGATTCGGTCGTTCGCGCACAAATGATTGAAGTCACTTACGCTGGGCTCCAGCCTCTAAGATCCTCACTAATATCACCTTCGCCATCCTTATGACTGCGAAATCGTCAACCTGCCGTCGCAATTTCGTAAAGTCTCCAGCTTCTTAGCCGTTAGAGTCTTATCTTCTTTAATATGACTTATTCGTCCAGAGCTGAGGTATGGAGAGATGCCGGCGCTGTTAGGTGCACTCGCAATCAGCTTTGTGCGTCCTAGGTAAGATCGACGGCCTACCTCAATTGCAGTGTCTACAAGCGTGATCGCTACGAGACAATTCAGGTTCACCATCAAAAGCATGCTTTGCTGGACAGTCGAGTCAACCTCCATGCCCTAACACGACAACCAGAAGTTTTCGCTGTACCGGAGGGTACTTCCTGGCGTGTCCGGTACTGTGTTCCTGAAATGGAGGTGCTCGTTCTGTGAGCACGCACCCATTGCTCTCGGCGCCGCTTTCGCGTCAAGGTATGGAGCAGGTGTTTACTCGCTGTTTTCTGAACAGCGTTGCGATTCAGTAGAGAGTTTAGACGGACGGCAACCCACGTAGAGATTTCCTCACCTTTGTGCGAGTTGCAAGGGGCTGACAAACGCCGCCGGGTTTCGGCCTCTGGCGCACTTGCTGACGGCCAGCTGGGCGCCGCTATATGTGCCAATTCATGCTTGACCTGCCCCGGCACCTCGGCGATGCACTCGGGAGGCATGATCATCGCGCAGGGCCAACTCGCGTCCGTCGTTCCGATCGAGCCGGCTTTGATCTATCACATATGCCATGTACCGCAGTGGCTGTACCGGAACGGCACAGGTGACTCTCAGCGGAGCTCTTCCGGGTGGGGGGGGTACCTTTGACAAGGCATAGTGACGATGGTGATCGGCTCCCATGCAGTCGTGAGTGGCATGCGGGTCAACTTCAGCTTCGCCCGGACCGCCCGCTTTCGCCGTCTCGCCCAGGGAGGGTCTACCGATTGCCAATTACTACGCCTTCCTTCGACGGTGTCGCTGGTCGAATTGCATCAAGGCGTACTAACAGATCGACCTTGCCCGGCGCATCGTCAGTGCCCGCCAGGACGTTGCCAGTAGCGGGGATAGCCTCGTAGAAAAGATGATCGATGGGCTGGTCCGTGACGACCTTCACTTTATAGGTGTGCTTGCGGGACACCCGCAGGCTAAAGCTTCCTGTGTCGTCCGTGTATACCGTTTCGCTTGCAATTGCGACCGGCACATTCGCAACGGGCTTGCGGCTATCAGCCAGGAGCACATGGCCCTCGATCAGGAACTCCGGGAAGTCTGGAGCTGCGCTTGACGGTGCATGCACCTTGTCGTTCGCCATCGGATGCAGATAGAAGCTCTTGATCTCATAGCCGTAAAGCACTCTGCCGTCCGGCTGAACATAGGTGTTTACGGCCACCTGCCAGCGACCGACGTTGACGTGTCCACTGACGTCGAGCGATTGCTGAAAGCGTCCGCCTCCAGGCGCCAAGGGTACGTAAGTGGTCGAATAGCCGACGTTCAAGTCAAACCGGTCCCAGCGCAAGGTACCGCCATAGTTGAGGGTCCAATGCCCATTGGCTTGCGTGGCATACTCGGCCAGGGTGACGCGACGGTTCAGGTTCTCCCCTGCAGTCAGCACAAGGGTTGCAGTTGGGTTCTGGGTGTGAAGCGATCGGTAGTAGTTCTCATTGAAAAAGAACCTGCGGGAAAGCTTCTGCGACGAGAAGGCCGAGGCCGCTGAGCCATATGCTCCGTCGAAGCGGCTTTGGTACACCTGCGCTCCGAAACTGGTCTGGTGAGAGCTGAGCACAGCTCCCCCAGATTCGATACTGCCCCGCTCAAACGTTGTTGGCACCGCACCGGAGGCGCCGGCGGCCGACCCTGTCGGCTCCAGATACTCGTGCTGACTGAAGTTCAACGCCTCTTCCTTCGCAGGAGTCCAGCTCAGATCGAGATTCTGACCGCGCTCCTGCGCCGTACGAAATTGCGGCAAGGTCAGCAGCTCAAAGTGGTTGCCGGTGAGAAGATATCGTTCACGAACCGTCCACTGTGTGCCGACATAGCGGAAGAGACCCTCTGCGTGCGGCTGATTGCTGGCAATGCCCAGGGACAGCCCAGTTTCCAGATTGGAGGTTTGATACAGCAAGCCGGTGAGTAGCGTCTGGCGATTGCTGACCAGTGCGCGTGTAAAGAGCTTCACTCGCCGCCGTGCATCCGGTGAGTAGTCCACCGCAAGCGCCCCCAGAGGAATATCCGGTGGGGCATAAAACAGGTTTGTCGAAAAGTAGCCGTTGCCCGCTACACCGGCAAATGCACTCATCTGGATCGCCGGATCTGGGCTGTACGTCGTGGAAAGCCCCAGGGCCAACACCTGGCTGCTGAACTCTATCTGGGTGGGCAGGCCGACTTGGAGCGTCTGATCGCCCACAGCCGCGCTCCAGTTCGGGTTCACTTGCTTCCTGGCGACAACTCCGCCCACCGCGGAGGAGTTGTAGTAGCCGATCGATCCTTCCGTGGTCCATGTGCCGAAGTCGACACTTACAGCCGCCCCGCTTGGCTGGCCGGCCATGCCCTGGCCCGCGTCCACGGTAAAAAGCTGGGCAAAGGCAGTGCCCGACACACAAAGCCAGAGCAAAAGGGCAGGGTACCGGCCCAGCTTAGTTGACTGCGGTTTCGAGATGCTTCTTGCCAATTTGAACCCTCACCGACTCAGGTGGAGCAGACTGCTTCCAGTCGACCTGCGTGACCCGCCGCTGGTGCGGGTATAAGAGAAAGGTGCCGAATTCGGCCTTTGTCCTGTGCCCGATTACCTCGCCGGCATTGACGCGCGCGAGCCCGGGTCCGTTATTGGTCAGTTCAAGCTCGACCTTTTCGCCCACGTGGCGAGCATGCAGAAGGACCTGGTTTGCGTTGAAGTCGTTGTCATGGATGACGACAATCGACGAGACATCCATGGCAATCGTCAGGCCCGCGCTCCGCTGCACCGGCACAAAGCTGCAGGTCATTAAAAACCAAGCGGGCGAGGACGCAGACGTTGCGTCAAAGGAAATCTGGCGCGTACCGTTTCCCGGCAGTTCGATACGTCCAGATGAAAGGCGTACATTAAGGCCGCTGGGCATCGCATGCGGATGAGCCGCACCGCGCTCATCCGGATCGAAGCCCTGCGCAGCACACGAGACGATCTTAGGTTCCTTGCTGATGTTGGTGACTTCGATTGTGCCGCGTGCTCTTTTCGTGAACTCCGCGATCGTCGGGCTTACCTGCTGTGCGTGCGCGACAGTGATTGACATGGCCAGGGCAAATGCCGAGGTCGCCGAGTTCCATGAGACGCTGATTTTGTTAGGAATATTCATCGCTTTGCTTACTGCTCCTGAGCCTCTATGGTGAGAAGGCCGCTGTAGTCGCCCGGCTTTTGACCGGCAGATAGGTGTAACTGCACCTGCAAGAGGCAGCTGGCAGGGGCGCTACGGACGATCGCGATTCTCACGCCGAAGCGACCGTTCAGCTCCGGCAGAGGCTGCAGCGGAACCCACTGATCGCGATCGTTGCGTACCCGGAGATTGGCGACGTTCAGAGATGCTCTCCCGCCTGCCCGCATCGCCTGCACTTCGGAGATGGAGACCAGGACCTGCAGCGGATGCAGAGGGCTCACCTCGCCGCCTATGGCCGAGATCCGCAGGACCGTGCTTGCTTCGCGCTCCTCTCCAGATCCGGAGGCCGCGAAGGTAAGCGCAGCCGACTCCGAGGAGATTCGGAGCGTACCGGCCCGCATTGTTGGCGAGGGAACAGCAACGACACTGGCCGGGGAAGGATTGCTGTTCAGCAGCAATGCTCCACAACAAAGAAAACTGGCGAGAACGACGCTCAGCATAATGGTTCTCTTCTTTGCTTGAACTGCAGCCTTGCCCCAGCATCTCGGATCGAGAGGTCACAGCCCTTTTCACTTCCTGGCGGCTGCGGCGAGCCGCCAGGAGGGTAGAGGACAATGTGCTCTTGCTCGCCGAAGAGCGGACGCGGATGTGGCTAGCTAGCTGATGGGGGTGATCACCACGTTGAGGGTGCCTGTGTAGGTGTCCGCCTTGATCCCTGTCGGCAGAAGCAACTGCATGTTCAGCGTAGGACTGTACGTGGTGTCGGAGTCGGCGAATGTGGCGATGTCAAGTCCTTCAGCGCCGCTCGTAGCGCCGGTCCAGCCCGTGAGGCTCAATGGTGTGTACGTCGTCTGTGAGTTGGCCTGACCGTTGGTGCTGCCTGTGGCATAGACACCGAGAGCAGAGTACGGAATGACGTTCGTTCCGCTACCGGTCAGCGCGCTCGCGCCCGAGACGTACACCGTCATCGTGACGCCGTTGGTGTCGTTCGTCGTCACCGAGCAGCTGACGCTGGCAGTTACCGCGACGTTATAGGTCACATTGGTACCGAAGTTCGCCAGGCCACTGCAGGAAAGGCTATCAGTGGTGGGTACCGTGGCGTTCATGGCGATAGTGGTGCTTGTTGGATTGGCAGCAACAGCTTGCATGCTGGTAGCGGCAGCGGCAACAACGAGGAGGGAATATCGTATCCAGATCTTCATCACAAGTCCTCAGCTATTCGGGTTGATGAATCGGAGCTCCCTCACAGTTCGCCTGCGCGCTGCCGCGGTGGATAGACGGTTCAAAGGCAGGTGTTGCTCCGCCCCTTCCACCACAGCCAGATCGCGTCCGAACAAATGGACAGCTTCCGTTCACCTGAACAAAGAGTAAGGAAGCAGCGAATAGCGCGAAATTCCCCAATGGGGGCGCCTCATGGTACGTAGGTCGTCCTCTCTTTGAAAGTTGTTCTTAAATGGGACATAACACGGGAAACCTGTACAAAATGCGAGCAGCTGCTGAGTTCGGTCTTGTGAAATGTTTACAACAGCTGGACTGTGGTTTACGTACAGGAAATGCCACTGCCGGGATCACGCTCGTACACACCACGTATCTTAGGAAGATCTTTGGGTAGCTGTCAGAACGGCTACGGAACTAGCACGGAACGAAATGCCACCGCCGCAAAAATGCACATGAGAGACCTTGCTAAGTGGTGCCCGGAGGGGGACTTGAACCCCCACGACCGATGAAGGTCTGCGGATTTTAAGTCCGCTGTGTCTGCCGATTTCACCATCCGGGCGTGCGGTGGCGCTAGCGTGATCGTATCGTATCCCTCGTTGCTGTCGCGTCCGGGGAGAGGCTTTAACAATCGATGGCGGTTTGACATACGGCAGATGAAGATCGTGCTGCCGCCTGTATGGCGATGGCACTCAGAACCAGGACGGCAAAGGTCAAAGCCGGTACCAGCAGACCGATTCTGAGGGAGCCGGCTGCGGTCGACAGTGCGCCGGTAAGCCATGGAACGACGGAAGCTCCCACGCCGGCAAGCACGAAGACCGAGGTGGACCGATAGTTCGGTAGTGTCAGCGACAAGACATAGGGATAGAGCGGCCCCAGACCAAAGCCACACACGAAACCCGCTACGGGGATGATGGTGCGGCTCGGGATGAGCAGCAACAGCGCTGTTGCGATCCCGACAGCCAAGACATGAAGCGTGCGGATCGAACGCGTGTGTAGCCATGCCGCGGTGCGGAGGGAGTGCGCGGCGCGACTGAACAACAGGCCTAGCCAGAATGCCGAGTTCGCTGAGACCGCGGTGCCCACGCCAAAGGTGGTGCGCTCGGCAAAGGTCGTCAGCCAGCTGCCGATGGCACTTTCCATGCCCACAGTCGCTGCCGCGAACAGTCCGAACCGCAACGGTGCCCAAGCCAATGGGGGCGTCACACCGGCGTCCGGCCGTGATGGCAGGGAATGCGGGGGCAAGGACACCAAGCCTATGGCCGCAGCCGTCAACACAAAGACGGATCCCATGGTCCGATAGAGCGTCGCGATCGAGAGCATGCGCAGGGAGTGCAGGGCGAGCACAGGCGAGAGGCAGGCACCGGCTGCCCATAGCAGGTTGAGCCGATTGAGATCCAGATCGGCCTCTGCGGGGGATGCCTCACGCGACCGAAGGAGACTGATCGCCGTCATGGTGAGGCCGAGGCCGACACCATAGATGAGATAGAGAAGCAGCAAGCCTGCGGGGCGTCGGCCGGAGAGGGCGAATAGGCTGAGCGAGGTGAGCGTGAGCCCAACCGCGGCACTGCGGTCCAGCCTGCCGCGCGCGAACAGGGCCCCGCTGGTGGACCCACCCCATCCCGCCAGCAGAAGCAGGCCACCTCTGCTATCGGAGAGCTGCCATTGTCCCAGTGTCGCCGGCAGCGTCGCTCCGAGCAGAGCCGTCCCTACCCCGGTGAGCAAGAAAGCCACCGAACACAGTCGATTGCGCGCCCCGATGTTCACGGCTTGGCTCTGGATCGCTTCGCCGCAAGCGGCGCGCGCGCAACGGATTCACGAACGATCAGCTCAGGGTCGACACGTATCGTTGCGGGGCCAGGGTGTACGCCACGGTCGCCGATACGCCTGATTACCGTCTCCGCGGCAAGCAGACCCATATTGCGCAGAGGCTGGCGCACGGTGGTCAGGCTCGGATTCTGAAAGGCGGCGGATTGAATATCGTCAAAGCCCATCACGGAGACGTCCTGCGGAATCTGCAGACCCGCTTCGCGTATAGCACGCACGGCTCCGATTGCCGAGATGTCATTGAAGGCAAAGATTGCGGTGAAAGGCGTGCCCGTAGCAAGCAGGCATTTCGCGGCGGAGTAGCCCGGTTCGTGCGTCGGTGTATCGCCTTTGAGCTGCGAAACCAGGCTCGGATCGATGGCAATATGGTGCGCTTGGGCCGCGCTCTGGATGGCCTGCCAGCGTACCTCCGTGTCCGAAGAAAAGGCCTGCCCCTTGATCACGGCGATCTGCGTGTGGCCAAGACCGGCCAGGTAGCCGATGGCAAGTTCGGCCGCGCGCTCGTGATTTAAGGCAATGCTGGTCACGCTTTCATGGAGATCGGGGCAGGAGACGGTCACGGTGGGCAGTTGGGTAGGCTCGGGCAGAGCCGTGTCGATAGCCACAAGGCCATCCACGGCGCGTTCGGAGAGCATGGCCAGCGAACGCTCAATCACCTCCACACGATGGTGATGGCTGATAAGAAGGTAAAAATACCCAGCCTGCTGCAGTCCCTGCTCCAGGCCCGAGAGCACAAGGGCGGTGTAGCCTTCGGCGATCTCCGGGACAAGTACGCCAAGCGTCATGGACTGACCTCGACGTAATGACCGAGCGAGCACGTTGGGCCGGTAGTTCAACGCGCGAGCCGCTTCCAGGATCCTGTCCTGGGTCGCTTGCGGAATGGAACGTGCCGCAGGAGCACCGTTCAGCACGCGGGAGATCGCCGCGGCGGAAAGGCCGAGATGCGCGGAGAGGGTCGCGAGCGAGGCCCTGCCTTCCGTCATGCGTCTTGGGGGATGAGGGTCTTTGGGCGTCGTCACGTCGTCTCGTTCACCACAACGGGAGAGCGGCAGGTCTAATGCGAACGGGCTCGCTCACGCTTCAGCAGCTTTGCCCGGCGGAGGAGCTCCGCCTCCGAGTACATTGTGCCGCGGCAGGCTGCAGCACCGCAGTAGCAGGGAGCTTCCTCGCTCAGATCAGAGTCGTAAAGGTGATAGTCGTATACCAGCTCCTCATCCTGTGCGATATCGCGAAGAGCTCGGATGAAGATGCGTTCCTCACGCTCTTCAGTTTCGCAGTTAGCGTCGCAGGAATGATTCAGAAACATGGCCGTTGAGAAGCCGTCGATGACCTCGCCTTTGTCTCCGAAGCCGAAAAGATAGGTCACCGGCCGCCCGCCATAGCGTTCGTCCGCAACCTTTTTGGGGATTCGCGGGCCGTCATACTCCGCGATGATCGAGTTCTTCGCGATTGGATCAAGCGTGTAGCAACCGGCGGCATGGATGTCCGACGATCGGATCAGCAGACGCGGCGGGTTACGCAGGCCGGTACGCTTCAGCTTTGGAGGCCCCTGAGGTCGCGGCATGGGGGTGAGTGTAGCAGTTTACAGCCACCTTATGATCCAGCCGGCGCTCATCCACCTTGCGAAAAGAGGGAGCATCACCTTGGGCGTTGGCGTAGATCATGCTTTACCGTCTAATGGAGGCGTGAGCCTCTTTTCTTGCAATATGTGCGCAAAGCGGACAGGTTTTTTGGCAATTGGAGCCTTGGTGATTGGCACTGCGATGGCATCTGCGCAGAGCAGTGCACCGGCAGCGGCCTGTTCACCCGTGCGGGATGCGCAGGGCAACCTCGTAAGCAATACGAACTGCGCCCCAGCTACGCCGTCCGCTCCAGCAGCCGACCGATTTCCCTATCCTGGTGAAAACGCGCCGGCTGCCCCTGCCCCCGACAGCGCATCGTCACCTCAGATACCCCAGGCACCAGTGTCCCAGCCCCAAGGTGGGAGCACGCCGCAGGATCCTGCAGGCAAACGTTTTCCGTATCCGGGAGACACCGAGACGCCGGCTGCGTCATCGGAAAGGCCCGTTCCGGCCGACAAATCACCCTTACAGGATGCCGGCAGCTCCGGAGAGGCTCCTGCCTCCTCGAGCAGCAGCAGTTCCTCTTCAAGCAGCTCCTCTTCAGAGCAGGACGAGGTAGGAAAGGGCGCGGGAGCTGACGATCCGGATGCTAATGATCCGGCGGCCATCCCCAGGAGCAAGCGTCATAAGTTGCCGCCGGTTCCTCGTCAAAGCCCCTCCGAGCGTGAGGAGGAGGACGTACAGATTGCTGGTTTCTACTTCAACGATGGCAACTTCAAGGGCTCCTACGATCGTGCAAGGGATGCTGTCCAGCTGGATGGCGATGACGCCGCCGCGCATCTGGCGCTAGGCAACGCCGCACGAAAACTGGGAAAGCTCGACGAATCCGAAAAAGCCTACAAGCGCTGCCTCGATCTGGACCCTGTACCGAAGGTAAGAAAGGCCGCCGAAAAGGCCTTGCACGAGATGACAGGCGGATCGTAAAGGTTCAAAACCTATACCTTCGGCCTGTCCGAATGCCAGATGCCGATACCGATGCCGGCATCCGTCATTTTTCGGAGAGACGAAAGGGTCTTCGTAGAAATATGGGAGGCTCGCTGGGCAGAGGACGTGCCATCGATCCGCTGGACTCCGGCATAGCCGCGAGCGATGACATGTCAGCGAGACGCGGAAGGGAGACAGAGCCCTCCTCGGGAGCGAGATCTTCGTGGATATGCAGGTATTTGCGAAGATATCGGAGCGGCTCCTCGGCGACAGCCATCTGGCGCAGGTGATACTTCCACGCGTTCGGGCGTACCGACCGTCGCATGTACGGTCGACGATGAATGGTGCGTATCGTGCCGTCGCTCATGGCTCGCTGAAAGCTCTTGGAGGGAACGTCGAAGCTGATCTCCGCGCCTGGCTTCCAGAAGCTCCTTGCGAACTCATGCGAAAACACCAGGGCATAGTACCGGCGCTGCGCATCAAGCAGGGCGAGCGATGCTTCCATGGAGATCCAGGGTAAGGTCAGCCGCGTGGTGTACCAGCGGCGAAACTCAAATCCGTTGATGCGGGCGCGGCCTACTACAAGACCAAGCAGTTCCAGGCGGGTCATTGGAGCTCCTAGCAGATCACGCCATCAAAGTAGCAGCTTTGCGTCGCGACTCTCCACCCTAACCCAATTAGTAGAAGTAAAGAGTCGATCTAGACGTCCGTCTAGGGCTCAAACGTCGTATCACGACGGATGCGGTCACGCAGGTGATCTGAAGAAACGCTTACTCCAGAACCTGAGACCACCAGAGCGGCGGCCGCTGTGTGCCGACTGCGCCAGTGGTGCATCAACCATGTGATGCCGAGCAGACCGAGCGCCAGAACGGCAAACGGCATGATCCAAGCAACAAGATCAAATCCACCACGGATCGGAGCCGCCAGAACGATTGCTCCGTATTGCTCCGCGAAGGAATGCAGGATGCCGCTGTCGGAGGCACCGGAATCAAGTTGGGTGTGTAGATTTGCAATCAGTTTCGGCGAGTCAGGGCAGCCCATGTGATTGCATTCCAACAAAATTTCACCACAGCTGCAGGTGCACATCAGGCTGTGACCCAGCTTGTCAAACCGTTTGCTGGGATTACTTGCGCCGAGCATGACCGTTGCGGCAAGGAAAAGCACAGGAACCTTTAACAGACGTTTATGCACGGCCGGCCTCGCCTGTGGGAGTGGCCATGGCGACGACCGCCCGTTCTGAACCAATCAGCTCCCGTCGTCTTGAAACGCTGACAGGGGCGGCGGCCATGGCTCGCTGGCTGCCGGGCAACAAGGATGGGGCAAGGGCGATGGCCGTGCCAAAGATCACGATGCCGACACCGATCCAAATCCAGTTCACCAGCGGGTTCAGGTAGACCTTGATGTCCGGGCGGTTCGTTTGGGGATTACGACCTTCAAAGACAACATAGAAATCCCGCGCAAGTGTCGAGTGGATCGCTACGACCGTTGAAGCCTGTGCGTGGTCGGTGTCAGGGAAATACACCCGGCGCTCCGGGCTCAGGCGGGTGACAAACTTGCCGCCGTGATAAAGGTCGAGCAACGCGTAATCGGTGTCGTAGTTTGCATTGGAATCCTGAGAGAAGGACTGGCAGAGGAGCTTCCAGGAGCCAATCGAGATGGAATCGCCAAATCCCATCTCTGTCTCTCGGGACTGATTAAAGGCCGAGCCTGCAAGGCCGATAAACATCACCACGATGCCGAAATGAATCAAATAGCCGCCGTAACGACGGGTGTTGCGACGGGTGAGCAGGAGAGCGGAGCTGAACAGGTTGCGCTGAGTCTGTGTCCGGACGACGTTGGCGCCGCGGAGGAACTCAGCGGTGATCGCGGTGAGCACACCGACGGAAAGCGAGATGCACACCAGCGCGTAAACAGAGCTCGTGGGGTCGTCTTCTGTCCAGGGCCGAATGCCGGCAATCATCAAAACGACCGCGGTCAGCAGAATCGCCGAGCAGGGAACGATGAAGTTGCGGCGCAAAGCCCGCAGCGACGTGGAGCGCCAGGCGAGCAGCGGTCCCACACCGGTCAGGAAGATCAGGCCGAGCCCGATCGGCACCATGACCCGGTTGTAAAACGGCGGTCCCACGGTGACCTTGGAACCCTGTACGTATTCACTCAGGATGGGAAAGAAGGTTCCCCAGAGAACGGTGAAGCAGGAAGCCAGCAGGATGAGGTTGTTGAAAAGAAAGCTGGACTCGCGCGAAACCAGCGACTCTAGATGGTTCTCGCTGCGGAGGTGGTCCTTCTGCCGGAAAAATGTGAACAGGCAGACGCAGAAAGCGAAGACGAGGAAAATCGCAAACCATGTGCCGATGGAGCTCTGGGCAAAGGCGTGGACGGAGCTGACCAGACCCGAACGCGTCAGCCATGTTCCGACAATCGTGAGAATGAACGTGGTGAAGATTAACCATACGTTCCACACCTTCATCATGCCGCGCTTCTCCTGCATCATGACCGAGTGCAGAAAGGCGGTAGCCGCGAGCCACGGAAGTAGGCTGGCGTTTTCGACGGGGTCCCATCCCCAGTAGCCGCCCCAGCCCAGTACGGCATAGGCCCAGTGCATGCCAAGGCAGATGCCGCAGGTCAGGAACAGCCATGTGACCATCGTCCAGCGGCGGGTGATATGGATCCATTTTTCGCCGGGGTACCGCATCATCAGGGCCCCCAGCGCAAAGGCAAAGGGAATCGAAAAACCCACATACCCCAGGTAAAGCATGGGGGGATGGATCACCATCTCCGGGTACTGAAGCAGGGGATTTAACCCGAAACCGTCTGCCGGACCGACTCCGCCGGGGACAATCGCAAAAGGCGGTGCCGCGAAAACCAGCAGCAGGAGAAAAAAGACCTGAATGCCTGACAGGATCGTCGAGGCATAGGCAGAAAGGGTGATGTCCACCTTGTGCCGGAGGCGAAGAACGAAGCCGTACCCTGCAAGCAGCAGTGCCCACAGGAGCAGGGAACCCTCCTGCCCTGACCAGAGCGCCGAGAACTTGTACGGGGTCGCAAGAGCGCGATTGGTGTGATGGAGGATGTAATCCACCGAGAAATCATTGGTCAGAGCAGCCCACACCAGGGCGAAGGCAGCGCAGCAGAGAGCCACAAAGCTGGCGATTCCGGCGCGTCGGGAGGTTTCACGAAGACGCTCAGGGGCGACAGCCAGTTGCCGACCCCCGGCGATGGCCCAAAGCGACAGGCTACCCGCGAACAGGGTGTATACGCTCAGGGCAAGGGCCAGGAGTAACGAGAAACTCCCGAGTAGTGGCATTGGGTGCGTCATGCGCGGACGGGGTATCCTTCAGGTCCTATTCTCGCAGATAGGGAGCAGGACAGTGGTGCCGAAAAGCGCGGTATTCGGTGCTGCAGGAAGATGAGGAGACTTATGCGATGACGCCGGGCGAGGTCATATCTCCCCCGCTTTCTTTGTTCCCGGAAGCAATCAGACGATTGACACTGGCGAGCAGATCGTCTGGGAGCACAGGCTTGAGCCGGAAATCGACGCCAAGGTCCTGATACTCATCTTCCGCCTCCAGTAAGCCACTGATCACCAGCACAGGAACGCGCGGATCAAAACCCCGCACGGCCTTCACAAATTCAGCTCCGGTCATGCCCGGCATAATGTGATCCGTAATGATGAGATTGATGGGTGCCGGATATTCTTCATTCCGATACTGTTCAAGCGCCCGTTCCGC
>CAHJWN010000110.1 GCA_903642265.1 Acidobacteriaceae bacterium | reverse complement strand
AGGTCGGGCTCGACGCCGGTGGTGTCGCAGTCCATCATGAAGCCGATGGTGCCGGTGGGGGCGAGGACGGTGACCTGCGAGTTGCGATAGCCGAACTTTTCGCCGTGGGCGAGTGCGCCGTCCCAGGAGTGGGTGGCGGCGGCGACGAGTTCGGTGAGCTGCGGAGCGACGAAGGGCTCGGAGCTGGTGCGGGATTTGCCGATGTTGTTGACCTCGGCGCGATGCATGCGAATGACGTCGAGGAAGGGCTCGCGGTTGACGTAGAAGCCGGGGCAGGCTCCGCCCCGCGTCTCTGATGATCTGCCTTCCGCGCGCTGGGTGAGCGGCGTGGCGGCGCCGAGCGGGGCGCAGGTCTCGGCGATGCGCGAGGACTGCCAGTAGGCGTCGCCGCAGAGGATGGCTGTCAGGGTGCCGGCGAAGTCGCGGCCGGCGTCGGAATCATACGGCAGGCCGAAGGCCATCAGAAGCGCGCCGAGGTTGGCATAACCCAATCCCAATGGCCGGTAGTCGTGCGAGTTCTTCGCGATCATCTCGGTAGGGTAGCCGGCTGAATCGACGATGATCTCCATCGCAGTGGTGACGATGCTGATGGCGTGGCGGTAGCTGGCGACGTCGAACTGGCCGCCGGGGGTAAGGAACTTCAGCAGGTTGAAGCTGGCGAGGTTGCAGGCCGAGTCGTCGAGGAACATGTACTCGCTGCAGGGGTTGGAGGCGTTGATGCGGGCGGTGTTTTTGGACGTGTGCCAGCGATTGATGGTGGTGTCGTACTGCATGCCAGGGTCGCCGCACTGCCAGGTGGCTTCGGCGAGCTTGTGCATCAGGTCGCGGGCCTTGTATTCCTTGACGACGTTCTTCTCTTTAACGGTGCGGGTGGCGAAGTTGCCGTCGGACTCGACTGCCTGCATGAATTCGTCGGTGACGCGGACGGAGTTGTTGGCATTCTGGAAGAAGATCGAGGAATACGCCTCGCTATCTGGACCAGACCCGTCGTAGCCGGCCTGGACGAGGTGCCACGCCTTCTCTTCTTCCTTCACTTTGCAGGTGATGAAGTCTTCGACATCCGGGTGGTCGATGTTGAGGACGACCATCTTGGCGGCGCGGCGGGTCTTGCCGCCGGACTTGATGACGCCGGCAAAGGCGTCGAAGCCGCGCATGAAGCTGAGCGGGCCGGAGGCGGTGCCGCCGCCGGAGAGGGTCTCCATGCTGCCGCGGATGCTGGAGAGGTTTGAGCCTGCGCCTGATCCCCACTTGAAGAGCATGCCTTCGGTCTTGGCCAAGGTGAGGATGGAGTCGAGCGAATCCTGGACGGAGTTGATGAAGCAGGCGCTGCACTGGGGCTTGGAGTAGCCGGTGACGGAGAACTCGATGGCGCAGGAGTGCTTGTTCCAATGCCAGTTCTGGGCATCGGAGTTGGGCTCGAGGCGATCACAGCCAACGTTGAACCAGACGGGCGAGTTGAAGGCGACCTTCTGATTAAGGAGCAGGTGAGCGAGCTCGGCGTAGAAGATGGAAGCGTCTTCAGGCGTGGCGAAGTAGTTATCGCGGATGCCCCAGTCGCGGATGGATTCGGCGACGCGGGTGATCAGGGCGCGCACGCCGTCTTCGCGCTCGGCGGTGCCGTTCAGCCCGTGGAGGTACTTGCTGGCGACGATGTTGGTCGCGGTGACAGACCATTCCGACGGCACTTCAACGTTCTTCTGCTCAAAGATCAGGTTACCCTTCCAGTCCTGAATGACGGCATCGCGGCGCTCCCAGGTGATCTCGTCGTAGGGCGAGACGCCGGGCTTCGAGAAGTGACGCGTGAAGGCAAGGCCCGGGACGATGGTTTTAGCTGGGACTGCGGGGGCCTGGGGTGCCGTCGTGTTCTGGAGTGGGGTCTGGGTGGGGGTCGCCATGCGGGTGGATCTCCTGGTGAGTCTGAATGGGTGGAACGAAACTTTTCAATGATGCTGTCAACGACGGACGCGCACCTGGGTCAAAGCAGGGCGCTGGCAAAAGCTGGATATGAATCCGGTACCGGTATGGCCCGGCGGCTTTCGTGCAGTGCGGAGTTTGAATGGCAGGTGAATCTGCGGCCTTGCAGTCGTGAAACTACCGCCGCCTATAGGGTAAGTCAAGTATAAAGCACTACAGGTGGTGTTGCGCTTGTGGATACCAGCTAAAACGGGAATCTTGTGAGGTCGGCACGTGAGATTGCGGGTATTTCACTGTGGAAGATGCTTGAACTCCCCAACTGGCGCGGAATTCAGAGCAGGGCCGCAAGGCCTGATTTGAAGGTAGCCGAAGTGGAGTGCTGAAATACGAGCCGCGGGGGCGGTATTTGTGTGGAAAGAGGTGGATAAAGCGGGCAAAATCGGGGTTCTTCATGACATCAAGGTGCGAAGCCTTCTAAGAAGAGGAGGCAGGCTGCCGGACGGGTATTCTGGGCCTGTATGAACAGGTTTGAAAACTGGGCGGAGACCTATTCTTCGCGGCCACAGGTCGTGAAGTACGCCGATACGGTCGACGATGTAGTGACGGGCTTGGAGGCGGCGCGTGCTGAAGGAGCCGCTGTGCGGGTGCTGGGTGCGGCACAGTCTCCAAACGACATTGCCATGAGCGAAGAGCATCTGCTGGTGGTGCGCGGGCTCAATCAGGTGAGGGAGATTGATCGGGAGCGGTGCGAGGTCGTGGCGGAAGCCGGGATCTCGCTCGGAGAGCTTGCGGCAGCGCTGGCACGGGAGCGGCTGGCTTTACCGAATCTAAGCTCGATCTTGCGACAGAGCCTCGGCGGCGCGGCAGCGACGGGAACACACGGGACGGGGCTGAGGTGGGGATCGCTATCGAGCTGGATTGAAGGTTTTGAGATGGTTGCGGTAGATGGCATGCTGGTGCGGGCAGACCGGAGCGCGCATGCTGATTTGTGGAGTGTGGGACGGTTAGGCCTGGGCGCACTGGGGGTGCAGACCGCGTTTCGTCTGAAGGTGGTTCCGGAGTTCGATCTGCGAGTAGAGGAGGGTCCGGTGTCGCTTGAAACGGCGATGCAGGCAGAATGGTACGGCGGTGCAGATCATGCACGTGTGTGGTATCTACCGCATGTGGGACATGCGTGGGGATGGCGTGCGTGGCGGGTTCCCGCCGAGCGCCGACGCACTGAAAAGCATGGGAGCGAGATAGGACGGTGGTGGAAAGACCGGGTACTGGGATATCACGGGTTCCAGGCGGGACTGTGGCTGGCCGGTGTGTTTCCGGCCATGCTGCCAGCAGTGAACCGGGCTTACAGCGGAGTGTTCCTGAAGGATCCGCGAGCGTCGGTTGGTGGGAGCGTGGCCCAGTTCACGTTCGATTGCCTGTTTCATCAGCGGGTAGCGGAGTGGGCGGTACCTCTGGAAGTCGCAGAAGATGCTGTAACTGCGGTCCGGGAGCTAGGCGAGCGGGGCGGCTTCCAGGCGCATCTGCCGGTCGAGATCCGGTTCACGGCAGGAGACGATATTGCGCTGAGTCCCACGTTCGGCGGCGCGAGGTGCTGGATTGGGATCGTCTCTTATATTCCGTGGGGGCGGGAGTTGTACTGGCGGCCGTGGTTCGAGGCGTTTGAAGCGCGCATGCTTGCGTTCGGAGGACGTCCGCACTGGGCCAAAGAGTTTGCAATTGGGCCTGAGAGGCTGAAGGCAATGTATCCGGAGTGGGCGGAGTTTCAGGCGGTGCGGGATGAATACGATCCGAATCGGCGTTTGAAGAACAGGTACACGGAGCGGGTGCTGGGGTGAGATATCCAGCTTCTGTCCGCCTGTAGGCGGGGCGCATCGGGCAGGCACGAGTGGTCTGATCATTCGGTACGGAATTACTGAAAGACGTTAGTCTTAGGGCGTGATGAATCCTATGAAAACTTCCATCTTCTGCGCCGCCGCGTTCCTTGCTTCTTTCTCCAGTGCTTTCGCGCAGACAATCACCGGCAACGCCGCTTTTGCCGATTACTCGCAGCAGAAGCCGGGAGTTTCGCGGAAGATCACAGTGGCTGATCTGCCTGAGCCCTCGGCCACGGAGGCGGTCGACAATGGGCCAAAGGTAGTTGCGCGACCGGAAGGGATGATGCCGGTTGCGCCGGCTGGGTTTAAGGTGACGATCTATGCAGGTGGCGATGGCGGTCCAACGCCTGCGCCGGATGGCCATTACTCCGAAAGGCTGGGCAAGTTCGTCCCAAAAGGAACGTTTCAGCAGCCGCGGATTGTTCGGACTGCTCCCAATGGGGACATCTTCCTGTCCGACTCGTTTGTGGGCAAGGTATACGTAATGCGTGGATTGAAGGCGGATGGCCATGCCGCGACGATTTCTCTGTATGCGGAAGGGCTGAGCAATCCGTTCGGGATAGCGTTTTATCCCGCTAAAGATCCGAAGTGGGTCTACGTGGCGAACACCTTTACAGTGGTGCGCTTCCCTTATAAGGAGGGGGACTTGGTTGCGTCGGGACCTCCGCAGACGCTGGTGTCTGACTTGCCGGGATATGCACAGCTTCGGGGCGGCGGTCATTGGACGCGCGATGTGGTGTTTACGCCGGATGAGTCACACATGCTGATTTCGGTTGGGTCGGCCTCAAACGCGGATAATGCAGATGACCATCCGAACGAGTTCCACCGCGCCGATGTGCTGGAGTTTACTCCTGAGGGCAGGTTTGTGGAGGTGTATGCGAGCGGGATCCGGAACTGCGTTGGAGAGGCAATCAATCCGGTGACAGGATCGCTGTGGTGCTCGACAAATGAGCGGGACAATCTTGGCAACAACCTGGTGCCCGACTATATAACGTCGGTGAAGGAGGGCGGATTTTACGGGTGGCCCTGGTACTACATGGGCGGGCATCGCGATCCGCGGCTGGAGCTGCCTTGTGTGAATGGGACGGCGTTCAACAAGGACCTGAAGGCGCCGCTGACGGTCGAGCAGGCCAAAAACTGTGAGCACAGAGACATGGCTGCGAAGGTGCTTACGCCGGATGTGCTGTTGCAGCCGCACATGGCCTCGCTTGGGATGACGTTTTATGCGCCGGGAGGGAGTGCTTCCGGAGCGTTTCCGAAGCAATATAGGAATGACGGCTTTGCTTCCGAGCATGGTTCATGGAACCGGGCGAAGCGCGGCGGATATGAAGTGGTGCGGGTCCCGATGAAAGACGGCGTCGCGACCGGCGCGTACGAGGACTTCCTGACCGGATTCGTCATGCCTGATGGGCAGACGTGGGGCAGACCAGTGGGCGTAACGGTGATGAAGGACGGATCGCTTCTGGTAACGGACGATGGGTCCCGGACAGTGTGGCGCGTGGCTTACATCGGCGACGGAAGTAACGCACAGACTGCAACCCGCTGAGCGGCGTTGGCGATTGCCAGAACAAGCTCGGGTGGTGCGATGGTGTTCAGCGTCTGAACACCATCGCGACACTACCCGTTGTCCAGCGGACAGACCGGGTGCAGAAGCAGTGGTACGCTTACGCGAAAGTCTGGGAATGAACCTC
This sequence comes from Acidobacteriaceae bacterium, assembly GCA_903642265.1. Lineage (GTDB taxonomy): Bacteria > Acidobacteriota > Terriglobia > Terriglobales > Acidobacteriaceae > Edaphobacter. The sequence continues at coordinate 7,613 of CAHJWN010000110.1, read as the reverse complement.
ACCAGCGGTTCGATTTCTGGGTGGATGATCGCGTACTGCTGGGCCCGGTTGTGACTGGAGACCAACTTGATCTCACATTTTAAAGAAGCAAAGTTGATTGACGAAAACCTGATCCTGATCAAGTTTTCGAATGGTGTCTTCTCGACGTTCACCCCTGTCGAACTCGTAAGTCTGATCCGGTATCGGGACATGCCAGAGATCAACGTCCCCCTTTTAGTCAAACAGTGAGTCTGCGGCGCAAAACGAGAATTTCAGGGCGTACGATGTGCGGGCATTTGGACAGCTGGATATTCCTCTGCCTTGAGCCAGCAATTTGCCGCTGCGGTGGTGAGGGCCTAGAATCAAGGTTGTGACTACACCTGCTCCGGACCACAAACGGTACTTTATCGAAAAATTAGGGCTGTCGGAGCGGTTGATGGAGCGGTGTCTGGGCGAGGCGCTCTCTGCCGGTGGCGACTACGCTGATCTTTACTTCGAGGCGGTGACATCCACTTCGCTGGGCATGGATGAGTCGCTGGTGAAGACAGCAAGCCAGGGCATCAGCGTGGGATGCGGAATCCGCGTGCTCTCTGGAGAACGGACGGGATACGCCTACACGGACGATCTTTCGAGCGAAAGGCTACTCAAGGCTGCCCGCACTGCGGCGCTGATTGCGAGCGGACCTGCGAAGGAGCTGATGAGCGGTTTTCGAGAGACAACCACGCCTTCGCTTTACCCGGTTGCGGGAGCGGATTCGAACGCCGACATTGCAGCGAAATTGAAGCTGATCGAACGTGCAGACAAGGCAGCACGGGCGTTCGACCCGCGCATTACGCAGGTCCGGGCCGGGATCAACGATGAGTTACGGCGAATACTCGTGGCTGCGTCCGATGGGACCTTCGCGTCGGATACGCAGCCTCTGGCGCGGTTCAACGTGTTTGTAATTGCAAAAGATGGAACGAACACTGCCAAGGGGACGAGCGGCGGCGGCGGTCGCGTTGGTCTGGACTTCTTTGAGGATGCGCGCGGGCTGGGAGAGTCGGACAAGTCGCCGGAGCACTTTGCGCGCGAGGCGGCGCGGACAGCAATTCTTCAGCTTGGAGCGGTGGCTGCTCCGGCAGGTGAGATGGAAGTCGTGCTGGGGCCGGGATGGCCGGGAGTGCTGCTGCACGAGGCTGTCGGACACGGCCTGGAAGCAGACTTCAACCGGAAGAAGACCTCAGCGTTTGCCGGGATGATCGGGCAGCAGGTTGCGAGTTCGAAGGTGACCGTGGTCGACAACGGCTTGATGCCGAACCGGCGTGGATCGATCAATATGGATGACGAAGGCAATCCGACGCAGGAGACTGTGCTGATTGAGAACGGAATCCTGAAGGGTTACCTGTCGGATAAGCTGTCGTCGCGCCTGATGGGTACCCCAAACACGGGCAGCGGACGGCGCGAGAGCTACCACCACATCCCAATGCCACGGATGACCAATACGTACATGTTGAACGGCGACGATATGCCGGAAGACATCATCAAAAGTGTGAAACGCGGTCTGTACGCGGTGAACTTTGGCGGCGGACAGGTCGACATCACGAACGGCAAGTTTGTCTTCTCGGCAAGCGAGGCCTACCTGATCGAGGACGGCAAGGTGACGCGGCCGGTAAAGGGAGCGACGCTGATTGGCAATGGGCCCGAAGCACTGAAGTATGTGTCGATGGTGGGGAACGACCTGGCTCTCGACGAGGGCATTGGGACGTGTGGCAAGGCTGGGCAGAGTGTTCCGGTAGGAGTGGGAATGCCAACGGTGAAGCTCGACCGCATGACGGTCGGAGGAACGGGACAATAATGGCAGTCGAACGCGAGAAGATGTACTCCTGTGAGGTGAAGCGTCGCCGAGTGAAAGAAGGCGGCGGGTATGAGCCTTTCTGGAAGGTGAAAGAGGTTGCGGTCGCGCTGAGCGATAGCGATACGGAGTTTCGATGCAAGGATTGCTTCGGCGAAGTGAAGCTGCTGGGCCGCAACGGCAAAGCAGGCACTGTGCCTTATGTCGAGCATAAGAACATGGCGGACTCTGAGTATTGCGCCGGTGGAATGCTGTTCAAGAAGGCGACAGACGGCCGTGAACCGAGGCCGTCTACGAAGCCTGTCGAATAACGCGGGCCGGCAAAACTGCCGCGACCGGGCAGGTCGAGTAGACTGTAAGTACTATCCGTCCAGCAAGAAGGAAGGCCGCCAGGCTTTCTGTGAAACGATTGTGGGGCCCTTCTCACTCTCATTAGTCGCCAGCCACGCTGCTGCCCGATTGAGTAAAGAACTTTAATCCAAAGTACCCTTACCGCTCGTGTTTTAAGTACACCCGGAGGCAATCGAATGGCAGTTACGGAACGGGAACAGTTTCATGTGTGCCAGGTAAAGCGTCGCCGAGTTCGGGCAACCGGCGGGTACGAACCCTTCTGGAAGGTGAAGACGGTCGCCGAGGCTCTTGAAGATAGCGATACGGAGTTTCGCTGCAAGGATTGTGCGGGAGCGCTGAAGCTATTCAAACGGCGGGTGGAGAATGGCGCGACGCCGCATGTCGAGCACAAACTTAAGGGCGATTCAGAGTACTGCCCGTCAGGGTTGCACTTCTTGAAAGCTACTGATGGACGTGAGCCCCGGATCTCCCAATTCCCTGTTCGGTAAAACAGATTGCAGGAATACGTGACAAAGCGGTATCTGGCGATTTATCGACGCGGCCCTGGGAATCTGAGCGGAATTGTGCCGGACGTCCCGGGCTGCGGCAGTATCGGGCGGTCGATGGTTGAGATGCGGGAGAACCTGCACGAGGCGTTGGAGATCCATCTTGAAAGCCTGATGAAGAAGGGCGAGGCGCTGCCTGAGCCAAGCCTGGGGCCGGATGATGTGGTCGCGACCGGCACTGCTGAGTGGCTGGTGGTCAGGCTTCGGATCGGCGGCGATACACGCTCACCCTTTGCGATGTGCAGACCTTGTCCCGGTAGATAAGAGAGACGAGGCACCTGGACCCGTCGCCTTTGCTGTTGCAGTTGCAAGATCCTAACCCACACGATGTCTCACTCTGACTATCTCTGCCTATGCGGGTGAGGGCTGGTGGCAGTGCTCGGAGCCCAGGGGGGAGGTATACGCCTCCCTTGAGCAAGGACAGCGAGCATGTCCAACGGAAGTTGCTGTCGTCCATTGTGGAAGTTCGCAAGACGAACATCTGCGAAGAGGTCTGGCTGCACCCATTTGACAATCGGGTCGACACATCTGACAATCAGACCGCTCAGCCACAATCCTTAAACGAACCCCGGAGGCTCTTTGCCATCGATCCATCGCCATTTTTGTGCCGTCGCTTTGTTTGCCCTGGTTACCTGCAACATGTCCGCGCAGAGTGAAACCGCTTCGGCAAAGACTATGTCGCCAGCCGAACGGACGCACGTTGTCGAGGGTTATGGCAAACTGCCGCTTAGCTTCGAGGCGAACCAGGGACAAACCGACGCGCAGGTGAAGTTTTTATCGCGCGGGGATGGCTACAGCCTGTCGCTGACTGCGTCGGAAGCCGTGCTGTCTTTACCTGGCAGGACCTGCAATGGACCCTTGCAAACGAATGCTCTCAAAACTAAGTTAGCGATGTCGGGGCCTTGCACGGCCATCCCAAGCTCAACGGTGCGCCTGAGCCTGCTTGGCAGCAACCGCGAGGCAGAGATTGCGGGTCAGGATGAACTGCCAGGCAAGAGCAATTATTTTGTAGGACGTGATCCAGCAGCCTGGCATACAGAGATCAACAACTATCGCAAGGTGCAGTATCGTGATGTTTACCCCGGGATCAATCTCGTTTACTACGGCAATCAGCGGCAGTTGGAGCACGACTTCATCGTGGCGCCCGGTGCAGATCCAAAGGCGATCCGGCTGAGCCTGACGGGTGCCCAGAGCGTGACACTGGACCCTGACGGGAATCTGGTACTTGGGACGCATGCAGGCAAGCTTCTACTGAAGCGCCCAGCTTTGTACCAGATGGTTGCCGGGGTAAGAAAGTCAGTAGCTGGCAGCTACGTACGCGGCAGCTCGAACGAGATTGGATTTGCGATAGGGGCGTACGACAGAAACAAGGAACTTGTAATTGATCCCGTGTTGGCCTACTCCACCTATTTTTCCGGAGCGTTCGGAAACTATCTGTTCGGTCTCGCAGTGGATGCAACAGGCGGCACGTATGTTGTTGGGACGGATGCGAACGGACAGGTCTTAGTCTCCAAGTTGAATGAAGACGGTAGCGCTCTAATTTACTCGACTGAACTCGGGAGTGCTTATCCAAGTGGGATCGCGGTTGATGCTGCGGGTAGCGCTTACGTCACGGGCGAAGTCGACTCGAACAACTTTCCTACCGTGAATGCTTATCAGTCCAAACTTAGTGGTACGAGCGCAGCGTTTGTCACAAAGCTCAGTCCATCTGGAACAAAACTGGAATATTCGACTTTTTTTGGAGGCGACTATGGAAGAGGTGACGCTATTGCGGTCGACACGGCAGGGAGTGCTTACGTCGTCGGGTATTCGGGACCCAGACTTCCAGTGGTGACTGCAATTACGACTGGAACAGGTCCGTACGTCGCCAAGTTCTCCCCTACCGGCAGTTCGTTGATCTACTCCACTTACATCACCGGCTCCAGCGACAACGACTTGGTGTACGGGATTGCGGTTGATCCCGCTGGTGAAGCCATACTCACCGGAGCAGCCGAATCCCCAGACTTCCCTATTGTTCACGGCCTTTATCCCACATGTATCGGCCGCGAATCTGCCACCTGTGACGATGTCTACGTCACTAAGGTTAATGCAGCAGGAAATAGCCTGGTCTACTCCACATTTCTCGGTGCGGGTAGTGGAATGTCTGTAGCAACGAACGCAAGCGGAGATGCGTTCGTTACCGGGTACGCGTTCAAACAAGGCTTCCCGGTCGTCAACGCACTGTATCCAAGCACAAATCTAAGAGGAGCGGCGTTTGTCACTCGGCTGAACCCGGCCGGTTCGGCATTGGTTTATTCGACCTTTTTAGGTGGCTCTGTAGATGACACAGGCGATTCGATTGCGGTAGATCAGTACTCCAACGCGTATGTTGGTGGATACACAACAAACAACTTTCCCATTGTGGACGCGGTTCAGCCACACTTTGCGGGCGGAATGCGCGATGCTTTCATCAGCAAACTAAACGCCAGCGGGTCGGCGCTGCTCTACTCTACCTATCTCGGAGGCAGCGATGACGAAGCAATGCAAGCGCTCGGTATCGACTTTAGTGGCAACGTATATGTGACGGGCGCAACGCTCTCGCACGATTTTCCGACGAAGAATCCGCTGCAAGCGCAGGCTGATCCTGACAGTGCGGGCTATAACAGCTTTATTTCAAAGATATCTGACTCTTCTAGACGGTTTTCTATCGCCAACGCGGTAGACCACAGCGTTACCGGGCCTGGCGGCGATCTTCGGTATACGGTCACGATCACCAATAATGGCGCAGTCGCGCCGGCCGCCATGTTGAACGTCCACGGTGTTCGGGAGAGCCTGGTAGGCTGTGTGGTCAGCAACGGGGACAAGTGCACAGTTTCCGACCACCGCTTCGATGCGGCCGTAGACTTCAGTCCGTTTGCCAGCGGAGAGACCAGGACTATTTCCATACATGCGAAAGCCGCCAAGACTGCGGGGGACTACAACTCCATCACGAACGCAGCCCTGCTGACGTCTGGCGCTCCTGCCTATGAGACCGATTCTGCTGCCGCGCCAGTTACCGTGCGCGAGACTGCTGACATGGCAGTCTCTTCCGCGCTGGTAGACAGCCGCAATGGTTTGCTGCACTACGTGCATACGGTCACAAACATTGGTCCCAACAATGCTCATGCGGCGCTGCTGGTCGCTGGAGTTCCTGCAAATACGACGTTTGTCAGTGCATCGACAACTGCGGGGTCCTGCACCTTCTACCAGCATGTCGGCAACCCTGGCGAGGCCCGCTGCACATTGAACAACCCGGCGGCGGGTAGTCCGATACAGGTCGATGTATTTGTAAAGGCATCTGCGGCATCGTGTCCCAAGGTAACCAGCACGGCCACGATCACGAGCCTGAGCATTGACCCTGACGCCGCCAATGATTCGAGCACAATAACCACGACATTGCCGAGCAGTGTCTGCAAAGCCGTCGCATCGACGAAGTAGCAGCGAGGTTCACTCTGGGATGTGTGGTGCTGGATGACGATGTGGCCTGTTGGGAGAAGTCGATCTCGAATACCATTGACGAAGGCGTTCGAGGAGTCTTCGTGTCGATATCGATTGCAGCACCAGCTTCATCTATTGCGGGGCCTCTTTCTTCTGACTTGAAACAGCTTGCTTTCGATGTTGTCGCAAAAGCACGCAAGGCGGGGGCAAGCGATGCCGAAGCCGTGGTGTATGAGGGCGAGGAGTTTGGCGCGCTGGTAAGGCTGGGGCAGGTTGAACAGTTGAAGGAGTCCGGGTCGCGGGCGGTGGGGCTGCGGGTGTTTATCGGGCAGCGTACGGCGAGTACTTCGTCGTCGGACTTTTCGGCAGAGTCAATCGAAAAGCTGGTGAGCGGTGCGGTCACGCTGGCGAAGATCACGAGTGAAGATCCGTTTGCTGGATTGCCGGACGCCCGGGAATTCGGGCAGGTTGACGGAGACCTGGGACTTTACTTTGAGGATGTGAACGAGATGCCGCCAGCGGAGCGGATCGAAATCGCGCGGCGGAGTGAAGCGGCGGCGATGGCGTATGACACGCGAATTACGAACTCCGGCGGCGGAGACTTTGATACGGCAACCTCACACAAGATCCTGGTAAACTCGCGTGGCTTCGTAGGCGAGTTCAAGAAGTCGTATTGCGGCTTTTCGGCATCGCCGATTGCGCAGGGCGAGACCGGTGGGATGCAGCGGAATTATTGGTTTTCGAACTCGCGGACGACACGGCTGCTTGAATCACCAGAAGACATTGGACAGGAAGCAGCACGGCGGACGCTCAAGCGGCTTGGGGCAAGGCAGGTAAAGACGCAGGCTGCTCCAGTGGTGTTTTCGCCAGAGATCTCGAAGTCCATCATGGGTAGTATTTTCGAGGCTGCGAATGGCGATGCTATCTATCGCCACGCGACGTTCTTTGCGGACATGCTGGGCGAGCAGGTGGCAGGCGAGAACATCACGGTGGTCGACGACGGAACTCTGGTCTTCGATGGAATTGGCGGGTTTGGGACTACGCCGTTCGACGGCGAAGGACTGCCGACGCGGCGAAAGGTGCTGGTCGAGCGCGGGATCCTGAAGAACTACGTGATGAACACGTACACGGCTCGGAAGCTTGGGATGGCATCCACGGGGAACGCTTCACGGGGGCTGGCGGGTAATCCCGGCATTGGGGCAGGCAACTTTTATCTCGAGGCCGGAACGCTGACGCCGGAGGAGATTATCAGCGACGTCAAGAGTGGGCTCTACGTGACGGAGACGATGGGTTTCGGTGTGAACCTGGTGACAGGGGACTACTCGCAGGGCGCGAGCGGGATGTGGATCGAGAACGGCGAGATCGCGTATCCGGTCGAGGAGATCACGATCGCGGGCAATCTGAAGGATATGTACAAGAACATCGTGGCGATTGGGAATGACCTGATTTTT
>CAHJWN010000109.1 GCA_903642265.1 Acidobacteriaceae bacterium | reverse complement strand
TATTGATTTCTTTTGCTGTTTGTCGTGGTACTGCCCCAGGAGTTCTCGCCCTTTCGCCGCAAGCTTCTTCTCGTCCGCCTCGGTCTTCGGCACGGGTTCACCCCAGGCGGCAGCCTGTAACGCCTGCCTCGTCGGCTTGCCATTCTTGACGACCGGACCCGGCGGAGTAGTGAAGTGCCGCGTCAAGAACGATCCCTTTCGCTTCTTCTTCTCAGGCGTGTCGGCCGCTCCCTTTACGCCCGCTTTCAAATGTCCGCCGGTCTGCTCGTTGTAGAAGTCTCTCCCCGCTTTTGTCAGTCCACCGCGAGGATCTTTACCCTTCGCTGGCATCGACCCAGAAGCAGCTTTCTTGGCCGTACGCTTCTTCACCGATATCTTCTTCACCGACGTCTTTTTCGCCGCACCCTTCTTCGTGGCAACTTTCCTGGCTGCCGTTTTCGTTACCACCTTCTTCGTCGCCATCTAGAGCCTCACGGTATCAAGCTGTTTTGGTCACAGCTTTACGATGCCGTTCGTCGGCCTCAGGTCCTAACCTGCTCTTCTGCACAGAGACGGCCGGAAACATCTCCGGCCGTCTCGGTGTTCAGTCGATCGATGACTTACATTCCGGCGGCTTGAAGCACCTCTTCACGAACTACTTCGTCAACTACAGCCTCGTGCGCGTTCTTTGGCAGCGCGACGGCAAGCACATCTTCAATCACGCTTGCGTAATGAATCGTGACACCCTCGGTCTGCTCCGGCGTCAGGTCTTCTTCCACCTGCTGACGGCAATCTACCGGCAGGATCACATCGCGCACACCGGCCCGCTTCGCCGCAAGGAACTTCTCCTTGATGCCGCCAACCGGCAGCACATTGCCGCTTAGCGTGATCTCGCCCGTCATCGCCGTAAGCGGGCGTACACGCACATCCGTCAACAGCGAAACCAGCGCCGTTGCCATCGTTACACCAGCGGAGGGCCCATCCTTCGGGATCGCTCCCGCAGGCACATGGATATGGATGTCCACATCTTTTGTGAAGTCCTCATCCAGGCCCAAGGACACAGCATTCGAGCGGACCCACGTCAGCGCAGCCTGCATCGACTCCTTCATCACGTCGCCAATCTGACCCGTGATGTTGAAGCCGCCTTTACCCTTCATCTTGTTCGCTTCGATGAAGAGGATGTCGCCGCCGGCCGGTGTCCAGGCCAACCCGACCACCACGCCCGCGCGCTTTGTCCGTTCTGCAATCTCCGTGTCGACACGGACCTTGATCCCGCCCAGAAACTCCTTGACGATCTGCGGCGTGACCACCAGCTTTTCTTCCCGTCCTTCAGCGATCTTGCGCGCCAGCTTGCGGCACACAGTCCCGATCTGCTGCTCTAATTTGCGGACCCCCGCTTCCCGCGTGTAATGCCGTGCAATCAGTGCCACGCTTTCTTCTGGGAACTCGATCAGTTCAGGGTCAATCCCGTTTTCCTTGGTCTGCCGAGGAATCAGATACTTGAATGCAATCTGCACCTTTTCTTCTTCGGTATACCCGGTCAACTCGATGATCTCCATGCGATCGAGCAACGGAGCAGGCACTGGATCCAACTGGTTTGCCGTGCAGATAAACAGCACCTTGGAAAGATCAAACGGCTGATCAAGATAGTTGTCACGGAACGTATTGTTTTGCTCCGGATCAAGCGTCTCCAGAAGTGCGCTCGCCGGATCGCCGCGAAAGTCCCGCCCAAGTTTGTCTATTTCGTCCAGCATGAAGACCGGATCGTTCGTTTCAACTCGCTTCAGATTCTGAATAATCTGCCCAGGCAGCGCCCCGATGTAAGTCCTGCGATGTCCGCGAATTTCGGCTTCATCATGCATACCCCCCAACGAAATCCTCGAAAACTTCCGCCCGAGCGCCCTTGCAATGCTGCGCCCCAACGATGTCTTACCCACACCTGGAGGCCCGACAAAGCACAGGATCGGTCCCTTCATGTCCGGCTTCAAGCGCCGAACCGACAGGTAATCTAGAATGCGATCTTTGACCTTCTGCAGCCCGTAATGGTCTTCGTCGAGATACTCCTTCGCCTTCAGGATGTCGATCTCCCCCGCTGATGACTTCGCCCATGGCAACACTGCCAGCCATTCCACGTAGTTCCGCGTCAGCGAGTAATCGGCCGCCATCGGGCTCATTCTCGAGAGTCTCCCAAGTTCCTTGAGTGCGTCCTTCTTCGTCTCCTCCGGCATCCCGGCCGCTTCAATCTTCTCTTTCAGCTCGGTAATGTCTTTTTGCGAGTCATCAAGGTCGCCAAGTTCCTTCTGAATCGCCTTTAGCTGCTCCCGGAGGTAGTAATCGCGTTGCGATTGCTGCACTGAATCCTGGACCTCGGTCTGGATCTTATTGCGCAGCTGCTGCACTTCAAGCTCCTTCGCAAGATGCTTGTTGATTCGCTCCATCCGCGCCTGTACACCAGGAGTTTCGAGCAGTTCCTGCTTGTCCGTCGTTGTCAGAAACGGCAGCGATGACGCGATGAAGTCCGCCAGCCTACCCGGCTCATCGATATTGATTGCTATCGTTTGCAGATCGTCTGAAAGCGTCGGTGACGACGTCACAATCTGCTGAAACTGGCTGACGACATTCCGCTGTAAGGCTTCGATTTCAGGCGAACCCGTCATTTCGCCTTCGATAATCGTTTCGTACTCAGCCGTCATAAACGGCGTCAGGTTGGTAAATTCGCCCAGCCTTACTCGTTCGTTACCCTCCGTAAAGACGAAGAGGCTCTGGTTCGGCATCTTCACTACTTTGTGTACTGTCGCTCGCGTCCCGATCGAGTACAGGTCCGCACCTTCCGGAGTATCCTGCCGCGCGTCCCGTTGAGCCACTACTAGAATCGTCTTACCTTCGCCAAGTGACTGAATCAATTGGATCGAGCTCTCGCGCCCGACAGTGAGTGGCAGAACGGCGTGGGGAAAAAGCACAGTGTCCCGCACCGGAAGCACAGGCAGCGGCGAATTGCCGCCGGTCGGGCCCCCATCGATCGTCTTTTCCGTTCCTCGTGGGCTGATTACACTTACAAAGTCATTTGGCATTGAGTGTCCTTCTGTCAGATTTCATGATATTCGATGCTGTAATCGATAGAAAGTCGCAACCGCCCCCGAAGGCTTATAGTCGCCGCCTAACGCTGACTGATCTTTGTCTCATCGGCCCACCTTCGTCTCACTTCGTCGGAATCGTAGGCGCTTTCCGGATATGGACCTGCCAGCGATGGCTTCGACCTGCAACTGATACCCGAAAGCTTTGCGGATCGTGAGATGTACATCCAAATTGTGCGCCAATACTACGCCGCCAGGTAGCGACCAAGTTCCTTGACCATGTGGCAGTGGTGGGCGAGTGCCGCAAGCGCCTTCTCCGCACCCGCAATTTTGTCGAACCGGAATTCAACGTAAAAGACGTACTCCCAGGGCCGTCCCGGGACCGGTCGCGACTCAATCCGGGTCAGATCCAGGTGCGCATCTGAGAGGAGCTGCAGCGCCGCAACCAGCGTTCCCGGCCGGTGCTCGACAGAAAACGCCACCGTCATCTTGTTCACACGGCCAGCCTCCTCGCCCTGCATGGTCAAGGCATCTTCTTGACGGCATACCACGTGAAACCGCGTAAAGTTTTCCGCGTGATCTTCAAGGTCTCGCCTTAGGATCGCAGCACCATACTCAGAAGCTGCCAACTCCGGCGCGATCCCGGCCGTGCTGCGCAACCTGTCATGCATCAGGTGCTTCACGCTCCCCGCCGTGTCGTAGAACGGGACCGCCTCTAGCTGTCGATTCGCCTCAAAGAATTGGCGGCACTGCGCAAGAGCAACAGGATGCGACAACACACGTCGCAACTCAGCAAATTCAACTCCCGGCATCGTGATCAGGTGAAAACGGATCCGCAGCAGGCTCTCGCCAATTATCCGCACGGCACTGCCAAGCAGCAGGTCATAGTGCTCCGCCACCGACCCATGTAGGCTGTTCTCGATCGGCAACACTGCCGCGTCCAATGATCCATTCAGCAGCTGCTCAAGAACATCGACGGAAATGGCGCAAGGCACAATTTCAGCTACCTGGTTCGCAGCAGAGTTCCGCACCAATCCCTCGGCGGCTGCGATGGCCGCCATGTGACTATTCGAGCCAAGTTCTCCCTGGATTCCGACACGATAAGGGCGGGAGCTCTGCACTTTCTTTGCGTCAGCTGTTAGCTGCAACTCGGCCGTCCTTTCCCCGTAAGTGGCATTGGCGCTCATACAGGCCGTCTTTCACAATTTTGATCTCATGGCAACCTGAGACTTGCACCAGGCAACTTACAAGATGTAAGTAACTGGCACGACGGCTCATGAAGTGCTGGGCCGATATCAGGAGAACGACATGCTCTGGACCATAACCATCATCCTTTTCGTACTTTGGATAGTCGGGCTTGTAAGCGGTGCAGCTCTCGGCTCGTGGATTCACATTCTCCTCGTGCTCGCTGTGATCATGCTTATCTTCAACCTCATCCAGGGTAGACGCGCGCTCTGATAATCGGCGTTTACCAGGTCCACACGGACTTCTCCTCCTAATTACAACACCCGTAGAACTTTAACGGAGACACAGGAAAATATATGAGCACCGATACTGTCAGCGGTAAGTTCGATCAGCTAAAGGGCCAGGTAAAGCAGTCGATTGGCGAAGCAACGAACGACGATAGCCTTGCAAACTCCGGAGCAGCCGATCAGGTGAAGGGGCATGCGAAAGAGGCGTGGGGAAATACCAAGGACGCCGTTCACTCCGTTTCAACCGACGCGAAGACAAACGCAGAGGCGGAGCATGACAGTGTGCATGCGAGCGGCGAAAACACAGCTCACAATCTACGCGACAGCATCGTCAACGCGGCCCACTCCATCAAGGATGCCGTTGTAAGCCACACCGACGATGTCAAGGATAAGCACTAACGATCTAATGCCTGCAAACTGATAGAGATGGCCCGCCAACGTAGGGCCATCTCTGTTTAAGCCTCTAACGTCGAACAAGAACATCTGCAGCAACAAAACAGAAAAACACTACAGAAATAACACCGTTCAGCGTAAAGAATGCTGCGTTCATACGCCGCAGATCCTTGGGCGAAACAATCGAGTGCTCGTAGGCCAGGAGCAGCGCCACAGCACCCACTCCCACCAGCGAAACCCATCCTAGCCCGAAAAGCCGCACCAGCGCCATCAAGGCGCCGATCATGCACACGTGCATCACGCGCGCGATCCAGAACGCAGCCTCGAGCCCAAACGCCTGCGGCACGCTGTTGAGCTGCACCCGCCGGTCGTGCTCGAAGTCTTGGCATGCATACAACACATCGAAGCCGCCCACCCAAAGCAGCACTGCAAGGGTCAGCATGATGATCCGCGGATCCAATGTTCCTCGCACTGCAATCCATGCAGCAGAGGGCGCAATTCCCAGCGCAAGTCCAAGTACCAGGTGCGACCACCGCGTAATTCGCTTCATGTAGCTGTAAGCAAGCACCACGGCCAGTGCAATGGGTGCGAGTTCAAGCGTAAGCCGGTTCAACATGGCGGCGGACAGTAGAAGGACCGCAGCCGACACTGCAACAAATCCCGCTACGAACGCCTTGCTGAGAACGCCTGCCGGCAACGCACGCATGGCCGTCCGGGCATTCACGGCGTCAAGCTCCGCATCTGCAAGCCTGTTGAACGCCATTGCCGCCGTGCGGGCTGAGACCATGCAGACAACAATCCACAGCAGCACCGTTGCGCGGGGCCAGCCGCCAGCAGCCAATACCGCTCCCGTCAACGCAAACGGAAGTGCAAAGATACTGTGCTCCCACTTGATCATCTCCAGGGCAACAACAGTCTTTTGAACGAGTGTAGCCATGCCTCATTCTAAGCCGTCGTTACCGCAAATAGCTGAACCGCAGCACTTCAGGAACAATCCCGTGATGATCTATTTAGCACTCGAGGAAGCACCCGCAACCTGCAGGTTGTTGATTACCTTGAAAACTCCGGCCACACCATTCGCGCGTATGTTGGCCGTATCTTTATCTGACTGGCTATCGACAACCCCCGACAAAGTCACGTTCCCGTTGACAACCGTAATGCGGATCGGTTTCGCGGGATCGATAGAGTACTTGTTGAGCGAAGCAAAGCCGTAAATCGCACGGGCCTCGGCGATTCGGATCCTGTCATCCATCGGTGAAGGTGGCGCAACTTCTATGTTGTCTACTACATCCTTGACGCCCGGGTAGTTCGCCACGACGCTAAGCGCCGAATCCTTATCCATCGGCCCGTAGGCTACGCCGCCAAGGGTCACTACCCCGCTCTGGACCCCGATAGTCAGCGCGTTGAATGCCGTCGTCCCGTAGCCGACACGATCGTAGGCAAGCTTTTCACCTAATTTGTCGCGTAGTGTTGCGTCTTCAACCACGGGCCCCGCAACCACAATCATGTTTTCAACACCCTTCACGTTCTTGCGATGGTGCACCTTCTTGTCGGCGTCTTCCTTCTCGCTGTAGATCTCGACGGTGCCAGTCAGCGTCACTATTCCACCCTGCACGGCAACCGCAACATTGTGGAAGCGTTTATTGTCGAGCGCCTTCGTCACATCGGCTTGGATTGCTGCATCCGCCGGCTCAGACGCGGCGGTCGTCGTTGCTTGTGCCCGCGCGATTGCGTGGAACCCACCCGTCCCACTGAGGATCACCGCGAATAATGCCCTAACTGCAACTCGTCTCACCATGTTCGTCTCCTGAATCGCGACCTTCGTCAGGCCAAAGCAATGTCAACATCCTACGGCAATACTTCCCAAGTAAGACTTGCCCTTCAAACGGCTTATCGGTAGCGCTTGCGAATCTTGTAAACAATGCTGAATACACCTGTCTCGTCACGTGTAATTACAACGGATTGATCGTGATTCAACTGGTACTGCACCTGGATCAGTTGCTCTGCTGACGAATTCACGTTCGTCGCAAAGGTAACCGAAAGCTGCTGGGATAGCTGCTGCTCCACCGTAATTCTCGCTGAAGAGTTGCCCAATGTGCCCACGAAAGCCGGATCGATCTTGACACTGCTTGCGCCAAATAACTTCGATACCCGACTACTGACCGACGCATTCAATGCTCCGCCCAGCAATGCGCTTGTTGTCGGGTCCGTACCCTGCTGCACCTGCTGCTCCTGGTATAACTGCGCCTCTTCCTGCGTCCGTCCGAGCGCCAGTAGGTTGAAGACATCCGCCTCGCTCAGCGGCGGCTCAGACCGGTAGGTTGGCTTGAAGTTAGACGAAGTCCCATGCACTCCAACCGTAATATCGTAGTTCTCCACCCGCGCCGTAGCATCGATGTCAATCACTGGATCAATCGTTACAGGATTCGAGAAGTAGATGTCGCCACGTTGAAGCTGGTACGTTGTTCCCGCGAAGGTGGCGCTTCCATCTGTAACCTGGATCCGCCCAAGCACCGACGGCGATGCAACCGTTCCCTTGATGTTCAGATTGACTGTTCCTGCCAACTTTGCGTAGGAATTCTGGAAGTCCAGCTGTGGCGAACTCGTCACATGCACATCGAGCCGGATCTTGTCGGTGATGGAATTGGGGTCGGGAGGCGCCGCCACTCCGCCCGAGCCCGCAAACGCCGCGAAGTCGACATTCGCGCCGACTCCGAACCGGGTAATCAGGACGTCGCCGCTCAGGATCAGCGTCTGCGGACCGCCCTGCAGCTTCAGATTCGCGTTTGCTGTTGAGCTTAGGCCGTTGTACCGGACGCGCACCGTGTCAGCACTTGCACTCAGGTCGGCATAGAGCCCGTTCTGGTAGCTGAAGAACCCTCCAATAGAGAGCTTGCCGCCGCCGGTTGTCGCTGTCAGAGACTGCACTTGCAGGCGGTCCTCATTGAACGCGAGTGATCCGTTCATGTCCGTGATGCCGTTTGGAATGCTTTCCATGCTGGCGTTCACGTGCTCAAACAGGACCTTCCCGGTAAGCTGCGGCTGTCTTACCTTGCCTTCGGCTGCGACGTCGAAGCTGACTTTGCCGCTTGCCTGCACTTCTGTGTCAAGAACATGCGCAATTGCCGGACTGATGTTCCCGGTTGCGTGCAGCGCCAGCTTCCCGCCCTTGGGGTCACTCACCCCCAGCACTTGCGCCGTACCACTCGCCTGCAGCTCGGTGTCTGTCCCTGTGACATGCAGCTGCTCAAGGGTTGCAATACCGTTCTTCAAACTCGCTCGAATCGGCTCCGCAGACTTGAACTCCAGACCCTGAACTTTCACGTCAACGTTGTTCAATGCCGCTGTTCCCTGCAACCCGAGTGGCGCCTTCAACGGCCCGCTCACGGTGATCGCACCATCGATTGCCGAGGTCGCTTTGACATTTCCGGGTGAGAACAACTCGAGCGGCTTACCTACATCAAGACCGGAAAACGTAAGCTTGGCCTGCGTCTCGTAATTACCCGTAAGGTCGGTCTGGCCGGTTGCGTCAATCGTCGCACCCACTACGGTCGAGTGCGCCTTCAGAAACATCAGCTTGCCTTCGCTATGCAGATCGGCAGAAACGTCGCCCAGCGGATGGCCGCTGGCAGAGATGTTAGCCAGCCTCAGGGTCGCAGTCGCTCCTGGCTGCTCAATAGTGCCATTTGCATCTGCTTTGATCGTCAGTGTTCCGTCTGCCGCGACACCGCTTTTTTGCACAGTATCGAACCTGGAGAGAACCAGGTTGTTCCCTTCGACATGTGCATGGAACCGCTGGCTTGTCAGGTCGTAGCCACCATTCCCCGCGATCTGCATGTCATGTAGCTTCAGCAGAACTCTGCTCGCCTCGATGTCGCGGCCTTTCACCGTCAGGTCTACGTTCGCCGCCTGGTACGCCTCGCCATACGCAACACCATTCGTGAGCGCAACGCTGCCGCCGCCATTTAGTGCTCCCAGCGCTCCCGTGACATTGCCGTGCACATTGATCGTCCCGGTCACTGGGTAATTGCTTTGCTGCCCTGCAATCTGCAGCACATCTGCTACCTGCGCATTGGCTAGTTGGACCGTTGCACTTACAGCCGTGTCGTTGTCGTAGGCGTAAGTCACAACGTGCTGCTTCGAGGTCAGCTTGTGCGGCTTAACCGTGCCGCCAACATTCAAGATCGCTGTCCCACGCTTGATCGTAGAACTCGCTACGGCTAGCCCGTTGTTCGGGGAGAATTCACCATCCGCAAGCACGGAATCCACCTGCACATCGGCCTGTTGCGTCTGCCCCGTACCAAGCTTCACCTCAATCTGCGTTGCCTGCAGATGACCCTTCAGATCGAGATTGGCAAGCGCCCCCGTTGCCGATCCCTGGAAGCTGAGCGTCCCATGCAGCACCACCGGGAGTGCGGCTGCACCCTTCTTTCCGTTGGCTTGTACACCCAACGTCTGCAGCAGTTGATCGTACTCGGCCAGGTCACGTACCGAAACATCCACGCGCAGAGCAGTCAACGCGTCACCCTTGTTCACGCCCAGCACACCGCTGCCACTCAGCGATGATTGTGGCGTGAGCAGTTGCAGATTATCCAGCCGCACGACCTCCGTCTTACCGTCGTAGTGCGCAATAGCCTGCCCGCTCACCGGGATGTCGCTGCCTGCTCCCTTACGTTTCGTCCCGGTCGGCGAGAATTTAAGCTCGGTATCCACCTGAACGGTGTCGGCGATGTTTGTGGCGGGCCCGCCCCACTCCACCTTGATAGGGCCACTCACCGAGGTGTCGAACCCCAGGTCACCGTACCCTTTTGGCGCAGCAATATCCATGATGGTGCGCAGCGGAATTTGCTTTGTCGTCGCGGTGAGGTACGCATGGGCAGGCTGTACCGGCGAGATGGCGACCGACCCGGTGACCGGTGCTGGTGCATTCACAATCGCTGCTGTGCGGTTCGCCGTCTTCGCTGCAGCCACGGTAGTTGGCGAGTTGCTCGTTGCACTCGAAGGCACCTCACCAAGCCAATTGCTGATGCGTAAATTACCCTCCGCGCTGCCGCCGCCGGGCAGGTAGCCCGTAAGCGCGGTAAACAAGAGGTCGGTCGGCGTGATCTTGAGTTGACTCGAGGCGTTGATGTCGTGCAGTCGGACGCTCGCATCCGCATAGCCCGCATCGTGCAGCTTGAACTCACCTGTAAGCAGGTAACCGGTTGTGCAATCGGGGTCGGGTGCCAACTGCTTGAGGCTCGGCTTCGTATCAGCTTTCGGATGTCGGCGCTGCCAGAATGGAAGTCGCTTCTGCGCAACCGCCGGCGCTACCACACAGTTATGCCCACGGAGACTAAGTTCGGCAGTTCCTCCTTGGATCCCATCAAAGCCTGCCAGTAGCGCAACCTGCTTTAGTTCGAGCGAGCCATCTACCCCCGCCTGCCACTCTGGCCGCGCAAAATGCTGAAGCTCTGCCGAAGCCCTGAGCGTCGTACTCTTTCCTGTGTCGAAGGTGAACTTCGGGAGCTTCGCGACATCCCTTCCCACCTCTGCCTCAAGATGCAGCTTTGACTGCACTTCGGGATACTTCGTCATCTTGGTTCGAAGGTCGTTCAGATCAACGGTCGCGCCATAACTGTCCGATTGCGAGATGTAGTGGACCTCCGCCTCAAGATCGCGTGCGGCCACATCAAACGGAATGGCACGGTCATTAAGCAGCGCCACGCCATCTACTAACTCGACTTCGTGCGCCTTCAGATCCAGCAGCGTGTCCTGCAGCGACTCTGTGCTCGTGCTCGGGTGCTTCGGGATTGGCTGGTTTGTCTTTCCATCCTTGTCGATAATCAAGTGGATCGCCGGCCGTTCCACTCGCAGCAAGCTTAAACCGATGTGCGAAGCCAGGCCAACACCAGCGGTATGCGACAGAAAACTCGAGATCTTGAGTCGTACCTGAATCTTATCGACCGCAACATACGGTGCCTGATCTGCAGCTTCCGTGCCGTGGATTACCAGCCCGTCTACCTCGATTGCAAGATGCCGGAGACTGAAGCTGAGCCCGCGCAACTCAACTCGACCCCCAGTCGAGTCTTCAAGTACGCTGACAACTTCTTTGCCCACCCGCCGCTGAAAGTCGGGGGTGGTGGAGTACCAGGCAACGCCGCCAATTGCGACGATCAGCAGCAACAGCACGCCAGCAAGTATCCATGCAGCCGCCTTTAAAATACGTCTGCTGGTCCCCTGCTTCGTCTGCGTTTGTGTCGCCTGAGGTGTGCTCAATTCGCCACCTCGTTATCCGTCAACATTCGAACGCTCCCCGAGGCGCGCAGGGTCTTGAGCCAGTCGTCGAGCAATCCACTTACCTGCTGCTGCAACAAAATTTCACGGATCCGGTCACTGATCGAGTCCAGCTTCGGTGCCGTTGCGTGACGCGCCGCATACTGCGGTAACAGCGTCTTCGTGTAGTAGTTCTTCACATCTGCATCGGGGATGCGGATGCCCTGGCGGAAGCGCAGTTCAATGAACTGCAGCGTCTCCATACGCTCACGCCAGCGCTTGGTCAGCTCAGCCTCGGTGAACTTGTTGTCAGAGAGAAACTTCTGCCAACCTGCTTCGGTGTCGCACCTGTACTCTTTGCACTCTAGGATGTCTTTACGCACATCCTGCAAATTCGCAGCTACTTCTGCATCGGTGATCGGCTTTTGCGGTTGCTCCTGGGCTTGCTGCTGAATCAGATCGCGATCGATGAGCCGTTGAATCGCTTCCTGACGAGAAAAGGATCCCGACGGGCTGCTGTATGGCTGAAAAACACCAAACCGTCGCTCCTCATCCACATCGCTTTCGAGGACCAGGTCATCGTTCACGATCGCGACCACGCGATCGATCTGCACCGCCCCCGCGTCCTTCGACGTAGTCGTTCCCGTCACCTGTTGCGCCTCGATCCGGGTGCACGGAATCTGCAATAGCACAAGCAACATGGCTAGCATTCCAGCTTCCTTCATCGAATTACGCACCACACTGCTCGTCACGCTAAGGTCCTTAGAAGCTCTGTCCGATACTGAAGAAGAAGTTGATGCGGCTACCCTGATCTTCATAGGGGTCCTTGCCGTTGAAGTCCGCGATCACCGGATACTTTGGAGGATTCAGGTTGTAGCTCAGATCAACCCTGATGGGTCCGACGGGCGTCTTGTACCGGCCGCCAAGCCCGATTGCATGCGAGGCATAGTTGAAGTCGCAGGTGCCAATCGGCACCAGCACGTTTGCACATGTGGCTTCATTCGGCTGCTTGAATCGCTTCAAGCTCGGGAACATGTCGCCCGCATTCTGAAAAACATTTCCGAAGTCGTGAAACACGACGAAGCTCAAGCCGTCGCCAACATACGGCAGCGTTACAGCCGGCAGACGGAGCTCAGTCGAGTTAACGAAGACAGCCGTTCCTCCAACCGGAAAGCCCGTTTGCAGGTCACGAGGTCCCGCCCCATTGATCGGGAAGCCCCGATGCGATGTTGCTCCACCAGCATAGAGTCGCTCTGGCAAAGGCACCGCGTCGCAGCTTGCATTCGTCGTAAGCAGCACGCCCACGCACGATGCATTACCGACATTTGGATTGGCACCAAACGTCTTTTCATACCCGATGCGCGTGTTTCTCGCCAGCACATATTTCTTCTTACCAAACACGTAGTACGTCGAGTTCGAAACATCGATTCGATTGAAATCTGTTTGCGACCCAAACTTCGAACTCGCCAGGAACTCCGCTACGGAAGTATACGAACCCTTCACCGCGTCGAGCGGACTCGGATTGCGCGTGTCGTGGAACCACGTGAACCCAGGGCCTCCCACCCGTACCGGCTGCGACAGCAAAGGAATCAGGTTTGCCGTGATCTCGAGGCTGTCTGGGTTTACTGCGACCCGCCTGTACTGGAAATCGTAGATAAACGTATCGGTACGCCGGAATTTTTGCGTTACCCGGAAGTCGCCCTGCAAGGTCGATGCCTGGAAGGTAGAAATGTTCTGGACGTTCGAATAACCCCCGGAAACACTCGCCGTTAGCAACGGATTACCCAGCAGATGCGGATTGTTAAAGCTAAGCGTAGCCACCTTCTCCAACAGTCCGTAGGTCGTATGCAGCGTGAGTGACTTGTCCGTTCCGAACAGGTTGATCCGCGAGACATCTGCCGACACCCGTGGACTCACTCCAGCCTGTCCATTTTGCTTATAGGTTCCAGCAGGCACTCCAAGCAGAATGGCAGATGCTGGCGAAATCACGCCTGGTGACGGCCTTCCCGTCTGCGCTTCGAACCCAAAGCCATACGTCACATCCCAACGCTTCGCCTCTGTCAACTGCACCAGCACGTTCTTGCGGGAAGCATCTCCCGTCGGGTTCTGTACGGCCGCATTTACCTCGTTGAACAGCGCAAGGTTATAGAGTCGCCTTTGCGTGTCGAGCAGCGCGC
>CAHJWN010000108.1 GCA_903642265.1 Acidobacteriaceae bacterium | reverse complement strand
CGGCAAGGTGGACCGCATCGGTCTGGACGGCCCGCGAGTCAACCCGTTTGCTCTGGAGCCGACTGAAAAGAACATCAAGTTCCTTTTCAACTTTGTGAAGTTGCTCCTCACCAACGGTGGAGCGGAGCTTTCCCCCGAAGACGAAGATGCGGTGTTCAAAGAGGTGCAGGGCATGTACCTCATAGACCGGAAGATTCGCAGGCTTTCAAACCTGCTCCTTCCGCCACACCTAATGCGTTACCTCTCCAAATGGGTTGAAAAGGGTGTTTATAGCGCGATCTTCGACAACGTAGAGGACTCACTAAGCCTTTCGCGTATCCAGTGCTGGGATTTTGCCGGTGTGTCCAAGGACTACCCGGATCTGATCGAGCCGCTGATGATCTGGCTGTTACGCCGCATAGACGATGTGGTCTACGACCCCAGGAACCTCGGCGTTCCCAAGCATGTCGTCATTGAGGAAGTCTTCTCAAACCTCAAGAACCAGCAACTCTTAGAAGGTGCTCTAGCCAGCATCAAGCAGAGCCGTAAGAACCTCGGGGGCGTCACCCTCATCGGCCAGTCCGCGAACGATCTTGGAGAGAACGCGGACAGCATCGTCAACTCCTGCACTTCGTTCCTGTTGCTCCCGGATGCCACGTTCAACCGCAAGTTCTACGGTGAGTTGTTCAAGATGACCGAGCAGCAATTGAACCTTTTCGAGAGTCTGGGGCAGCGGGAAGCGCTGTTGATGCGCCGCGACGGGATCACCAAGGTCGTGACGTTGAATCTTGACCCTCGCAGCTACGCGATTTTCTCGACCAAACCCATGGACAGAGCACGCCGAGGCCGCTTGATCGAGAAATGGGGTTTGGAAGACGGCATCACCCGTTTCGTCGCGGGCGAAGACGCCTAGTAACCCCCACCTATTTCGTACGATACAGCCGCCAAGGAGACCGCCTTATGAATACACCTAGCCTCATTGCCGCGAGCGCAATCTTCGTGGTCTACGCTTCTGCTCCAACGGGTCTACAGGCCCAGCAGCAAGCCCCCAGGACTGTTCAGGTGAGCGCCACGACCGCGCCCCCGATCATTCGGACCAGCCTCAATGAATCGACGCTCCTAGAGCTTCCAGCCGAGGAGAAGGTAGCCACAATCTTCGGCGGCAACACAGACGATTGGATCTTCAACGCCGGTCACGTCGCCAGCCGCTTCGTTTCGGTCAAGCCCAAGGCTGCGGCAGCAAAAAGCACTACCAACGTCCACATCATCTCCGATCACGGCAATGACTACACCCTTCAGTTGAAAGAGGTCTCTGCCGAAGGCGCAGGTTTCGATTCGACTGTGTTTTTGACACAGACCGATAAAGACGCGCAGAAGAAGATGGCCGAGGCGCCGGTGTTTGTTCCAGCCGCAGAGGTGAAGGACAAGGAAGACCGGCTCGAAAAGGAAGTTGCGCAGGCTCAGGCCGCTGCCGCAGCCGAAAAGAAAACGGCCGAGATTGCCCAGGAGAAGTACCAGAGCACCTATCCCAGCAACCTGCATTTTGACTATAGCTGGGACCAGTCGAAGGCCAGGGCGTTGGGTGTTCGGCAAATCTGGGATGACGGCAAGTTCACCTACATCCAGGGCAAGTTTGAGGAGCCCCCGGTTGTCTACGAGCTGAAGGACAAGAAGGGCTCGCTCATCAACTTTGACTTCGCAAATGGTCTTTACACCGTTCCCAAGCTCCTCCAGAACGGCTACGTCGCCATCGGCAAATCCAAGGTCGAATTCCACCGCCAGGAGGCCAACTAAATGGGAAGCGTCCCCGTCATTCCGCCAGCGAAACCGCCCATAGGCAAGACCATGCCCATCGTCCTTGTGTTGACCGGGGCCGTGGTTCTTATCGGAGCCTCCACGACCTACAACGTCATCACTGGCAGTGGTCAGAAGAAGGACCCGGCCAAGAGCGCATTGTCATCCCGACCGTCTACCGCCGACAACCAACAGGTCAACAGTTTCGAGAAGCAGCAAGCCTTGATCCAGAAGGCCGATGCCGAACACGCCCAGCTTCAGCAAGCGGTAGCCGCCCTCAATGCTCAGGAGCGGGGGATGCAAGCGCAGGAGCAGGGGGTAGGCCAAGCGCAAGGGCAGCCTATCCCACCGCCTGAAGGTGACACTACAGCGCCCATGACACCGGCACAGAGCGCAGCCATCTATGGCAACAGTCCGAATGCCCCCAGGCAGACATCCGGCCAGTCGGAGGCTCACGCCCAGGCCAAGCAGAAGGCGGCAGAGCGCGAGAAACGCCGGGTGGACGCCCTCAACAGCGACACCGTAGCCGTTGACTTCCAGACCCACGAAACCAAAGCTGAGGGACAAATCCCCTCTGCCTCCGGCCCTTCTGTAGCCGGGCCGACCGTAATAGCTAATCAATCCATCACCGAGGGGGAGCCGGCTGCGCCGGAACAGGCCACGGTGCCCAACGAGAGAAAAGACACCAACGCTATGGCCGCCTACAGCTTCGACGAGTACGGCGGAAAGCTGTACCGCGTCTTCGAGGGCACAGTTCTTGAAGGTGTGGTGACCAATCACGTTGACGGCGGCATGGCAGGCCCGGTCCTGCTGATGCTCACTACGGACTACTACTCGCACGATCGTCAGAACCTCCTCCTGCCCCAGGGAACCCGGCTTATCGGCTCCGTCACGGCGGTTGGTAACCAGCAGCAGCACAAGCTCGCGGTTGTCTTCCACCGCGCCGTCTGCCCAGACGGATTCTCCATCGACATCGACAAGTACGCCGGCCTCGATCAGATCGGGACCACCGGCCTTGCTACCAAGGTTGACCACGGCTATCTGCAAGCGTTCGCCGCAGCCGCCGCTATCGGGGGCCTGGGAGGACTCGCGCAAATCGGCAACGACGGGAGCGTTCTAACAACCAATAGCCAAATCCGCAACGGCATCTCCTCGCAAACCAGCCAGGAGGGCGAACAGGTACTAAACCACTTCCTCAATCGGCTGCCGATCATCACGCTCAAGGAAGGTTCGCGAGCGCGGGTCTACATCGGCAAAGACATCCTCATCCCCTCCTACGCAGATCATCGCGTCAACCCGACGCTCTAGGAGTTTCCAAGCATGAAGAAGCTCACAACAGCTTGCAGTCTGACTCTCGTTAGCGGAATCGCCGCGTTCACTTTGGCGATGCCAGCTCACGCGCAGTTCGGCGGCATAACCTTTGACCCTACCCAATCGGCTCACGCCATCGTGCAGATTACCAATGAGGAGAAGGGACTTGTAGCCCAGGCCACTCAGATAGCGAACGGTCAGCAGGCCAATCTAACCCTCAGCCAGCAGCTCATCCAGGACGTACAAATGGCCGGGACTGCCCTGAAGATCTACCAGCAGTCCATCACCACGTACAACACCGTTTTCAACAATCTGAAGTACTTCAATTCCAAGCAGATTTGGAAAACCGCAGAGAATGCACTGATGAACACGTCCGTACAGAACACGTACGGGGAAACCGCTGGCCTTCAGTCTCAGTTGAACGGCCAGTCCCAGAACGCAAGTCTTGTCTGGAAGATCATGAATCTCGCGATCTCCGGTACGTCATCGAGCTTCTGGAGCCAGCAAATTGTAGGACAGAGCGACCGGCTTTCTACCCTCGCCCACATCGAGGCAATGGATGCCGCATCGAGCCAGTGCCTAGCCGCAGCCGGAGCCTATCAAGCCAGCAGAGCGGCAAACATGCAGGCCAATAGCGCTCTCAACACGTCGATCTACGACACGACCGACGCCACCAACAGCGAAGTCGAACAGCTCAACCTGCTGAACGTCTCCAATGCCCAACGAGCGGAAGAAGAGCACGCGCAAGGGCAACTCCACGCGTGCATGGCTGCCCAAGCCGCAGTCGAGAACATGGACAAACGAAATGCTGCGTCTCTAACGATCAATGACGCGAACAACAAACTCATCGCCCAGGCCAACAACCCGACCTATGCCGGGAACGAATCCGCGACCTGGACAAACTACTACTGAGCTGCGCGTAACCCTTCGGTGGCGTTGAGGATCATCGACGCCGCCGCTTTTAGAACGGTCCCAAACCGGGACACACACTACACCGAGCGAGAGTGAAGAATGGGAACCCCCCCCGGAGTTGTTGACTGGCTTGCTCAGTTCACCCAGAGCCTTACAGACCTTACCTTGCAAAACGGTGGAGCGCTGTCGAACTTCGGGATGATTCTGCTCACCTTCATCGCAACCATGAGCCTTATTGGTATCGCGGTCCGCATGACGTCCTGGTCTGTACACCTTGGCGGTCACAGGTCCGTAAGCCTCGATGAGTTGAGAACCTTCCTGTTTCGGCTTCTGTTCTGCTGCGTGGTCGAACACTATTGGGTAACCAATCTTCCAGGAGCAAACTTCGGTTTCAACCGCATGTTCTCTTACGTCGCGGCTGCCATCGCGCAAGTGCTCGATCAGAGCCAGTTGAACCAGTTGAACGCTCTACTCGCAAACGCAGCTCACAACACACCAGTACCGACCGTGTTCGCGCCCATGGAAAGCATCTGCTACTGGTTTGTCCAGGGCTTCTTGGGACTTGCGTCAGGCATCCTGTTTCTCATCAATTGCAGCTCGTTCATCTTTTACGCCGTTGCCGCCCTGTTTGGCCCGCTGATGATTCCGCTCTACATGACGGAGACCTTCAGAGGTAAGTTCCTCCACTTCGTGGAAGTGCTCCTAAGTTTGGCGATGATTCGAGCAGTTGCGGCAGCCTTCATCTTCGTGTGGTCACAGTTCCTTATCGGTTTCATGAACCAGACGTTCCAAGGGAACTACAGCATCGGAAGCTGGATCGCGAACCTCGTTCCGTTTCTCACCATCTTTACCGCTTTCATTCTCAACATGGTGCTCGTACCCAGCATCACGCAAATGATCTTTGGCGGCGGTGCAGGCGTGGCAGGGAAGGTTGGCGAAATGGCGGAGAAGCTGGTCGCGCTTGGTGCAGCGGGAGCCTGATGCTTACTCTCTTATTTCTCTACCGGCGTGCTTCCTGGCCAGTTCGGATTCTCGCACTAGCCGTGGTTGTCATTGTGTTTGTAACCGCCATCGTTCGGTCACATAGGGCCATACACCAGATTCAGGAGAGACAACAGCATGTCCACCCACATCGCGCTATCCGATAGCGTCCTCACCCCCAGGCAGCATGTCGAAGCGGACAGGATTGCGAATCAGGTCTATTCGGCCCACTACAGCGAACGCAGCATGGCAAAACTTGCCATAGGTGCTCTAGCCGGGTTGTCTCTGATTTTGAGCGCGGGTCTGGTCATCGTTTCTCACCGTCCAGTCCTGACCCGCTACGTCCGAATTGACGATGTAGGGAGGGCGCAAGCCATCCAGTACAGCGACCTCAACTACAGCCCCCGCGAAGGCGAGATCCGCACCTATCTGACGGACTGGACCAACTACCGGCACACCCTCAATCGGGAGACGATTGCGAAGAAATACCCGATGAACTACTACTTCCTGTCCGCACCGTTAGCGGCCCAGCTCATCAACCAGGACAATGCCGACCACCTCATCACTCAGGTCGTCGGCGGACAGATGGAGCAGAGCGAGGTTCAGGTGAACAACGTCACCATTACCTCGATGACCCAAGAACGAATCGGAAACGCCATTGCCTCACGGGGAACAGCCATTGAAAACTTCGACCTTATCTACTCGCCCAGTACATCCAGCAAACCCCGGACGGAGCATTGGATAGCCTCAATCACGTACTACCTCAATCCCGCCCAGGTGAGCGATCAGGCAAAGACCAATCCCCAATATGAAACCATCAACCCCCTTGGCCTCACGATCACGGAGTTTCACGAAAACCGCGTGTCAGTAGAGCAGACGGCAGCAGGCGGAACGACATTCCGGGGGGCGGTGACACGGTGAGCGCCCAAAGCGGATGGGAGAAGGTACTGCCCTTCTTTAGCGATGATCTCCAGGCCTTAATTCTTGATCCCACCATCAGCGATTTGATGGTCAATGGGACCACAGGTGTCTACGCCGATAGGGGCGGGGTTATTGAGCACATTCCGGTTCAGGACGAGCTAGACATTGAGCGCCTTGAAGCAGCTATCCGGCGTGTGGCGCGAATGATGGGCCAGGATCTCACACATCAGAACCCAATCCTCAATACCAGGATGCCGGACGGCTCGCGTGTTGCGGTCGTCGGAGCACCATCCGCCATCGGTGGACCATCGCTCACAATTCGCAAGTTCAACCAGTGGTTCACGACCGACCAGCTCATTGAGAAGGGAAGCATGCCCAGAGAGGTACGCGATCAGGTTGTCGCGTTTCTCCTGAAGAAAAAGAACGGCATCATCGCAGGCGGTACGGGTTCAGGGAAAACGACCTTGATGAAAGCAATTCTCGACCACGTTCCGGCGAGCGACCGGCTCATCATCATTGAACAGGTCGCAGAACTTCGAGTGCTCCAGCCGAACGCTCTTCGTTGGGAAGCTGTTGATGCGATTCCGGGACAGACTGCCGTTCTACCGAGCGCGTTGCTGGCTGCCGCTCTCCGTCACCGTCCCGACCGGATCATCTTCGGTGAGATACGCGACGAGTGCGCCAATGATCTATTGCAGGCGATGAACACGGGGCACGGTGGGACACTTACCACATTGCACGCGAAATCAGCATGGGACGCGCTCAGCAGATTGTCCAATCTTGCGCTCAGTGCTCGACCAAATATCAATCACAGTTTCATTCGCTCAGAGACCGCCGAGGCCATCGACTTCGTTCTCTATTGCGAACGCGAACAAAGTGGCCGACGGAGAGTGCGCGAGCTGATCTCCGTCAGTGGCTACGACTTCGCCTCACAGACCTTCGTCACAGAAGACCTTTACCGCGCTGAGGGCCATACTGCCCAGCCCGGTACATCCACCAACGCTGCATAGCTGACCAACCCCGGAGGAACCGAGACCATGCCCTTGCTCGACATCAAACAGACCCGCAAAGTAACCGCCATCTGCTCACTTGAAGAGTCAACCGCGATCCAGGTGGACCAGTATGCTGCCTTCGTTAAATGCCAGCCGGATGAGGTGGTGAACAAGGCTCTGGAATACACCTTTGGCAAGGATTCGGACTTCCAGAAGTTCCGCTCCACAGACCCAAAGGTTACCGCTCAGCTCCGCATCAAGAAGCCTGCCACGGCTCCCACGGGTGCGCGTCGCGGCCCGAAGGCGGGAACCCTTGCAGGGTAACAGCGTTCATGCGAGGACATCCTGCCCTCGCATGAAGTGACGCCAGGCGTCACGGAACAGCAGCAACAACAGCAGCAGCAACCGCAGAGACAACAGCAACGGCAACCGATATGTGCTTCGCACATGGGAAATGATGACACTCCACCCCTTCCAGGGTTGAGTTTGGGGCCAAAACGTAGACATACGTCAACGCTTTTGCCATCAGCGACTTAGGAGCAACGCGTTTACATACGTCTACACGCCGTAGACGTATGTAAACAGCACTAACGAGAGGCGATATGGATTCTTCTAGCCAGGTTACAGGGCTCAGCTTCGAGCGGTTGGACCGGCCCAAAGGACGCCCGGTGCGGAACAAGCTCGCAAGCGCAAGAGTCACCGAGGACGAGTTGAAAGAGCTAGACCATGCAGCAGGAGCAGGCGGGAAACTGTTTGGCGAATGGGCGAGAGAAGTCTTGCTGCGAGAAGCCAGACACCCTCGCGCCGACGCACTTTTCACCGAGATTGTTGCAACGCGGATGCTCCTGAATCTTGTTCTGAAACCACTCGCCTGCGGTCACATTATGAGCCCGGACGAGTTCAGCGGCGTTCTCGCAAACGTGCGGACGACGAAGCATAAAGCGGCAACAGATGTGATGGAACAATACGCCACCGCAGAGCAGAAGGAGCGTCAATAAATGGCTACCCAATGGGGACGCAAAGAGACAGTAATCTGGCCGCCGCAAGTACCTATCTACACCGTCGGAACCATGATCCTAGCTGTACCGATCCTGATGACGTTGCTCTTCGGCCTGTACCTTACAAAGCCGTTCCTGGCGCGTGATTACACCGGCGACTACCTCAAAAGCGCAGCGGGAGCCGAGTTCAAGATGCACAACTCATTCCGCTTGATCTACCTCACTGGAGGGAAACGAGCGCCCTGCATCGCCCAGCCAGAGGACTTCATTCCGGGGAAAACCGTCCTGCCCAATGGCAAGACTATCGGCGTACAACTATCGCCCATAGCGACTAGCCAGGGCTACACCAGCGTCATGCGGGGACCAGAGCGAAAGATTGCGGACGAGGTGCTTTATGGATGGTTTCGGGCGGCGATCTTCGGAGGCGATGACGTTCTGAGCGCCTACGGCCCAGCGCTGATCGAGACGGGCGTCGTCGTGATCTTTCTCTTCTGTTTCGCGGTACCGTGGGATTTCAAACGCGGCAAGCGGATGAAATACGGACGGCTGCTGCGCGGGCCGGTGATGTCGGCTCCAAAGCAGTTCAACGAGATTCTAAAAGGCAAGGGTCTAGGAATCCCGACGGATGAGAAGGGCGTCATCATCCGCCTTCCCTTACAGGCAGAAGCGAAACACGTCCAGGTGATGGGAGACACGGGCGTAGGCAAATCGACGCTCCTCCGGCAGATGCTCAGTCAGATTGAAGACCGCAAAGAATCAGCCATCGTCTACGACCCTGCTGGAGAGTTCATTCAACGCTTCTATCGTGAAGATCGGGGCGATGTCATCCTGAATCCCCTTGATGCCCGCTCCTGTTATTGGTCTCCAGCCGCCGAGCTGCGGAACCCCGCCGAGGCCCGCACCATCGCCGCATCCCTCTACCAGCCCGTTGACGGGAAACCTGGAGAGTTCTTTACGGAGACCCCGCAAAAGATCTTCGCCCACCTGATGAAGTACCGTCCATCGGTCCAGGATCTGATTGCTTGGATGTCCAACCCGGATGAAATCGACCGTCGCGTGGAGGGTACGGAGCTTGAGCAGTTTATCGGCAAGGACTCGCCAGACCAACGGAACGGCGTCCTCGGTTCATTGGGCCTGATTGCCGATAGTTTCCGTCTCCTGCCAACTAAGGAACAGACCCAAAATAGGGAATGGAGCGCGACGGCATGGGCCGAGAAGCGCGAGGGGTGGATCTTCCTAACCGGCACCGAGGCCGAGCAGGAAGCGCTTCGGCCTCTCCACTCTCTATGGATTGACCTACTCATACTGCGCTTGCTCACCCTGCCGAAGCCAGGACAGAAACGTGCATGGTTTGTCCTTGACGAGCTGGCTACTCTGCAAAGGCTCCCTCAGTTCCACAGCGCCTTGACCAAGGGCCGCAAAAGTGACAACCCCATCATCTTCGGCTACCAGGGGAAGGCCCAGCTAGAGGTGATCTACGGCCATCTCGCAGAGGTGATGCTGTCCCAACCGGCTACCAAGTTCATCCTCAAAACAGCCGAGCCAAAAGCCGCGAAGTGGGCTTCCGAGCTAATCGGTGAGATTGAGATTGAACGCGTCCGGGAGACCGTAGCGGATGGCAAACGGGCCGGAAAGAGCTTCACCATGGACCGTCAGATTGAGCCCTTAGTCATGAGTTCGGAGATCCAGGGACTTGAAGACCTCCACTCCTTTATGAAGCTGGGGAACAACGTCACTCGATTCAGCTTTCCTCACATGGACATGCCCCTTATCGCCCCGCCGTTCGTTTCCCGCGACATTCCAGAGAGCGATATATGGCTGAATCCTCTCGCCCCTGCAAAGCCCGCCCCAAAGCCCCCAGCACCCGTCGCGGTTGCAGCCCACGTGTCTGCTACAGCGGCTCCAGCCGTAAAGGAGAAACCGCCGGCCGCCGTGCAGCAAGCGACTGTCATCCCGCCAACACCACCGGCAAATGTCCCGGTCTTCGGACCGGCAAGCGTCCCACCTGCCGCTCATCCCATAGCCGATCTGTAGACCAGGAAGGAGGACTCCATGCTCAGTATTTCGAAGCCCCTTAGCTCAGGCCAAGCACAGACGTACCACAAGATGGAGTTCACCTCCGACACCCAGAGCTACTACAAGCAGGACGGCGCAGTAGAAGGGGAATGGCAAGGTCAGCTTGCGACAAAGATGGGCCTTTCGGGCGCGGTCACATCAGAGGAGTTTATCCGGCTAACGGAAGGCCGGAACCCGACCACAAACGAGCAGATGGTGAAGCACCGGCCGGCCCAGGAGTATAAAAACGCGGATGGAACGATCACGAACGCGGTAGAGCATCGTGCCGGTTGGGATGCTACCTTTTCAGCTCCAAAGTCTGTCTCTCTTACGGCCTTGGTCGGGGGTGATGAGCGGGTGCGTGAGGCGCATAGCGCCGCCGTCACCGCCGCTCTCACAGAGCTGGAACGCTACACTCAGGCCCGAATCGGGGGGAACAATCCAGCCGAGACGACCGGCAAATTCATTGCCGCAAAGTTCGAGCATGACACCGCCCGCCCGGTCGATGGCTACGCCGCTCCCCAGCTCCACACGCATGTCTTCATCATGAATGTGACCGAGCGCGAAGACGGAACGACACGCGCGCTTCAGCCTCAAAGCCTGTTCGACACCCAGAACTATGCGACCGCGGTGTACCAGTCGGCGCTTACCTACAAGCTCCGCGAGCTGGGTTACGAGATCGAGGCGGGAAAAAGCGGAGCACCAGAGATCAAAGGCTACTCGCAGGAGTACTTGGACGCATCCAGCCCTCGCTCCCAGCAGATCAAAGAGCACTTGGCGAAAAGCGGCTACAGCGGCGCGGAGGCGGCGCAGATCGCCGCTCACGCCACCCGCGACAAGAAGCAGATCCTTTCTCCCGAGCAGGTTCTAGACGCTCACCGAAGCATGGCCGTGGCGTTCGGCAACCAACCGACAACGGTAGTGGCCGAGGCCCGCGAGCGAGCCCAGAGGCAAGAACGCGGACCCGATCAAACAGCCAGGGCCAAGGAAGCCATCACCTACGCACGAAACAGCAACTTCGAGCGGGAAGCGGTCACGGACGAGCGGACCCTTATGCGGGATGCCCTGCGCCGAGGCATGGGTGAGACCACCTTCGCCCATGTCAAAGCGGAGTTCGATTCCCGTCACAGCCAGGGAGACTTCCGAGAGCTGAAGGGGCAGAAGCATGCGACCGGACGCAGCTTCACCACCCCAGAAACCATCGCGAACGAGAGGGCGAACGTACGGCATGTCATGAGCGGACAGAACACCGTCCAGCCGATGATGAGCCAGGAACAGGCCGCAGCCCAGGCCGCGACACAGGCACGCTTCAATGAAGCGCAACGGACCGTCGTTCAAGAGGTATTGACGAGTACCGACCGCATTCACGGCCTTCAAGGACTTGCCGGGACGGGCAAAACGAGCGTGCTTTCGACCATTCGAGCAGGCGCGGAAGCTAACGGCTACAAGGTCGAAGGCTTTGCCCCCACATCACGCGCAGCCGGTCAGCTTCGAGAAGAAGGAATCGAAGCCACCACCCTGCAAAGCTTCCTCGCCCGAGGTAAAAACCACCCGAGCGCGGCTTCTACCAGCCCACATCTCTACATGCTGGACGAGTCCAGCCTTGCGAGCACAAAACAGATGCGGGCCTTTCTCGAAAAGATAGGCCCTCAGGACAGGGTACTTGTCATCGGAGACACCGCCCAGCACCAGGGCGTAGACGCAGGGCGGCCCTTTGAGCAGATGCAGGATGCTGGAATGCGGACATCACAGCTAGACCAGATTGTGCGCCAGCGGAACAATCCCGCGCTCCTGGAAGCGGTCCAGCACCTCGCCAAAGGCGAGACCGCTCAGGGCATCAAAATGCTTGGAGAGCAGGGTCGGATTACGGAGATTGCCAACCCAAACGAACGCATCGCGGCTATAGCGAAGGACTACGCGGCAGAACCTCAAAACACCATCATTGTGTCCCCCGACAATCGCAGCCGCCAGCTCATCAACGAAGCTGTTCGAGGCGAGCTTCAAAAGGCTGGGAAGCTCGAAACGGAGGACCGGAAGTTCTCCATCTTGGCTCATCGTTCGGACATGACAGGGGCGGATCGAGAGTGGGCAGCGCGGTATAAAGCCGGTGACGTGCTCAAGTACGAGACCGGCAGCAAAGCCCACGGCATCGCCCGGAACAGCACCGCTACCGTGATATCTACTGACGCCAGGAACAATACGATGATGGTCGAGCGGCAGGACGGCCAGACTGTAACCTACGACCCAAAACGGCTGAAAGGGGTCAATGCTTATCAGGAGATGGAGAAGCCCTTCGCGACTGGAGACCGCATCCAGTTCACCGCGAAAGATAAAGCTCTCGGCGTCAATAACCGCGACCTAGGGACCGTCACGAAGCTCGAAGCCGGGAGGATCACCGTCCAGATGGACGGCAAGACCGAGCGCACTATTCACTTCGACCCGGCCAAGATGAGGCACTTCGATCATGGATATGCGGTCACGTCTCACGTCTCACAAGGTCTCACTGAAAACCGTGTGCTCGCGAACATCGACACAGACGCTCCCCGTGCTCTTATCAATAGCCGTCTTTCCTATGTCGCTCTCTCACGCGGAGCCCTTGATGCCAGGATCTACACCAATGATGCCGAGGAGCTGGGAGCCCGCCTTGCAACGGATATCAGCAAGACCTCTGCCGTAGACTTCCGCCGCCCTACTCAGGCTACCCCGCCAGAGAACAACAAAGCTAAAATGCAGGAGTATGCAGACCCAAACCAGCGCATCGCAGCGGTTGTCAATGCTTATGGAGAGCGGCCCGCCAACACGGTAGTGATTGCCCCAGATCCAGCCGAGCGTCAGCAGTTGAATGAGCTCATCCGAGCTGATTTGCAGGCCAAGGGGATAGTGTCGCCAGACAGCAGCTCTCTAACCGTCCACATTGAGCAAGAACTGACGAACAGAAAAAGCGCCGCTCAGTATGCCCCCGGTGACCTCATCCAGTACAAGCAGGGAAGCCCAAGCCTACAGGGAATACCCCACGACAGCACCGCTGTAGTGGTCAGCGCAGACCTCAAATACAACCAGCTCACGGTCAGCACCTCTCACGGCGATGAAGTCACTTACAGCCCACATCTCACCGCGACGATGACGGCCCAGAGCAAGGTCTACCGCGAGGAACAGCAGGAATACGCCCCGGGTGACCGAATCCGAATGACCGAACCCGGCGCCCCCCAAGGTTTTCGAAAGGGAGACTTCGCAACTATTGTGGCGATCGGAGAGGCGGGCGGCCTGGAAGTCCGGCTGGATAAAGGGCCGACCCTACAGCTCACAAAGGAACAGGCTCGTTACATCGAGTACGGCTATGCCGTCGACAACCTCAAGACAGGCGCTCCCGAAAGGGTTCTAATTAGTCAAGAAAGCCGCCGTCAGGCAGCCCCCGAAGTTGCTTACCTCACC
Source organism: Acidobacteriaceae bacterium (assembly GCA_903642265.1). Classification (GTDB taxonomy): domain Bacteria; phylum Acidobacteriota; class Terriglobia; order Terriglobales; family Acidobacteriaceae; genus Edaphobacter. The sequence goes on along the minus strand of CAHJWN010000108.1, from coordinate 29 downwards.
CGCACAGGGCGGGAAGTAAGCCTGTACAC
>CAHJWN010000107.1 GCA_903642265.1 Acidobacteriaceae bacterium | reverse complement strand
TCCTCAGTCAGGTCAAGTTGACGGCGCAAGTCATCCTGCGGATCGATGCACATGGGTGCGGGGTAATGTTCGAGCAGAAGATCGTAGGTCTCACGGGCGACGCGGAGACTGACCGCCATGCTGTCTGCTTGTCGCGCAAACGCCTTGAGCGACTTTTCTGGCCGGCCGGTGAGTCGTCCGGAAGACTTTTGCTGCAGCAGATGAATGAGGCGGAGTAGAGCCACAATAAGCAGGATGCCGATGGCGGAGAGTGCTGCAAGGAAAGAGGGAGTCAATAGGTCCTCGTGAAAGATCTGGCGATGCAGCGGTGTGTCAAAAGCATTAGGGAAGCGCCTGTGCAGGGTTGGCGGAGCAAAGAAGATATGGATCAGCAGAGGGGAGCCTGCGGCCGCTGGTTCGGAACTGGAAGGTACGGCCGAAGATGTGACAGTCGCAGGTGAGCCCCGATATTTCAATGAGGATGGACGTGGTGGAAAGGTTCATTAAGCACCATAGGAGCCGATCGGACTTCAGACAATTACCCGTACCGGGATATCAGCGGTACTTATGTGGGAGGACGGCAACCTAAGGAGCTGATCTGGAGAAAATGCACCACCACTGCTGTTGGGTCTCCGTCTAAGATGAGAGGGATCATAGTTTGAACAACAATCCTTTGAAGATAGGGCGGGACTTTGACTGAGTTTGTCATCAGGCTGGCGGATGAGCGGGGCAAGGTGCAGGAGCAGACGCATTCTGCTGCGACGGCTGAGGAGTTGCGGTCGCGCTTTTCGCAGGCAGGCTACTACGTTTATTCAGTAAAATCGCGCAACGTGCTTGGCGGCACTTCGAAGAAAAAGGTAAAGCTTGACGCGTTTCTCGTCTTCAATCAACAATTTTTGACCCTGGTTAAGGCAGGCTTGCCGATCCTGGGCTCGCTTGAATTGCTGGCAAAGCGGCAGAAGAACCCATCATTCCAGGCGCAGCTTGAGGACGTCTCCGCGCGGGTAAAGACAGGCCAGTCAATCTCGGAGGCCTTTGAGGCGCAGGGCGGATTTTCGCTGGTCTATACGACCACGCTTCTGGCGGGTGAACGCTCCGGCAACCTGGAAGAAGTGCTGCAGCGGTTTCTGGATTTCCAGAGGGTATCACTGACGTTTCGTAAGAAGTTGAAGGCAAGTTTAATCTATCCGGCGCTGCTGGTGATTATGGTCTTTGGGCTGCTGACCTTCCTGATCACCTTTGTGGTGCCGCGGTTTGCCCAACTCTACGAACAGCTTGGGACAACACTCCCGGCGCTGACGGTGCTGCTGTTGAACCTGGGCGAATACGCGCAGAGCTACGGGATCTATGTTGCGATAGTGGCTGGCATAGTCGGGTTTCTGGCGTACCGATGGATCCAGACGGACGCCGGAGCGACGCTGCTTGACAAGGTTCGCATCCGCTTGCCGCTGTTTGGCAACGTATGGCTGAAGTACCAGGTGGGACTATTTTCAAGGACGCTGTCGACGCTGCTGACGGGTGGTTTGCCGTTGGTGCCGTCCCTTGAAACCGCAGCGCGATCGATCGATTCGAAGCAGATTGCAAAAGCAGTCGCGCGATCGGTCGAGACGGTGCGTGAGGGCAAGGGGCTGTCAGACAGTCTGGCGGCGACGAAGGTCTTTCCGGAGCTGGCGATCGAGATGATCGAGGTAGGCGAGTCGACCGGGGCACTCCCGCAAATGCTGAATTCGGTTGCAGAGTTCTTTGAAGAAGACGTGCAAACGAACCTGACTGCGGCGATGAGCCTGATTGAGCCGCTTATTCTGGTGTTTATGGGGATCGTGGTGGTGACGATTCTGATTGCGCTTTACCAGCCAATCTTCAGCTTGAGTGCGGGTGGAATTGGCGGTTAGGCTCCCGCAAGGCGTGGCGTGGGTCGCCGCGTTCTGGTTGCGCAGGTCGCACGAAAGACCGCAGCGAAGGCAGCGTGGCGATTATTGAAGGGTCTTAGCCGTAGCAAGGATTTCGGGTGTTGCTCCAGGTGAGTCAAGGATCTGGGAGAAGATTGCCACAATTCCGCTTGCATTAGCCTTCATGTCGTAGCGACGACGGAAGCAGTCGAGCGCCATTGCGCCCATGGTGATCTTTTGCGCAGGAGTGAGGGCGATCCACTGTTCGAGCATCTGCTGAGTGCCCTCAAGGGTGTCGGGAGCAACAAAGGCGGCACCGTCGCGAGCGATCTCTTTGCAGATATTGACTTTGTTTGAGATGAGGACTGGTTTGCCACAGGCCAGGGCTTCGGCGACAGCAATGCCAAAGTTCTCCTGGTGCGACGGCAGCGAGAATACCTCGCATGCGTAGAACGCGCCCCACTTATCGTTGCCGCGGAGCATGCCTGTCCAGTGCACTCGATTTGCAACGCCGAGGGCACTGGCCCGCGCAGCCAGCCTCGACTTCAGGCTCTGTCTGGTTGGCGCGAATAAGCCAAAGCCGCCTGCGTCGGCTCTTTCTGGCCCCGCAAGGACCAGTTGCAGGTTGGGCGCTTGAGTGGCGATTCGGGCAAAGGCCTCGAGGAGCAGGTCGCAGCCCTTCTTCCCGTGGATGCGGCCGAGAAAGAGGATGTAGGGGCGTGTAGAACCGTCTTCATCGCGCAGAGCCGGGTGGGCATCCAAAAATAGCTTGCGCAGAGTGACAGGATCACCTTGTGGCGCATGGGCGCCGTAAGGAACGATGCATTCCTTCCAGATAGAAGGCCAAAAACTCCTGCGGGCTTCTGCGGCTTCCACTTCAGAGGTAAAGAGGACGCGGGTAGAAGCACGAAGCACCCACATCTCGTTTAGCAGCCAGTAGATGGTCTTCTTGAGGTGCTTTGCCGGGTAGGACCTCTTGAAGTGCGGATCCAACATGCCATGGGTGAAGACAAAGAAGGGTGTGTGTGGATAAACGGCTCTACGGACGGCCCAACCGATGTATTGCCATAGGCCGTGAACAACGACTGCGTCGTATTTGGTGCGATTGGCGCGCAGCCAGGGGATAAGACGTGGGCTGTAACCAAATTTAAGGTGGGCGGGACCAATTGCATGGACAGTGAACCCGGTCTCGCGGAGGCATGAAGCGCCGGGCCTATCGAGAGTGAGGACTTCGCCCTTGCTTCCTGAAGCGGGGTAGGCGGCGAGGATAGCGCGGATGCTGTTCGAGGGGCCGCCGGCTTGCTGGTCAAGGGTGCCGATGATGTGCAGTATGCGCAAAGTGTCTTCAGCCCCGAAGTGATGTCTCTGGATAGGAAAGGCCCGGAGGGCGCGATCAGAGGATCGCTCATGCCTCTAACAAGCGGCTACCTGGTTCAGCTACAGAGACTCATTCAGCTAGGGAGATTAATTCAGCGAGAGACGACGCAACACGAAGACTGCAGATCAACGGGAAGAACGCACCACTTCCGTATTGGAATCACCGGAGAGAGGAGGAACAACAAATTTATACCTCGAAAGTCGTATCGAGATATGGTATGGACGATACCCTCTGTCGGATTGTTTCTCCCGTTCAGAGGTAGAGTACAAGGGTAAGTCTAAACGACCGGGTTACGGTTGTGCCGCTGGGGAGTCATAGGGTTATGGGAAATGTACCGGTTGCAATTCCGCTAGCGGAGATGGGTGTCGATGAAACGGCACGGGCCCAGATGCTGGCGCGGCGTTATCACGCTGACTTTGTTGACTTGAAGAACTTCAAGATTCAGCATGAGTTGTTCAAGAGTGTTCCCGTGGACATGATGTTCCGGTACAACTTCGTTCCGCTGGAGCAGGACGAAGGCCGATTGGCGATCGCAGTCTCTGATCCATCGAAGCTGATGGTGCTGGATGAGATTTCCGGTTTGCTGGGACAGCGATTGGTGACACGGGTCGCAACGCTTTCGCAGATCACCGACCTGCTAAAGAAGACGGAGCAGTCGCAGCGGGTCCTGGATGAGGCAAGCGAAGGTCTCGCGTTCGATGTGCTGTCGAATGATGAAAACTCTGATTCCAATATCTCGATCGAACGGCTGACGAGCGAAGATGATATCTCGCCCATCATCCGGTTGGTCGACACGACAATTTTTACAGCACTCGAACGGCGCGCGTCGGACATCCATCTCGAGACCTTTGATGACTGCCTGCTGGTGAAGTACCGCATCGATGGCGTACTGCAGCAGGCGATGGCGCCAATCGCGCGGGAGCACCATCAGACAATTCTTTCTCGCATCAAGGTCATGAGCGAGCTCGACATTGCCGAGCGGCGTGTTCCGCAGGACGGCCGCTTTCGTGTGCGCTATAAGGGTCGGCTGATCGACTTCCGCGTGAGCATCATGCCGACTGTACATGGTGAGAACGCTGTACTCCGTGTGCTCGATAAAGAATCGATGAGTGAGAAGTTTAAGAAGCTTTCGCTCGATGTGGTCGGATTCGCTGAGAAAGACCTTACGCGATTCCGCCGTTACATTAAGGAGCCTTACGGCATGGTGCTGGTGACAGGGCCAACCGGTTCAGGTAAGACGACAACGCTTTATGCAGCCCTGAACGAGATCAAAAGCGAAGAAGACAAGATCATCACGATTGAAGACCCGGTCGAGTACCAGATTCGCGGGATCACGCAGATTCCGGTGAACGAAAAGAAGGGCCTGACCTTCGCAAGAGGTCTGCGCTCGATTCTTCGCCATGACCCCGACAAGATCCTGGTAGGCGAAATCCGCGACGCGGAGACGGCGCAGATTGCCATCAACTCGGCGTTGACCGGACACCTTGTGTTTACGACGGTCCATGCAAACAACGTCGTTGATGTGCTCGGACGCTTTCTCAACATGGGCGTTGAGCCCTATAACTTCGTTTCAGCGTTGAACTGCATTCTGGCGCAGCGGCTGGTGCGGACGGTATGCGATTTCTGCGCGCGCGAGGTGCGCTATACCGATGCCGAGCTGGAACTTAACGGATTGAATCCGGCTGAGTGGCAGGGTTTTCGATTCCGCGAAGGGACAGGATGCATTGAGTGTGGCGGGACAGGGTTCCGCGGCCGGTCGGCAATCCACGAGCTGCTTGAGCTTGACGACGAGATTCGTGAGATGCTGCTGGCAAAGAAGCCGGGCAGCGAGATCCGTAAGAAGGCAAAGGACAAAGGGATGGCTTTCCTGCGTGACTCGGCAATTGACCGGGTGCGCGAAGGCGTGACCACCCTAAAGGAGATTAATAAGGTCACGTTCATCGAGGCTGGCCGATAGTGCAGCAGAGGTGAACGGTATGGCAAAGCAGGGAAGAGGACGTCGCAGGAATTGAAGCGCGAGATGGTAGCGCGCAGCGTCGACACATAGGACAAGTGGACTTGAAGGCCGTGACAGAAGTTGTATTCTGCCAGTCCCGTTTTCATTTCTCCCCGTTTCTAAGAGGGTAAGCTAGTACGTAATGGAGATTTTGCCAAAGACATTAGGGACGCGGCCGCGATTGGCTGTGGAGATTCGCTGGGGCGGCGTTGTCGCCGCACGGGCAGAGGACGCGTCGAGCGGGGTTCTTTCAGCGGTTTCGCGCGCAGAACTAGGCGCGGATGTGATTGAACCAGGATTAAAGGTTGGGAACTTCAAGAGTCGCGCCGCTGTCGTTGCTGCTGTAAGAAAAACGCTGGAAGCGGTGACGGAAAAGGGGCTCGGCCGCGAGGTGACGCTCGTTGTCCCGGATGCGACGGTGCGAGTGCTGCTGCTCGATTTTGATACGCTCCCGAGCAAAGCCGCAGAAGCTCTGCCTGTGGTCCGCTTCCGGTTAAAGAAGTTGCTGCCGTTCGAGGCCGATGACGCGATTGTGAGCTACCAGATAATGTCGGGTACGCGGAGTGTTGCGAAGGGTGCGTTGCGTGTGGTGGCGGTTGCGATTCCGCGCGAGGTTTTAGAGGAGTATGAGACGGTGATCCGCGATGCGGGTTTTGAGCCGGGAGCCGTTCTGCCGAGCACCCTGGCTTCCATCGCCGGGTTGCCGGACGATGATAGCGCAACCCTGGTGGTAAACGCAGGTCCGCAGGCGATCACGACGGCGATTGTTGAGAATGGCGTGCTGATGCTGCACCGGTCGGTGGACATGTCAGGCAATGTGCAGGTCGGCATCCTGGCCGAGGCGATGGTGACGATGAGCGATCCGGAAGAAGGCACGATAAGCGTTCCGCTGCTGCCGCTGATCGACGTCGATGCTTCGCAGCAGGAGTGGGCGATGCAGGAAGCAGTCGATCCGTTTGGGCGAGATATCGCGTGGGGTCTCAGCGAAGAAGAGCTGGCGGCTCATAGCCTGGAGGTCCGCATCGAGGTCGAGGCGATTGCGGAAGCTGCTGCTGAAGCACGTGTCGCGCAGACAACGACAAACGGTGCAGGGCCAGTGCAGGGGTATGTTCGAGAGGTTACGCAGGCTGTGAGTGTGGCGGCGGCATACTTTGAGGACACGTTGGAGCGTTCGCCCGAGGTGGTGTTGTCGGCGGGAAGCACAAGTGCACAGTCACTGTCTGCAATGCTGATTGAAGCCGGGTTTGGAGAGATGGCGGAAGGCAGGATGCGGGTGAGGGAGTTGGTAGATTCGGAGGCGCTGGTGGCGCAGGCGGTCACAGCCACCGTGCCGAAGGGCTGGCTCACCGGTGTTCGGGGGGCCCTGAGGAGCTGATGAGAGTTTCAGTCAATCTAGCCACACGACCCTTTGTAGAGCTACGACCGCTGATTGCGCGCCTGCGCCTCGCAATGATCGCACTGGCATTGCTGGCGACCGGGCTCATCCTTGGTTTGCGAACGCTGAAGGACAAGGCCGACCGAGCGACAGCACAGATGGACGCATTAAAGTCGCAGACAACGGAATACCAAAACCGCATGATGGCGAATGAAGCCCGCATGCGGCAGCCCCAGAACCGGGCGGTGCTGGAGCGGGCACAGTTTCTGAACGAGCTGTTCGCGAAGAAGAGCTTTAGCTGGACCGCGATCATGATGGACCTTGAGACGGTATTGCCGGCAGGGCTCCAGGTGACGAGCATGGATCCCGTGATCAGCAAGGAAGGCGACGTGTCGATCCGCCTGCGGGTAGGCGGTGCACGTGAGAGGGCGGTTGAGCTGGTAAGGAATCTCGAGAAGTCGAAGCGGTTTTTATCGCCGCGTTTGTCAAGCGAGTCGCTGCAGGCGGACAAACAGGGGCCGGGCGCGGCGGCGCAGCAGGCGTCGGGAGTTCCAGCGGGGGTACAGTTCGATATCCTGAGTGGCTACAACCCGCTCTCCCTGGCAGAGACAAAGCAAGTCGTGATTGAAGCGAAAGTCCATACGCCACGCGCTGTGCTTCGTACGCCAACCGCTGGTGCCGGGAGCAGGCGACCCGTCACACCTGGATCCAGTCGGACTAATCTACCGAAACCGGTAGCGCCGCTGCATGGAGGTGTGCGATGAGCGCACGCGTCGATGCAGTGACGGTAAAGCAACCGCGTTTTGGTGGAGCGATCCGACGCAGACCGAAAGCAGCAGCTGTGGCCGAGAAGACGCGCAGCGCGATGACTGCTGTCAACATCCACTTTGCCGGGATTGCGCTGCTGGCGCTCCTCAACGTCTATCTGCTCGTGCATATGGCCTACCTCTGGCAGACCGCGCGCAGCCAGAACGCAGACGCGCTTGCGGCACAGCAGATACAGCTGCAGACGGCAAGAATTGCGGCAGCCCCGCTGGAAGGTCTGGATGGGAAGCTGACGCTCTCGACCGACCAGGCTGACAGCTTCTACCAGCGCCGACTCCCATATGCGTACTCGCAGGTGTTGATCGAGCTTGGAGCTTTAGCAAAGAAGAACAATGCGAAGTTGACCCGTGTGCAGTATTCGTACGCTCCGCTGTACTTGAATGGAACGCAGGCGGCGGGTCAAGACCCTTCGTTGACCGAGATTCGCATGGACGCCAGCCTCACTGGCGACTATCGGCAACTGGTGCAGATGATCAACGAGTTGGAACGGGACAAGACGTTCTTCCTTATCAGCGCGGTGACGCTGACGGGACAGCAGAGCGGGACGGTGAGCCTGCGGCTCAAATTGACCACGTACCTGCGTCCGGCTCGCGGCGATGAACGGGCAGAGCCGTTGCCGGTGCAAGAAGTTGACGGTGCCGACACTTCAGATACGGCTCCAGGAGCCGAGCAATGAGCATGGGGGCACAGGACCGGGACAAGGTCATCCGGATCGGGGTAATCTCCGGCGCGTTGCTGGTGGTAGCGATCTACGGGTACCTGCAATTGCGAACACCGGATACGGTACCGGCTCCGCCGATTGCGCAGACCAGTGTGGCAGCGCCAGGAAAGCCGCAGGTAAAGGCAGCGCCTGTAGTTGCTCCTCCGGTTTCGCCAGGAGCGGTGCCGCGATCGGCGCAGGATACGAGTGCGGTCAAGGTTGGAACGACGGCCTCACAGTATGACCCGACGTTAAAGATGGGCCCAATGCTGGTGGCCGAGTCGCTGGTATATTCAGGTGCGGGAAGAAACATCTTTTCCGACACATCTACGCCGCTGCTGAGTGCGCTGCCGAAACTAATTGCGCCGGTCCGGTCTACCGAGCCTACCGGGCCGCCGGCTTACACCGGCCCACCTATCCCACCTCCGCCGCCGCCGATCGACCTGAAGTTTTTTGGCACAGCAACCCGCGCCGACGGGACCCGGCAGGCGTTCCTGCTGCATGGCGAAGATGTCTTCCTCGCGTCGCCCGGTAACATTGTGCAGCGCAGGTACAAGATCGGCACGATTGCACCCAACTCGGTTGAGATTGAAGATCTCTCGAACAACAACAAGCAGACTTTACCCTTACAGAAAAACTAGCATGGGCGATCTACAATCAGCTTCGAAACCGCAGCATGCGCACTGTGACGAGCAGGGCTTTCTGCTGGTGGGCGTGATTGTCCTGGTGGCCTTGGTGTTGATTGCGCTCAGTGTCGCCGCGCCGGTCGTGGCCAAAGACCTGAAGCGTGAAAAGGAACTTGAGGCGATGCATCGCGGGCAACAATATACGCGAGCAATCCGACTGTATTACAAGAAGTTCAACGGGTATCCTTCTTCGGTAAAGCTGTTAGAAGGTGGCGCACCGAAGGAGCGTTTCTTGCGTGAGCACTACCTCGATCCCATGACGGGAAAGGATGATTGGAAGCTCATTGCTGTAGGCCAGGCCAAGACAACCGTGAAGGGGTTCTTCGGGCAGCCGCTCGCCGGGCTGAATGGAGCGGCAGGCGGGCTTGGGAGTGCGTCCGGTTTGCAATCAGGTGGCCAAGGGATTGGAAGCACAGGTGGCACCGTGACACCACCAGGAGCATTTGATGGTTCTACTCCGGGTGCAGGTTCCGGGGGAGTCTCGGGGGCCACGCCTGGTGGGCAGAGCAGCAATCCTGGCGGCCCAGGTTCCGGGTCAAGTACTTTCGGGTCAAGCAGCTTTGGTCAGAGTGGCGCAAGTGGCTCATCCAACTCGCCATTCGAGTCTGGAAGCACCGGGCCGTTTGTCGGTGTAGGAATTCCAAAAGAAGGTGCAGCAATCATTACCTTCAACGAACAGTCTGACTACGCGAAGTGGGAGTTCATCTACGACCCACGAATCGAACAGTTCTATTCCAAGTCAAGCATCTTCGGGGGCGGAATCGCCACCTCGAGCGGCGGCTTGGGCTCAGCCTCCGGTTCGAGTAGTACCCCGGGGGCTGGCAGCGGAACGGGTGCTAATGGCCCGACGAGTGGTAGCCCGTCGCTTGGTGGATCTCCTGGCGCGACAAGTCCAACGACCCCTGCGCCGCAGTAGCCCGCTGATGCGTGGTGCGACCAGAGTTCAGTGACCAGTATCCCCAGGAACGACCGGTGACATGCAACCCGAACGAAGCCAGTTCGCGTAAGCGCCGCGGCGTAGTCCGGAAGCCTGGTTGTACGTAGTCCCGTAAGGATACGGAATCCTAGGTAAAGGCTGCGCACGAACACTGTTGCGGGAAGCCGCATCGGGCCAGTCGGAATGCAGAAGTCTGAAATCAGCCAGAGGGCGTTCGGGGCGAGTTTCGGAAGGACCATGTCTGCAAGTGCATCCACTTGTGGCTGGCTGAGGCAATCAAGAAAGAAGTGGGTAACGATGAGGTCGTAGCTGCCGCCGCAGGATGCTTCGAGGAAGCTGAGTGCATCGGCTTGATGTGTCTGCAGGCGATGCCTGGAACGCAGCGTCAAGTGTTCACATCGTATTTCGAGCTGCTGGAGCATTGCGGCGCTAGTGTCTACGGCGACGGCCTGCAGGTCGAGATTCTGAGTCAGCAAAGCGGAAAGAAAGCGTCCATCTCCGTCGCCGAGAACAAGGGCGCGGCTGCGATTTTTCAGTTGCGGAAGGAAGTGCAGGCGGCAACGTTCGAGTTTGCGACCCAGCGCCAGGTATTCGAGCCACCGGTAGGGCCGGGCGATGAAATTGAAGTTTGGCGGGGAAAGTGTCACTTGATTCACGTTAAAGCCGCTGCAAGAATGGAACAAAGAGGATTGGCGTGAGTAGGCAGAGATCTGCTGCAGCGCGCAGTGTCGTCGGATCGAGGTGGCGGCGGTTCAGATGAAGCAGCATCAGCAGGGTTGCTGCGGTCGTGCACGCTAGAGGAACGGCCCAGGACCCATGGCTAAGTACAGCAAAACAACAGCCAAAAAGTGCAGCGACGATTGTAAGTTCCTTCAGGTGACCGAGCGCGAGGCGGGTTGCAGGATGGGCGATCGAAACGACAGCTGCATGCTCCCACGCATAGATGAAGAGGCAGTTCAGGCTACAGACAAACGCGAAGAGGAATGCTGCTGGCAGCAAAGCCAGTCGTATCGCCGGTTGGCGCGCAACCGTAGGTATGAACGTGGCGGCTGAAAAAAAGACGCCAACGGCAAGCTCCTTTGGCATGCGGCGAGGTTGATCGTCGAGCGAGGTTGAGCCGGCGTGAATCAGGATGAAATACGCAAATAGCATTGCGCCAAGAATGAGATAGAGATGAATAGACTCGGCAGCAAGACCAGGCAAGAGAAGGCCAAGAGCCAGGGACGCACTTACGATGCCAGCCAGGAACTGGCGCTGACGGTCTCGATGGAAATAGTGGCGGCGTTCGAGGTCAGCGTCCGCCGAGGCGAGTCGCGCATCCAGCAAACGGTCTGCAGCGTAGAGCATCCAGACAGCCAGGCCCATCGCGATGATTGCCGTTGTCGGCAGGCGAATGTGGTTACTTCGCGCGATGAACCAGGTCCAGAGCATGGCCACGGTGGGAGCATCGAGCGACAGAAGATGCCACACGATCAACGCATCCGAAGTGCGGATCTCAGGTTGGGCTAAAGCAGCGTCTGAAGCGCTCGCGGCTGGATCTGCAGTAATGGCCACCCTTGAATTCTAAGCGCCGGCGCCAAGATATCAGCTCTGTCATAAGGATTCACTTGGATGCAGTCGCGTTTCGGATGCCGGAGTCTTACCTGCGTGGGAGCCGGGCGGGGACCAGCAACTCAGGTCACCCCAGGCGCAGGCTGTTACATTCCGTGGATGAGGTCGCAGAGGTGCCAAATGAATCAGGAACCATCGTGCGCAGGAGCTTCTATTTAGATGGTCGTCGAGGCCCAGAGGCCAGGGTCGAGACCAGGAAAGATACTGTCTCGAAGCTCGATTTCTGCCAGACGTGTCGCCTGGTCTGAAGAGATCATCTCAGGAGTAAGGGCATTCTCGTAGATCGCGCGGAGCTCGTTGAACTGGTCGTAATGATTGTTGAAGCGGAGTTCGGCATAATCGCGGGCAGCGCCCGTGCTGATCAGAAATTGCCAGTCTGAGGATTCGAGCAGCAGAAGCTCGCGGCAGAGCTGACGCGCGATTCGGGTCCTGATCTCACTTGAGCGCCAGGCCGTTGCACTCGCCATTGCGCGGACGTACAACTGAGCGGGATACAGCCGGGCGTAAGTCCAGGAAGTTTGCGGGTTCAGCCATACCTGGCTGGAACCGCCGACACCCCACGAGCCTTCGTGCATGGTAATGCCGGAGGTTGGCGGGTAGGACGCCAGGTAGTGTGCACAATCAGTGAGCTCAATGGGCGAGGTGATTGAGTCGGTAGCCTTGCCCCTTCGCTCAGCATGAAGCTGACGCGCGACTTGTTCCAGCCAGTGAATGCCTTCAAACCACCAGTGGCCGAAAAGTTCGGCGTCAAAAAGGGCGTTCAGGATGGGTGGAGCAGTGCGATCTGTGCTGGTCTGGAGCGCGTTTCGAACCAGGCCCACGAAGTGAGTGGCATGGACTCTTACGCGTTCAGTTGCTTCTTCGGAGTCGTAGGTCTGCTTGTCTGCTATGCCGACGTTCGCTCCAGTTACTTTCCAGTAGCGATGGCCACCAGGAAAGCGTTTCTTGTGGAAGTCGAGGTAGCTGAAATCTCCGGGATAGCCGATGTCGCTGGACCAGACCTGAACCGCGGTTTGGGGGTCACGAGCGAACACGGCAACTGTCGCTTCGGTTCCGGTCAGGTGAGGCAGGTAGACGCTCGGTTCGTGTGCGCGGGAGTGCTTCTCCTCATGCAGAGAAACGGCGTTCGATTTCTGTACGAGATGTGTGTCGACGAAGAAGAAGCTGAGGCCGGAGTGAGCAAGGAAATGCTCGACGCCCTGCCGCTCGAAAGCGGGAGAGCTTGGCTCCTGCTCTGTGGTGTCAGACGGGTAGTCCCAGTACCCAGCAGGCCGGTAGCCGCACTCGGGAAGCCACATGCCTTTAGGGGCGACCCCAAGGTGCTTTTTGTGCGTATCCACGGCGAGCTGGATCTGGGCATGAATGCTTTCGTCAGTGCCAAGTAAGGGAAGGAAGCCGTGGGTTGCTGCAGAGGTAATAATTGAGATCAGGCCGGCATCGTTGAAGTGACGAAACCCGCTGGTGATGTCGCGACCAAGAGCATTGAAGTCAATGAGCGTGCGGACGTAATAATCCTGCCAGTAGCGGGCGGTGACAGCAAGGTCACTGTCGCCGAGCTGCAGGAAAAAGGCCTCATCTTCGCGCGCCGCCACGATCTTACGGGTGACGTAGTTCGGGAATTCTGAAACGAAGACAGGATGGACCAGCTGCTCGAGAAGGATCGGGGACAGGTCGAGATTGCAGTGAAGGGCAATGCCATCGCGCTCGAGGCGGCCAAGCATGCGGAGAAAGGGCAGGTACGTTTCCGCAGCCGCTTCGTGTAGCCACTCAAGTCCGTGCGGCCAGGTGCCGTGATTGATCACGTACGGGAGATGCGCGTGCAGGGTGAAGCTTAGAAAACCAGAGATGGATGTTTGCGGAGTGGCCACGGGACGACGAGCTGGTCTGGCACCTAAATTTGCGGCGGTGTGATGCTTTGCTTCCTGGGGCAAGTTCTTCTACCTCGAAGACGCATACAGGTGAGAGATGCGGAGAGGCCCATGAAGGTTACGGACCTGGATGGTCATAGGTCGTTTCAGAACAGCATTAGAAGATTTTCGGGCACTCACCTGAAAGCTACCATATGTTGCAACAGTCGCGAACGCGGTTTGTCGC
>CAHJWN010000106.1 GCA_903642265.1 Acidobacteriaceae bacterium | reverse complement strand
CGGGTGCGCCATTTTCGTTTTATCTTCGCCTATACTGTTTCCAGGCCTGGTAGATTCCTGAGCCGAGAGGACCGTATGAGGTACCTGATTGATCCCGAACATCGTGTCGCACCTGTGGCGCGCTCAATTCACAGAAGTGGTTGCAGGAGTAGGGTCTTACGGCAGGAACTAAGTGTGCGAAACATTGCTTGGGCGCAGGTGCGCAACTGCCCCCATGAAGTAAGCCTTGGCTCCGTTCCTTCGGTCATCTATCGCGAAGATGACCTGGGTTTACATGGGAATTTCATTGACGCGAGTTACCGGGCCATTAAAGGTGAACCGCAGTGGGCGCGGCGGCTCGGCAAGGTGCACACTTCTGCACGAAGAGTATTGCTGAGTCGCGACACCACACGATGCGAGCTTGACTCTTGCAACAGCTCTGATGCTCTGCTGATGAACATTTTCTGTCATCCCAGCACAGCGCAGACCGACGAAGTGCGCGCGCTGCTGGCGTTGGACTCGAACACTCCTGCTGTATTCGGATTTCGCCCTGGCATTGCGTTGAAAAGTAACAGGCGCGATACCACGGAGATCGACTTGAAGCTTGGAAGTCTGTTTATTGAAGCCAAGCTGACGGAAGCAGATTTCCGGATGGCGCCGTTGCGACTTGTAGAAAGATACCGTGATTTCGAATCGATATTCGACCGTCACCTGCTTGATATGGAGGGTGGCACGGTGCGGTCATACCAGCTGATTCGGGGTATTCTCGCTGTAGCTGCTGAGGATGAGGGTCGATTCTGTGTGCTGTGTGACGCTCGCAGGTCAGACCTGATCGACGCCTGGCACCGCGTCATGACAGCGGTCATGCCCTACGAGTTGCGATGCAGGCTACAACTGCTGACGTGGCAGGAACTGGCAGCTCCCCTGGCGGCCGACGTACAGGTTTTCCTTCACGACAAGTTTGGAATCGTTGCGGCAGGCATTGGATCCGGCAGCAGATAGTTGTTGACCAAAGCGGCGATGACCTGCGAGGTCTCGGGAGCACACCCGACGAAGCGAGCTGCAAGCCAGGCCTGCGGCGTGATGGTGATCTCGGCCCGCCCGGCGTCGACTGCATTAAAGATTTGGTTTGCCGCACCACCAACGTTTGCAGCGATGAGGGGAGTCTGGGCGGAAGTCTGGAACCACAGCTTTTCCTTGTCAACCTGACCAGTAAAGTGCGCATGAGTTTCTCCTCCGGTGCGCATCAGTCCGGGACATACCGTTGTTACGCGGATGCCCTTGTGACGAAGCTCAGCGTGCAAGCCCTCAGAGAAGCCAGTGAGCGCAAATTTTGCTGAGACATAGGGGAGGAGGTGCGGTACAGCAATCTTGCCCCCGATCGATGAGATGTTGACGATAGCTCCTGCGTGCGCTCGCAGCATGTATGGAAGAGCAGCATACGTGGTGTAGACGGCGCCAAAGAAGTCAGTTGCCATAGCGCCTTCATAGGTTTCAACGGTCTGATTTTCGGCAGGACCAACCTCAATAATTCCGGCGTTGTTGATGAGTATGTCGAGCCTGCCGAAGGTAGCGAGCGTGGTCGCAATGAGTTGAGCTGCCTGGTGCTTGTCGCTCACATCGCAAGTGACAAGAAGTACATCGTCTTCCTTGCCGACTGATCCTGAATCAAGCAGCTGCTTACGGGCCTCTTTGAGGGTCTCAGCATTGCGCGCGGCAAGCACGAGTCTCAGGCCTGCTTTACCGAAGCGATGGGCCATGGCAAGACCGAGGCCACTGGATCCACCAGTGATGATGGCGACCTGGCCGGGCACGACTCGCGGAGTTCGTAGCAAGCGCTTTACGACAAGGGCTGCGACGAGAAACGATGAAGCTACTTGCAAGACGGATAAAGATTTTTTCATTGCCGGAACTTCCTCTGAGGGTTGCGAGATCTTTCTTTCTCTCCGTTAGATGATGATTGTAAGAGGCCGGGTATAAAGAACGCATCTTCTATATAGTTGCGTTCCACTTGCGCATCAGAAGTGCCATGCCAAGCAATGTGCCCAGGATTCGATCTCGTTTATTGCGATGCGCAGAACACATTTGGAACGTAAACAGCTTTGAGCGGTCGGAGCGCGTATGCATCTCGTCATCTTTGGTCTGACGATGTCGTCTTCGTGGGGCAATGGGCACGCCACACTCTGGCGGGGTCTAGCGAAGGCGCTTGTAAGCCGAGGGCACACGGTCTGCTTTTATGAGAAGGACGCGCCTTATTATGCTAATACTCGCGATGGTTGGGAGAGTCCCGCAGGTGTAAGACTGCGGATCTACTCTAACTGGGAGGAGGTCGTCGCCGAGGCAAGAGCTGAATTGCGGGATGCGGATCTCGCTCTAACAACGAGCTATTGTGCGGATGGCATGGCTGCAGCGCGCATCATGTTTGACTCCGCGGCGTCGATCAAGGCTTTCTATGATCTGGACACGCCTATTACCCTTGACGCACTACGTTCCGGCGCAACAATACCGTATCTACCGGTAGAGGGGCTGGGTGCTTTTGACCTGGTCCTGAGTTATACCGGAGGTAAAGCCCTGACCGCATTGCAATCTGAGCTGGGTGCCCACACGGTTGCGCCGTTGTATGGGTGGGTGGATCCAGAGGTGCATAGACCGGCGGCCATTCGCGAGGAGTTCAGGTCACAGCTTTCGTACCTCGGAACATTCGCAAATGATCGGCAGGCGGCGCTCGACAAGCTATTTGTGCAGGCTGCGCGACAGCGGCCTGAGATGCGATTCGCAATCGGAGGGGCCCAGTATCCTGAGGATTTTCCGTGGACACAAAACATCTTCTTTGTGCGGCATCTTCCACCTTCCTTGCACTCGGCGTTTTTCTGCTCCTCTCGCATGACGTTGAACGTAACGCGGGAGGCAATGGCGCGGTACGGCTTCTGCCCCTCAGGAAGATTGTTTGAAGCTGCTGCGTGTGGAGTTCCAATCCTTACCGATGTGTGGGAGGGGTTGAGTACGTTCTTTGAGCCTGGTGTGGAAATCATGGCTGTGCAATCAACGGAAGATGTGCTTCTGACACTTTCACTAACTGACCGCGAGCTTGGGGAGATTGCGGCTGCAGCCAACGCGAGGGTGCTGGCTTGCCACACAGCGATGCAAAGAGCGATTGAGCTTGAAGAGATATGTAACGCCGTGAGCAGGAACACCGCGCAATGCGCAGTGACAGCTTAGAGGAGGACCTTGCGATGTGGGGCATTATACCGGCGGCAGGAGCGGGCAGTCGTATACAACCTTTGGCTTTCTCGAAGGAACTTCTGCCTGTCGGAAGCAGAGGCCAAGGCAGCGAGGAGAGGCCGCGTGCCGTGAGCGAATACCTGGTTGAACGCATGATCTTAGGAGGAGCGCAAAAGTTGTGCTTCGTGATTTCGCCGGGCAAATCCGACATCGTGGAATACTACGGGAGTGGCGCGTGGGGTGCAGATATCGCTTACGTGGTGCAGCCCAATCCATCAGGTTTATGTGACGCTATCTTTCGAGCAGCGGTGTTGATTCCTCAAACGGAGTCAGTAGTCATCGGACTTCCAGATACCATCTGGTCTCCTGCGAACGCGCTTAGTTCCCTGCCTGCAGATATCCTGTCTTTCCTGCTATTTCCTGTGCAGCATCCAGAGCTGTTCGACGCCGTGGTGATGGATGAAGCAGGTTACGTTACAGAGATTGCTGTGAAACGACCCAACGCGGCATCCAATTGGATATGGGGCGCCATTAAGATGCCAGGCACTATCTTTCATGCACTTCATCGACTTTGGCTGCAGCCAGAGAGGCGTGACGAATACTTTGGAACACTGGTAAATGCGTGGATCGCTCAAGGTGGACATGCCGTTGGCATTCGCGTCGGTGAGCAGTATGTCGATGTAGGAACCTTGAACGGTTATCGATCGGCTGTCCGCCTGCTTGACGATTTCGGCGAGGGCTACTTTAATGCCAGCATGTTAGGAAAGGCGAGCGCAGACGTAAATGGCAGAGGCTAACGAGGCAGAGCAGGATACGCCAGATGTTGTTAACACTGATTCACAAACAAGTATTAAGAGCCGCATCGACGGCCTTGGGCCATGGTTCCATAACATGACCCTTGCGGGAATCCGTACCGCTCCCAATCATTTTCTTGGTGATTATCCGGAGGTCAAGTTTGAACGTTTTCGGAATGACATCCCGCATGATCTGCATGGAAAGACTGTGCTCGATATTGGTTGTAATGGGGGGTTCTATTCGCTCGAGATGAAGAAGCGCGGGGCTGAGCGAGTAGTTGGGATTGACACGGACGAGCGCTACCTTTCCCAAGCGAGACTGGCTGCCGAGATAGAGGAGCTTGACGTAGAGTTCCTCAGGATGCCGGTCTGGGATATTGCGGCGCTGCGTGAGCGATTCGATCTTGTCATCTTTATGGGCGTCCTTTATCACTTGCGGCATCCGCTGCTGGCGCTCGACCTCATTCACGAACATGTTGCCAAAGACATGCTCCTGTTTCAAAGCCTGCAACGCGGCAGCCGCGAGGTCGCTGAGTTACAGACAGACTACGAGTTTATGGCGCCCGCTCCGTTTGAAGAGTCGGGCTATCCCAAACTGCATTTTATTGAGCAGCGGTACTCGAACGATGCGACGAACTGGTGGATTCCGAACCGAGCATGTGCGGAGGCAATGCTACGCTCGGCGGGATTTCGCATTGAAGCGCAGCCGGAGGAAGAGGTTTATATCTGCCGGTATGAGGAGATCACAACCCCACCCGATGGGCCACACTGCGTGTATCCAGCAACGGGCAAGAAGTTATGACAGATACCAACAATCTGATTGAGGCCGCAGAGCAGGCTTTGCGCATGCGCTGCCAGGACGAGGCGATCGTACTTTTCGATCAAGCAGAGCAGGCGGGCGCTGACCTGGACCGCTGCGCCGCAGGGAGATGGACGGCGTACATGCTGCAACATGATTTCGGGCTGGCGTGGGTACAGAGCGACGCTATCCGTGCGCGGAATGCGACGGACCCGCATCGTTTCTGGCAAGGTGAAGCGTTGGCGGGCAAGTGCGTTATGTTGCGGTGCCTGCATGGTCTAGGTGACGCGGTGCAGTTCCTCCGGTACATGCCTCGTCTGCAAGCGATTGCGGCCCGGGTCATCGTGCAGGTACCCCCAAACTTCACCGAGCTGGCCGCCTGCTTCCACGGTGTGGACGATGTGATTACGTGGGGAGAGGACCTGGGAGTAAGAGAGCCCGATTGGGATGTGCAGATCGAGATCATGGAGCTGCCTTACATCTTTCGCACTGAAGTCTCTGAACTACCCATTGCAACGCGTTACCTTGACTTACCCGGTCAAATGCCTGCGCGGCGCCCACATTTTGGCAAACAGCTACAGGTTGGATTGGTTTGGACGGCGGGTGAATGGAATGCTGCGCGGTCGATCCCACATTCGCTGCTGACCCACCTGATTGCTGTTGAAGGCTGCGAGTTCTGGAATTTACATCCAGTAAACGCTGTATCTGAACATAAGACGCTGCTAGAAGATGAGAACTGCCAAAGAAGCGTTTGCGGTTTAGCAGAAAGAATCGCGAGCTTAGATCTCGTCATTACCGTAGACACCCTGGCCGCCCATCTGGCGGGTGCGATGGATGTGCCTGCGTGGGTAATCTTGCAGCACGAAGCCGACTGGCGGTGGATGCATGCTCGTGACGATAGCCCGTGGTATCCCTCACTGCGCCTGTTCCGCCAGCAAACGCCGGGAGACTGGTACCCCGTGATTGCAGCGGTAGCTGAAGAGCTGCGGCTGCTCGCGCGTACTTTTGCTGATGAACGATTGGTGGCTTAGGTGGTGCGGAAGTTAGACGTATGGCAGACACCGTGGGACGAGTTCGATGGGTATCTGTTCGATATTGACGGCACCTTGATCAACTGTACCGATGCAGTGCACTACTTTGCGTTCTGCGACGCATTAAAGCAGCTGTCGGGAATGCCTCTGACGTTGGAGGGAGTTACGGCACATGGCAACACGGACGTCGGTATCCTTCGCGACGCCCTGAAGCTTGCGGGCATACCTGAAGATGAGTGGAGACCACGGCTTCCAACAACCAGGGACACCATGTGCGAATTTGTAGAGGCACGGGAAGATGAACTCTGTGTGACGTTGCTACCCGCAGTCCATGTTGTGCTGCAGCACCTTACAACATGCAACGCAACACTTGGACTGGCGACAGGCAATCTAAAACGGATTGGGCAAGCGAAGTTGAGGCGGGCTGGAATACTTGACTACTTCAGTGTAGGTGGATGGAGCGATCAGTTCGAAGATCGCACCGATGTATTCCGAGGTGCTGTAGCGCAGATGCACCAAGCTCGATCAACGAACGCAACAATCTGCATATTAGGAGACACACCAGCGGACATCCTGGCTGCGCATGCCAATAGGCTTCCTGTCATTGCGGTCGCTACCGGGGTATATTCCCGGGAGCAGTTGTTGAGGCATAAACCGGAGTTATGCCTGAACTCCTTTGAAGATCTCTTCGTGTAGCGCTTGCGCTGCCGGTGTCCGAGACAATCTGCTCAAATTCTATTGCTCGATGTGCAGACGTATGGTGCTCCAGGGTCCGTTCCCGTGAACTCTTTCCAATTTTCAAGCGCTCTGCGTCTGAGAGATTGCTTACGATGTCAATCACGTCACGCTCATCGCGCGGAAGAAGTATCTGCTCTCCCGGCGTAAAGAAGTCGTCGATTCCCTGCCAATCGTCGGAGATGATCGCGGCGCCACATGCGGACGCCTCAAAGAGCCGTACCGAGGGCGAGTAGCCTGATATGACCATATCCTCACGTGTGAGATTCAGGGTGAACTTTGCAGAGGAGTAGAAGCCTGCATGATCGGCTGGGGCGACGTGGGTAAACCTCTTTACGTTGGCGTTCCAAATAATGCTGTCCGGATAAAGCGCGCCAGCAACAACAAACTCGAACTGCGGAAGCAAACTAGCTGGCTCACTAAGGAATCTATTCAGCTTTGGTTGCCGATCTGAGGAGTAGGTTCCGAGATAGCTAAGATCGCAGCGGTACACCTCGCGAGACGGGGTCGGTTTATGAATATCCGGATCTACCGAACAATAGAATGGGAACGCCCTTTGAGCTCCGAAGTGTTCACATAGTTCAGTGAGAATCGGGCCACCAGTAAAACTGAGATACCCGTCGTAAAGAGGAACTAACGCGTTGTCCAGATAGTCGGTGCTGCCAGTCGCACGAAGCGCCGCCAGAGTTACGGGAGTGTCTATATCGTAAAAGAACAGTGGTCCAACACCAGCGCTGATCAGAGCCTCACTTGCCGCCTTGGCGTCGGGAAAGTAAGAGCCGATGATGATTGCGTCTGCATCGCGGCATAGATCTACGAGCAGCTTTGAGTTGAAATTCCAATCATCGTAGAGCTTCAGGGTACAAAATGGTGGGCTGGTGAGATCGCGATTATCCCGGTACCAGGAGACATCCTTCTCTACAAATGTGACCTTATGACCGCGACCATGCAGAGCCTTTATGAGGGAGCGGAAAGTCGTTGCGTGCCCATTGCCCCAAGCGGATGTAATGGTGAGCCCAAAAACAACTATCTTCATGCCGTCTCCACCACAAGTTCAGGAGATGCTCCAGAGGCTCTTTCATCTCGACGAACCAAGCACTCCTGGAATGCTAATTCGGCCTGGCGGGCACGCTGCTCATAGGTGTGATCGCGAAGAGCACGCTGAAGGAAGGCCGCGCCGATCTTGCGTCGAGACGCTTCATCGTGCTTCTGAAGAGCGGCGATGACGTCTTCCGCGCTGCGGACTACGAGGATCTCGTTCTCAGGCTCAAAGCAATCATCAATGCCCGGCCATTCGTCGCACAACATACACGTACCGGCTCCTGCCACTTCAAATACACGAGTGGGTGGAGAGAACCCGAAGTCTGCCATCGAGGCACGGTTGACGTTCATGACCATATTTGCGGAACAGTTGAGTCGATTATGGTCATGCACCGATACGTGGCCGATCCAACGCACATTCGGGGGCATTTGCTTATCGCCCCAGCCTTCACCCCCAAGAATGAATTGGCGGTCCGGTGCTAAAGCTGCAGCGCGAAGGAAGAGTTCTTCAACACGAGCTTCTCTATCAGGCAGTCTGTTTCCGAGAAAAACGACATCGCAGGCGAGGGAGGGATCAGCAGGCACGGGATGGTGAGTTTCAGGATCAAGGCCGTTGTAGATGCTGTAGTAAGCGCGCGCGCCGGCGTCAAGATAGCCCTCGCGAGCACGAGGGCCGCCACCATACGTGAAAACGGCGTCGAAGCTCGGCACGTCATTGTGAAACGGATCGTTTTTGTCTGCGGCCATACGACCGAGGGTTGCCGGAGCGTCTACATCCCAGAACACCACAATGCGCTCAGGCTGAAGTTCGGCCACGCGGCGTTCAAGCAATGCGTCACCTACACCGAGACCACTATGCTTTACAACTACGTCCGCTTTGGATGCTTCTGCAAGCATCAATTCAATTCCGTGTGGCGTAGGTGGGTAGTAAAGCGCATCGACGTACGAGAAATCACCGTCATCATGGTGCTGTTTTCGGTCAAAAGCATCCGGCGAAGCAAAGGTGATCTGGTGGCCCTGTCGAGCGAGGTACTTGTAGCAACCGCGGTAGTACGTTGCTGCACCATTCCAATAAGAAGTAAGAATGCTCGCGCCAAACGCAAAGATTTTCACTGGATTGACTCCGAAAGAATCGTGACTAACTGTTCAGCGCGATGACGACACGTGTGATGAGCCAGGATTGTCTCAAGACCGCGCAAGGCTTGTGCCTGCGCTGCTCCGCGGTCATTCAGTAGGTACTCCATGGCGCGGCGCATTTCATGCGTGTCACGCACCATAAGAAAGTCTCCCTGTCGAAAGAGCTTTTCCGTGTCTTTCCAAGGAGCAGAGATGAGTGGAATACCACATGCGAGCGCTTCAAAGACGCGAATGGTAGGAATGCCCGTCATCGCTGAAACATACTGTTGACGCGGAATGTGCACTGTAAGCCGCGCCGCAGCGTAAGCCGCAGGTGCGCTAAGGTTAGGGAGATAGCCACAGTAATTCACGCCAGCCTGATGCAGCGACGATAAACCTTCTTCGGGGTAGCGAACGCCGTAGATCGAGAAGCGATGGTCCAGCAACTTGCGAGCAGGTTCCAGAAGAAATTGCGAGATCTCCGCAGAGCGCTCGTCGTCTCCCCAGTTACCGATCCAAACAACATCGTTTTCTTTTTTTGTGGCAGGAAAAGGTTTGAACAGAGACGTGTCTGCAGCTTCGTGCAGGGTCCACACTTTCTCGATGCCAAACTTTTCCTGATATAGATTCCTCAACGTGTCACCGAAGGCAAGAACGCCGTCAAACCGATCAATATTGAAAAGGCGGATCTGCTCTGGGGAGGACGAGACGCGGTGATGCGTATCGTGAAATAGGATGTGAAACTTAAGCTGGTCGCGAACTGAGAGGAGGGTTTTCGCCAATCCTGGCGCATTCCACTCATGCACAATGACAAAGTCAACTTGCTCCAGCCTCTCCAGCCAGCATTGAGTATCGAGGATGTCGCCGGTCTCATAAGCTCGGATTCGCAGACCCGGATAAGTGTCTGTAAATTGCTGGAGTGACTCTGCGCCTGCGGCCTCGCTTTGCAGGTTGCTGATCGACCAATTGTCTTCTGGCTCATAGACGCACACAGAATGGCCGAGCTGTACAAGACTGTTGAGCAAACCACGAATGAAATGCGCATTGCCGTTGTTCCAATCCGACCGAAGCGAATGCGCAAAATAGGCGATGTTCAGACTAGGCAACATTGGCGTTCACTGTTGGAAGCGCCTGTGAGATGGCACTCCGGTACACGTCGAGATAGGAAAGAGTCATCTTCTTCTGACTGAAGGTACGAGCATGTCTGTGGGACTTCTCTTGCGCTTTCTTAAGGAAATCCGAGTCCTGGCTGAGCCTCTCGAGCAGATCGGTAAGCGACTGCGCATCGTGAAAGTAGAGCGCTGCGTTACCCCATACCTCGCGCAGGGAGGGGATGTCATTTGCTAAAACAGCGCATCCGCATAGCGCGGCTTCGATTGGCGCCAGCCCAAAGGGTTCGTATTTCGACGCACAGATGTAAATCGCACTCTCATAAAACAGCTGCGTCAATTCCTTTTCGGTGAGGCTGCCCAGGAGCTGAATCGATGAAGACCACGACGACGTTGGGGTCTCCCCCGTACTGTCTCCTGCTGCAAGAATCGGGACGATTGACTTAATAGTGGTCAGCAGCTTGATGTTCTTAGCCTCGTCCCATATCCGTCCGGCGGTGACCGCTTGCAATTTGCGGGGCACCTGCAACGTTTGCGGGACAGACCGGCCGTTGTAGATCACACGCGTGTCACATGAGACAGGAAAGTTCTGGCTAAGAGCATTCAACATCCACAAGGTTGGCACAGTTACAGTACTGGCGTCAGCGAGACCAGCAGTAACTAACCGGCGATATTGAGACAACCATGCTGAACCTTCAAATGGGGTATTCCGACAAGCAATAGCCCAACTAAGCACATCGCTGTGCGCGGTCACGATACGAGGAAGCGATGTTTGCAGCGCGCCAAAGCACAATTGATTTGAGTGGATGACGTCTGCATTAAAGGTCTTCGCAATGGCGAGCAGACGAGGCGCAGCGTCAGTATACGAGTCCTGATTTTCTTGCATCCACTCCAGCGGAACGTGGAGGGCCGTGTAGTTGAAATGCGTCTGCCACGCTTTCTTCATCTGTTCAGTCCACAAGCGTTGGCCGTAATTGGGGTCAACTCCCAGACTGACGAGGCACACGTAGCAGCCTTCATTGAGCAGACCCACCACAAGTTCCTGCGTAAACGTCCAAACGCCGCCTATGGTGTCGGTGGTGATCAGGACACGCATTCAAGCTCCAAAAGGGTTCCAGGCTGTTGCTCCTGGATATCGCTGAACCCTTTGCCTGCGAATAGTTGGAGGTAATGAGTGTGTGCACGATCCCACGCGCTCTCATCGGGCTGCACCCCGAACGTCTCAACATACAGCGGGCTCCCGGGGAATGGGAACATGGGCACTGGCTCACTGACCCAAACGCCACTAGCCTTCAGGCGAGCCTGCCATGCTGCTACAAGGCTGGCATCATCCTTCGCCGTCTTGATAAGGTTGGCTTGTACCCACGGGATGAATTGCCGTGCATAGATCAGCAAATCTCCGATGCGTTCTGTTGTCAGCCGGCACTTCTTATTTAACTCGTCGCGACCCTCTTCGGTAATTGACTCAACGCCGCACTCGAAGGAGACGCAATGGGCACGGCCCAGCAATTCAAGCGACTCTTCGTCCCATAGATCGATGCGTGACTGAAAGCCAATAGAGACGTTACGCTTGGCAATCTCTTCGAGCAGGGTGCGGACCTGCTTGCCGACGCCGAATATCTCGTCGATGAAGTAGATGTAGTCCACACCTCGATCAATCAGCTGATCTATCTCGGCTAGTACAGCCGATAGGGAGCGCTCACGGTACTTGTTGCGGAACAGGGTCTTGTTGCAGAAGGTACAGGAGTATGGGCACCCGCGAGCAAACTCCACCTCTGCGCCGAGTTTGAGATGGTCGGCTCCATTTCCGGGAAAGATGTGGTGCAGGTGATGATGGCGTTCAACCGGGTAGTCTGAGTAGTCAATCGTGGGGACCGCCTGCATATCGGTGGCGCCAAGTCCTTGTGACATTCGCACGATGCCACTCGAGTCGCGCCAGCAGCATCCGGCAATCATCTCCCAGGGCGTGGACGCTAGTTGGGAGAGAGTCTGATCCGGTTCACCGCGAAGTACAACGTCTGCACCAATCTTATCCAACGTAGAGCGTGGCGTGACCGAACCATGCGGACCGATAGCAACGATCCTGGAGCTACGACGGAGAGCAGAAGCCCACAATGCAGGAACGCGGAGCTCGGGCTGCGGGCAACGCCAAAATAAATAAGATGGTGCCGTTGGAACCACAAGAAAGTCTTCGTCGAATTCTCTCAGGCGCTCTAAAACCTGAAGGGGCGATAGATTTTCCATAAAGGCATCGACGAGGAGAACCTCGTGTCCAGCCTTCCGGAGAAACTCACGTGCTGTGAGGAGCTCAAGTGGGTAGTGCGGCTCCGCACATCCGAAATAAGTAGAGCCAGCGAAGTCCCAGCGCGGATTTATGAGCGCATACTTCATGCCACTTCCTCCGCTACCAATTCGAGAACAGGCTCGGGCGAAAGAGCACTCTGCCTGATCACATCTTTGTTAGTGCGCCAGAATGCGCCAATATCCTGCAGAATCTGCTCTATCGATCGTGACGCCGCCCAACCAGTGGCTTGCTCGAACTTGGCAGTGTCGGAGATGTAGAGTGGTTGATCACCCGGCCGCACACCACTTCTGCTGAGAAGGAGCGCCTTGCCGGTCTCGTGCTCAATCATACGAAGCATTTCGATCACGGAGGCTGTGCGGCTTGGGCCGCCTCCAAGGTTGTATATCTCTCCGCGAGTTCTCGAGGAGGCGGTGCGCGCGGCCAGCATCGCATCAACCAGATCGTGCACGTGGAGCACATCGCGAACCTGGAAACCATCTCCATAGATAGTTACTGGCAGTCCAGATAGGACGGAATAAAGAAAGTGAGCTACCCAGCCCTGATCTTCGTTTCCCATCTGCCGCGGCCCCGCGATACATGACATTCGAAACACTACGCTAGGCAAACCATAGATGCGAGCATAGTCCCGCACATATTGATCGGCCGCACCTTTGGAACACCCGTAAGGTGAGTGGAAGTCGAGGGCCTCTACCTCGTTTACTCCTTGGAAATTTTCGTCTACCGCCTGGTAGCGGCTGCCGACGACCGCAACTGGAACACCGTGGAGCGACCCATACACTTTGTTAGTAGACGTAAATAGTAGAAAGGGCTTGTTGCCCGAGAGGCGGGCTGCCTCCAGCACATTCAGCGTTCCTCGTAAGTTGACTTCGAAATCAGAGACTGGATCCGTTACTGATGTGGTGACGGCGACTTGAGCGGCAAGGTGATAGATTTCTGTCACATCTCTCGTCGCGTTCTTCACAGCGACGGCGTCACGGACATCCCCTTCGACAATCTCAAGACGACGACTGCCTTGGAGGGTTTGCAGATACTCGCAATTATTCGTCACGCCTCTTCGCGAGAAGTTGTCGAATATCCTTACCTTTACGTCCGATTCGCCAAGGAGCCGCTCGGCCAGATTCGAGCCCACAAAGCCCGCTCCGCCTGTGATGAGCGCTATACGGCTCGACCCATTCCTCATGTCTATCCCTCTCTTCTAACAATGGACTAAGGCACAACGAACAGCCTGACAGATCACTTCACGCAGTCAATCCATACGCGGTCAGTTCCCGGAGCATGGTTTCGGCTTTATCCTCAGCCTTCTGGTTGGCCAGCCACTCAGCCAGTTCACGGAAGCCGTCCTCGTAGGTCACCTCTGGCTCATAACCGAGAAGGCTACGAGCTTTGGTGAGATCGGAATAGCAATGACGTATATCGCCGACGCGGTACTTCTTTGTGATGACCGGATCAATGTCCTTGCCGAGAGACTGCGCTAAGAGAGCTGCTACGTTGTTAATTGAAATTGGCTTACCGCACCCTACGTTTATCACTTCACCGTTTGACTTACCATCTACCATCGCAAGCATGTTGGCGCGAACGATGTCATGAACACTGACGAAATCACGCATCTGTTCTCCGTCCTCGAAGACCAAAGGTGCCAGATTGTTCAGAAGACGCGATGCAAAGATTGCAGCAACACCGGTATAGGGGTTTGAAAGCGCTTGGCGAGTTCCGTAAATATTGAAGAAGCGAAGTGCCGTTACAGGTAGACCATAGGTGCGACCAAAGATTAAGCAAAGCTCTTCCTGGTCACGCTTGGACAGCGCGTATACGGAATTAATCTCTGATGGTTTACCTTCATCGGTTGGAAAAGGCTTAAGCAGGCCACCACACGCGTCACATTCGATGTCCCACTTCCCTGACTTCAACTGCTCAGAGGTTCGCACGGGAGGTGTGGCCATGTGACCGCAGCTGGAGCAAATGTATCGGCCTTCACCATAAATCGACATGGAGGATGCGACTACCAGCTTATCAAGCGACATCTTGGAATCGAGAATCGCTTGAAGCAGCTCGGCAGTGCCTTGAGTATTGACGCTCATATAGCGTGCAATCTCGTACATCGACTGGCCGACGCCCACAGTCGCAGCGAAATGGAAGACGACATCGATCCCATTGAGAGCTCCACGCAAAAGATTTGGGTCGCGCACGTCACCGGTGATCAGTTC